>JBIIDH010000080.1:0-17093 GCA_044238435.1 Ilumatobacteraceae bacterium | reverse complement strand
GACCACCAGTTGCCCGAAGACCTCAAGTTCCTGCACGGCCGTGTGTACATGGCCTACGCGTTCATCGGCGACCTCGCCGGTCTCGTCTTCCTCGTCGGCATCGTGTGGGCCGTCGTGCGCCGCTACGTGCAGCGCCCCTACCGCATCCGCATCAAGTCGAAGCCCGAGCACGCGCTCATCCTCGCCACGTTCTTCGTGCTGGGCGTCACCGGCTTCCTGGCGGAGGGCTTCCGCATCGCCGAGACCGGTCAGCCCAGCTTCGAGAAGTGGAGCTTCATCGGCTACCCGCTGAGCAATCTGTTCACCGGCATGTCGGCCGCCAACCTCGAGCTGTGGCACCAGATCATGTGGGTCGCCCACGTCGTCAGCTTCATCGTGTTCCTGGCCATCTTGCCCGTCACGATGCTGCGCCACATGTTCACCTCGCCGCTCAACATGTACCTCAAGGATCGCGAGCGCCCGAAGGGTGCGATGCGGGCGATGCCCAACCTCACCGAGACCTCGCTCGAGACGTTCGGCGCCAGCGTGGTGGAAGACTTCACCTGGAAGCAGCTGCTCGACACCGACGCCTGCACCATGTGCGGCCGCTGCACCAGCGTGTGCCCGGCCCACGCCACGGGTAAGCCGCTCGACCCGCGCGAGATCGTGCTGAAGACCGGCGAGGTGATGGCCGCGTCGGCCCAGCACGCCCACGTCAGCCCGCCGCTCAGCGTCGACGGCGAGATCACCATCGCGTCGTCGTCGCTGTTCGAGCGCATCTCGGCCGAAGAGATCTGGTCGTGCACCAGCTGCCGGGCATGCGACGAGATCTGCCCCGTCAACATCGAGATCCTCGACAAGATCCTCGACATGCGCCGCTACCTGTCGCTGATGGAGAGCAACTTCCCGGCCGAACTCGGCAACGCCTACCGCGCCATGGAGAACCAGGGCAACCCGTGGGGCATGAACCAGGGCGAACGTGCCGACTGGGCCGAGGGCCTCGACGTCACCGTGCTCGACCCGGGCCAGCCGATGCAGGCCGAGTACCTCTACTGGGTCGGCTGCGCCGGATCGTTCGACGACAAGAACAAGAAGGTCACCCAGTCGATGGCCAAGCTGCTGAAGCGGGCCGGTATCGACGTGGCCATCCTCGGCCCCAGCGAGATGTGCACGGGCGACTCGGCCCGCCGGTCGGGCAACGAGTACCTGTTCCAGATGCTCGCCATGCCCAACATCGAGATGCTCGACGGCATGGGCGTGAAGAAGATCATCACCCAGTGCCCGCACTGCTTCAACACGCTGAAGAACGAGTACCCGCAGCTGGGCGGCGACTACGAAGTGGTGCACCACACCCAGCTGCTCGAGAGCCTCATCGACTCGGGCCAACTCGACGTGAGCCAGGCGACGCTCGAAGAGCGCATCACCTACCACGACAGCTGCTACCTCGGCCGCCACAACGACGTCTACCTCGCCCCGCGCAAGGTGGTCGGCAGCATCAAGGGCATCGAGATCGTCGAGATGCAGCGCAACGGCACCAAGGGCATGTGCTGCGGTGCCGGTGGCGCCCGCATGTGGATGGAGGAGTCGATCGGCACGAAGGTGAACGACGAGCGGGCGATGGAAGCCATCTCCACCGGTGCCTCACGCGTGGCCACCGCCTGCCCGTTCTGCTACATCATGCTCGACGACGGCGTGAAGGGTGCCGGGATGGAGGAAGACCAGGTGAAGGTCGCCGACATCTCCATCCACCTGCTCGAGGCCATCGAGAACGGCGAGCGACTGCTGGCCAGCCCCGAGGCTCCGCTGTCAGCGCCGGTCGCCGGCGACTGAATCGGCGGGCTGCGCCGAGCGCCGCTCGGTCACCTCGACCGCCAACTCGAGCGACACTGCGGTGGCTCGTTCCACTTCGCGTCGGTCGAGCAGTGCACGCATGCGATCGCCTGACGCCAGGTGGTGCTCGCCCCACCACTCCGGATGGGTCAGCAGGTTCAGCGCACGGCCGGCCCGCACCGCGTCGCGTTCGGTCGGCGGGCCGTAGCGCCACTGTCCGGTCGAGTCGGAGCAGTACTCCATCTCGTACACGAAGAAGGGCATGTAGCGGTGCGCGCCACCGGTGATGGTGGTGTCCGAGCCGATGCGGCCGGGTACCGGACGGTGGTAGCTGACGCCGACCAGCGGTCGGTCGACGATGGCCTCGAGCGTTGCCACCTCGGCTGCGCAGTCGGCGGCGAGCGCGGTGTCGTCGTGGCCGGCGTAGACGGTCTCATCGAAGTGCAGACCGATGCCGTGGCCCAGGGCTGCCAGTTCACGCAGCAGTACGCGCGACGAGCCAGCAGCCGGGTTGTAGAAGGGGCTCGTCACCAGCACGAAGTAGTCGCTCTGCACACCGTGTTCGTGTTCGCGACGGGCCAGTTCCGCTGCAGCACCGAGGTCGAGGTCGATGTCGTGGGTGAGCAGTAGGAACCGCTCGTCAGCCGCCGGCAGCGTGTCGGGGTGGGCGAAATGGCGCAGTTCGTAACCGCGGAGGCGCAGGTCGTCGATGAAGCGGAAGTACTCGGCGTAGGTGAACTTCACTCGACGGTCTCCTGCGGCTTGGGCTGGCGGGGCTTGGCCGGGTTGCCCATCACCACGGTGTCGGGCTCGACACTGCGCACCACCACGGCGCCGAGGCCCACCATGGCGCGCTGCCCGACGGTGATGCCGTTCATCAGCGCCACCCCCGGGGCCACATAGGCATCGTCGTCCACCACCGTCGAGCCGCCGATCATGCTGAGGGCGATCACGAAGGCGCGTTTGCCGATGCGCACGTTGTGGGCGACATGCACGAGGTTGTCGACCCGCGCCTCGTCGTCGATCACGGTGTCGCCGAGGGTGCCACGATCGACGCAGGTGTTGGCACCGATCTCCACGCCCGCACCGATGGTCACTCCGCCGAGATGCGGGAACTTCAGCACGGTGCCGTCGTCGTCACGCTCGTATCCGAAGCCGTCGGCACCCACCACGGTGCCGGCGAACACGGTGGTGCCGGCGCCGATGCGCACGTCCCAACCGATCACCACGTGCGGGTGCAGCATCACGTGCGGGCCGATCACCGAGTTGGCACCGATCACACAGTGCGGACCGATCACAGCAGTGGGGTCGATGCTCGCCGTCGGGTCGACCACCGCGGTGGGGTGGATGCCCGGGGTGAGGGCTGCCGGCGGGCGCACCACCGACAAGGCCTGGATGAAGGTGCGCCGCGGCGTGGCGCTGCGGATCAGGGTCTGGTCGTCGCGGCGCCAGTCGTCGGTGGCGATGGCAGGAACCACCAGCACCCCGGCCGGGCTGCTGCGCACCGCTGAGGCGCCGCGCTCGTCGTCGAAGCGGCAGAACGAGAACCCACCGGCCTCGGCATCGACGATGGTGCCCGGCGCACCGGCCACGGCGTCGAGCGAGCCGAGCACATCGTCGTCGGCCACGCCGAGTCGTTCGATGAGTGCGCGCACGGTCGTCACGGCCTAGACCGTCCAGCCCCGAGCCAACCCGTCAAGCCGTTCCTTCCGTCCCTGCCTGCCCTGGGAACCGCCCCGCCTGCATCGCTCCATGGTCCCCCAACCCCTCCTGCCTGTTCCGTGTCATGACATAGACCGAACGTTCCGTGGCGGCTTCAGGTGGTGATTGCAACGGGTTCCTGTTCTTGGGGGGTTTGTTGTGATGGCTGGGTTGAAGTACGGGGGTCGGTGGCGGCCGATGCCGGAGTGGTTTCGGGCTGCGATTCGTAGGTGTCTTGCTGAGGGGGTGAGTCGGGACGAGACAGCTGTTCGTTTCGGTGTGTCGGTGCGTTCGGTGCAGCGGGTGGTGCGTGATGCTGGGGGGATGCCTGCGCGTTCGTGTTCACGGTCTGGTCGTGTGTTGTCGCTGGTGCAGCGGGAAGAGATCCGTGCCGGTTTGTCGCGTGGTGATTCGTTTGCTGCGATCGGACGGGCGGTGGGTCGATCGACGTCGACGATTGCTCGTGAAGTGGGCCGCAATGGTGGCCGTGACAGGTATCGGGCCTGGGCCGCGGATCGGCGTGCTGTGGAACTGGCTCGCCGGCCGAGAGCATCGAAGTTGGCCGTCGACGGCGAGTTACGCAGGTTTGTGATTGGTGGGCTCGAGCAGCGCTGGTCGCCTCAGCAGATCGCGGCCAGACTCAAAGAGGAGTTCCCTGACCGGCCGGAGATGCGGGTGTCGCACGAGACGATCTATCAGTCGCTGTTCGTTCAGGCCCGGGGCTCGTTCCGTCGGGAACTGGCTGCCTGTCTGCGCAGTGGACGCACGGTTCGTCAGTCGCGACGCGCGACAGGTGGGTCGGCCCGGCCGGGTGGGATCGTCGGGATGATCAACATCTCTGAACGTCCTGCAGAGATCGCGGATCGAGCTGTTCCTGGCCATTGGGAAGGTGATCTGATCATGGGTGCGCACAACCGGTCCGCGATCGTGACGCTGGTTGAGCGTTCCACTCGCTATGTGATGTTGGCGCGGCTCGATGGACGTCATGACGCTGCGACGACATGCGCCGCGTTGACCGGCATCATCAGCAGGCTGCCGGTCGAGTTACGCCGTTCGCTCACCTGGGACCAGGGTCGAGAGATGGCTGACCATGCCCAGTTCACGATCGCGACCGATGTCGCTGTCTTCTTCTGTGATCCCCATTCACCATGGCAACGCGGGTCGAACGAGAACACCAACGGGCTGCTGCGCCAGTACTTCCCCAAGGGCATCGACCTGTCCCAGTTCACCCAGCACGACCTCGACATCGTCGCCCGCGAACTCAACGGCAGGCCCCGCCAGACGCTCATGTGGAAAACTCCCGCAGAGAAGCTGACCGAGCTCGTTGCGCCGACCGCTTGAAACCGCCCGTCTGTGTCACGACGCAGACGGCGGTGGATTCCGAATCGGCGGTCGCGCTGTCGTCATCTGGGGCGTGCACTCCCCGTCCCGCAGCTTCGAAGCCGTCCTGCGCCGCAGCCGACGCCTGGCCACGCATGTCGACCGACTCACCGAGCTCGTCACCGGCATTGGCCCGGATTGCTTCGCCGCAGCCCACACCGCCGCCGCTCTGTTCCAGTTCGACGGGTTCGAACTCGAGCACCCGTTCCACGTGGTGACGTTGCGCGAGCGACGGACGACCAGGCCCGGCCACGTCGTCCACAGCACCACCGTGCTGCCGCTCATCGACCGGGCCGAGGTGGCCGGAGTGCCGGTCACCTCACCCACCCGAACGCTCGTCGACCTGGCCGGCCACCTCGATGCACCCGCGCTCACGACGGCACTCGACTCCGCGTTGCGCGATGGCCTCACGTCAGAGGACTTCCTGCACCGGAGGATCGTCGCCCTCCGAGGTCGTGGTCGATACGGCGTCCCCAAACTGCTCGACGTGATCGTCGGCATGGAGATCACCCGGGGCGGGCACTCCTGGCTCGAGCGCGAGTTCCTGCGCCTGATGGGAGGCGCCGGGTTACCTCGGCCACTCACCCAGCAGGTGCTCGCTCGTCGCGGCAGTCGGTTGATCCGGGTCGACTGTCACTTCGAGGGCACGCCTGTGGTGGTGGAGTTGCTCGGCTACCGATTCCACCGCTCGGTGGCTGAGCTGACGGCCGACGCTGAGCGTGCCAACCAACTCATCCTGGGAGGCTTTGAACCCTTCCAGTTCACCTATCCCCACGTGGTCGAACGGACCGACTTCGTCGTCAGCACCGTCACCACCGCCCTTGCCCGCTACACCCGCTGACACTCGCCGTGGACCTCCGTCGGCGCCACCCGCCACTGCCCGGCTGCTTCCCGTCTCTCTCCCCCCACACGTCGGTCTGTGTCATGCCACCGAACGTTCCGTCTGTGTCATGGCACAGACGGATTCGGGGCGAGACCAGCTGGAGGCGGCCGGGCGGGGTTGGAACGGGTGCGGCTGGGCCGGGGTGGGTCAGGCGGTGATGGCGAGGGACTGCACGGCGCGGACGGCCAGGGGCTCGACCGTCACCGTGCCGCCGTCGATGATGCGGGCCAGGTCGACGCGCATCTCGTGCTCCCAGAAGCTGTCGAGGTGCTTGGCAATGGCAGCCACGGCCACGTCGTCGGGCTCGTGGGCGAACTGTCGCGCGATCTGGTTGACCATGCGCACCAGCGCGCCGAGGCGGTGCTCGGGGTGCTCGACCTCGACGGTGGCCATCGACCGGCCGGGCGACACCTGCACCGCGGTGACCTTGTACTCGGGGCAGTTGGTGGCCCAGTCGGAGTTCTCGGTGGTGACCACGTTGGCGCCGCTGACCGGATAGTGGAACGTCGTGTAGACGACACCCTGCGGCATGCGGTCGGACACGACGGCGCGCATCGTGGTGGCGCCGATGCGGCTGGCGAGGGTGATCTCGTCGCCGTCGGCGACACCGCGCTCGTGCGCGTCGTGCGGGTGGATCTCGAGCACGTCCTCGGTGTGCCAGCGAACGTTCTCGGTGCGGCGGGTCTGTGCGCCGACGTTGTACTGGCTGAGGATGCGGCCGGTGGTGAGCAGCAGCGGGTAGCGGCTGGTGGAGCGCTCCTCGGTGGCCACATACGGGGTGTCGGTGAACTTGCCGAGGCCGCGGACGAAACCGCCCTGGTGCATGATCGGCGTGCCGAGCGGCTGGGCGTCGTTGCAGGGCCACTGCACGCTGCCCACCTCGTCGAGCTTGGCGAAGCTGACCCCGGCGAACGTGGGCGTGAGCGCGGCGATCTCGTCCATGATCTGGGCGCTCGAGTCGTAGTGCATCGGGGCACCGAGGGCGGCCGCGAGATCGCAGATGACCTCCCACTCCTGCTTGCCGGTCTTCGAGCGCATCGCCGGGCGCACCCGGTTGATACGGCGCTCGGCGTTGGTGAAGGTGCCGTCCTTCTCGAGGAAGCTGGTGCCCGGCAGGAACACGTGGGCCAGCTTGGCGGTCTCGTTGATGAACAGGTCCTGCACCACGACCAACTCCATGCTGCGCAGTGCAGCCAGCACGTGCACCGTGTTGGGGTCGCTCTGGGCGATGTCTTCGCCCTGCACGAAGATGCCCTTGAAGTGACCGTCGATGGCGGAATCGAGCATGTTGGGGATGCGCAGGCCGGGCTCGGACTCGATGGCGTGGCCCCACAGGGTCTCGAACATCGAGCGGGTGGCATCGTCGCTGACGTGGCGGTAGCCGGGCAGTTCGTGCGGGAACGAGCCCATGTCGCAGCTGCCCTGCACGTTGTTCTGGCCGCGCAGCGGGTTCACGCCCACACCGTCGCGGCCGAGGTTGCCGGTGGCCATGGCGAGGTTGGCCATGCCCATCACCATCGTGCTGCCCTGGCTGTGCTCGGTGACGCCGAGGCCGTAGTAGATGGCGGCGTTGGGGGCGGTGGCGTACAGCCGGGCGGCAGCGCGCACCTCGGCGGCGGGCACACCGGTGTGCAGCTCCATCGCCTCGGGGCTGTTCTCGGGCCGGCTGACGAACTCGGCCCAGTGGGCGAAATCGGTGGGTTCGCAGCGCTCGCTGACGAAGCGCTCGTCGACGAGGCCTTCGGTGACGACGACGTGCGCCATCGCGTTGATGACGGCGACGTTGGTGCCGGGGCGCAACTGCAGGAAGTGCTCGGCCTGCACGTGCGGGGTGCGCACCAGGTCGATGCGGCGCGGATCGACCACGACGAGCTGCGCGCCCTCGCGCAGGCGACGCTTCATCCGCGACGCGAACACCGGGTGGGCGTCGGTGGGGTTGGCGCCGATGAGCAGGATGAGGTCGGCGTGCTCGACCGACTTGAAGTCCTGCGTGCCGGCCGAGGTGCCGAACGCGTTCTTCAGACCGAAGCCGGTGGGCGAGTGGCACACACGAGCGCAGGTGTCGACGTTGTTGTTGCCGAAGGCGGTGCGGATCATCTTCTGCACCACGAACACCTCTTCGTTGGTGCAGCGCGACGAGGTGATGCCGCCGATGGCGTGCTTGCCGTGACGGGCCTGGATGTCCTGGAACTTGGCTGCGGTGTAGGCAATGGCCTCGTCCCAGCTGACCACGCGCCATTCGTCGTCGATGCTCTCGCGGATCATCGGCTCGGTGACGCGGTCGGTGTGCGTGGCGTAGCCCCAGGCGAAGCGGCCCTTCACGCACGAGTGGCCCTCGTTCGCGCCACCGCCCTTGTAGGGGGTCATCCGCACGACGGTCTCGCCCTGCATCTCGGCCTTGAACGAGCAGCCCACACCGCAGTACGCGCAGGTGGTGAGCACCTCGCGTCGCGGCTGGCCGAACTCGATGATCGAGTTCTCGGTGAGCGTGGCGGTGGGGCACACCTGCACGCAGGCGCCGCAACTGACGCAGTCGCTCTCGAAGAAGCTGCCACCGGCACCGGCGTTCACGCGGCTGTCGAACCCGCGGCCCGCGATGGTGAGGGCGAACGTGCCCTGGATCTCTTCGCAGGCGCGAACGCAGCGCGAGCACACGATGCACTTCGACGAGTCGAACGTGAAGTACGGGTTGGATGTGTCCTTGGCGAGGTCGAGGTGGTTCTCGCCGGCGTAGCCGTAGCGCACCTCACGCAGTCCGACGGCGCCGGCCATGTCCTGCAGTTCGCAGTCGCCGTTGGCGGCGCAGGTGAGGCAGTCGAGCGGGTGGTCGCTGATGTACAGCTCCATCACGCCGCGACGCACACGCTCGAGCTTGGGCGACTGGGTGGTGACGCTCATGCCCGGTGTACACGGGGTGGTGCAGCTGGCGGGGGTTCCCTTGCGGCCGTCGATCTCCACCACGCACAGGCGGCAGCTGCCGAACGCGTCGAGGCGATCGGTGGCGCACAGCTTGGGCACGTCGACACCGGCGAGCGCTGCGGCGCGCATCACCGAGGTGCCCTCGGCGACGCTGATCACCTGACCGTCGATGGTGACCTCGACCGTGGCGGGCGCCGGGGTGCGCTCGGCGCGGTCGGGGGCGGGGGTGCCGAGATCGCGGTCGATCAGCGTCATCGGGGGGCTCCTTCGTGGCCGGCGCCGGCAGGCGCGGGCGTGCGGTGGAAATCGTCCGGGAAGTGGAACAGGGCGCTGCGAACCGGCATGGGCGTGAGCCCACCCATCGCGCACAGCGACCCGTCGGCCAGTACCTCGCACAGATCCATGAGGGTGGTGATGTTGGCGTCGCGGTCGACGCCGGCGGTGATCTTGTCGATCAGTTCGACGCCGCGGGTGCTACCGATGCGGCAGGGGGTGCACTTACCGCAGCTCTCGTGGGCGCAGAACTCCATCGCGAACCGGGCCTGGGCGGCCATGTCGACGGTGTCGTCGAACACGACGATGCCGCCGTGGCCCACCAGCGCGTCGGCGGCGGCGAAGGCCTCGTAGTCCATCGGCAGGTCGAATCCGTCGGCCGGCAGATAGGCGCCCAGCGGGCCACCCACCTGGGCGGTGCGCAGCGGTCGGCCGCTGGCGGTGCCGCCGCCGAGGTCGTTCACCAGTTCGGCGAGGGTGATGCCGAACGCGGTCTCGACGATGCCGCCGCGGGCGATGTTGCCGGCCAACTGGAACACCTGGGTGCCGCGGCTGCGGCCGGTGCCGAGAGCGGCGTAGGTGTCGGCCCCGTCGGCGAGGATGGCCGGCACGGTGCCGAGCGTGAGCACGTTGTTCACCACGGTGGGCTTACCGAACAGGCCCACCAGAGCAGGCAGCGGCGGCTTGGCCCGCACCACGCCGCGACGACCTTCGAGGCTCTCCAGCAGCGCCGTCTCCTCGCCGCAGATGTAGGCGCCGGCCCCGACCCGTACGTGCATGCGGAAGGGGAAGCCTGTGCCCAGCACGTCGTCGCCCAGCCAGCCGGCCTGTTCGGCGGCGGCGACGGCGGCGTGCAGGGCCTCGATGGCGTCGGGGTACTCGCTGCGCACGTAGATGTAGCCGTCGTTCGCGCCGGTGGCCCAGCCAGCGATGACCATGCCCTCGAGGAGCATGAACGGGTCGCCCTCCATCAGCATGCGGTCGGCGAAGGTGCCGCTGTCGCCCTCGTCGGCGTTGCAGACGATGTACTTGGTGGTGCCCGGTGCGTCGAGCACGGTGCGCCACTTGATGCCGGTGGGGAACGCCGCGCCACCGCGGCCACGCAGGCCGGATTCGGTGACGGTGGTGACCACGTCGGCAGGGCTCATGGCCAGGGCGCGGCGCAGGCCGGCCACCCCGCCGTTGGCCTCGTAGTCGGCGGCCGAGCGCGGGTCGATGACACCCACGCGCTGGAACGTGACCCGCTGCTGGCGCTGCATCCACGGCAACTCGTGGGTGGGCCCGAGACGCAGCGGGTGCTCGCCACCGTGCAGCACGTCGGCGGCCAGCAGGCCGGGCACGTCGGCCGGAGCGACAGGGCCGTAGGCGATACGGGTGCCGGCCACGACCACCTCGACCAGCGGTTCGAGCCACAGCATGCCGCGGCTGCCGTTGCGCACCACGTGCACACCGGGTTGGGCGGCGAAGGCGGCGGCCACCTCGTCGGCGCCGACGCTGCGGGCGGCCGCATCACGCGGCACATAGACGGTGACACCGGCGTGGCCGTTGGCCTGCCCGTTCGGTGACGCGGCAGCGGCGGTGCGCACGCTGACGGCAGTGGTGGCCGCCGCATCGGCGACGATGGCCGCCACACCGGCCGGGTCGACGTTGCTGTGCAGACGACCGCCGGCGAGCACGGTGGGACCGAGCGAGCAGTTACCAAGGCAGAACACCTCGTCGAGCTCCACGGCCTGGCCGGCTGCAGCCTGCACCGCAGCGGCGTGCACAGCGTTGGCGCCACGGCTCTGGCAGGCCTCGGCCCGGCACACCTGCACCACCGGGCCGCGGGGCGCCGTGGTGCGGAAGTCCTTGTAGAACGTGATGACGCCGTGCACCTCAGCGGCCGAGATGTTGAACACCTCGGCCAGCAGCGGCACGAGGCCGGTGTCGATGTAGCCGGCGTGGTGCTGCACGGCGTGGAGCGCGGGCATCAGTCCGCCCGGCACATCGGCGAATCCACGGACGAGCAACTCGAGTTCGGGGGTGGCGGCTGACACGTTCAAGGCTTCCCATCGTAGGCGTCGCGACCCACCGGCCGCCACGGCTTCGGCCCGAATCCCAGTACGAATGTCTGGTGAATTCCCGGTGTCGATCACGAACACCGGGAGGGGCGCCGGTCGGGGCGACAGGGGTAGGGAGTCAGGTGCCGGAGCGGAGGGCGTCGACGGGTTCCATCCGCGCGGCACGGATGGAGGGATACAACCCGGCCACGAGCCCGACCAGGGCACCTGCCAGCGGCGCGGCAAGGGGGAGCCACAGGTCGAGGACCGGTGTCCACTCGCGACTGCCGGCCACCGCCACCACCACCAGGATGCCGACGCTGGCACCGATGATGCCGCCCACCAGCCCCATCGCCATCGACTCGGCAAGGAACTGCAGGCCGATGTGGCGTCGCGACGCACCGAGCGCTCGGCGCAGGCCGATCTCACCGGTCCGTTCCATCACGGTGACCAGTGTGACGTTGGCGATGCCGATGGCACCGACCACCAACGAGATCAGCCCCAACAGCAGGAACAGTTGGTTCACATCGTCCTGGACCCCGCTCTTGGTGCGCTTCGGATCGCGCGGTGCGGTCACGTTCAGCCCCTCGGGAGCATTCGGGTTCAGCGCCACCGCGGCCTGTTCGGCGATCATCTGCGCTGCGCCGATGTCGGTCTCGATCACCACTCGGTCGGGCGTCCTGGTGCCGAAGCGCTCGCGCGCCGCGGTGAACGGCACGATGATGCTGGCGAGCAGGCCCTCGTCGCGCGGGGCGGCGTCGATGATGCCGATCACGGTGAAGAGTTCGTCGCCGATGAAGATCGCCGGCTGCGAATCGAGTCGCGAGATGCCGAACTCGGCGGCCACCTGGTCGCCGATCACCGCGACGCGGTCGACCCGGTCGACGTGGCCCTGGTCGAACCAGCGGCCCGCGACCACCTGGCCGCGAACCGCGTCGAGGAAGCCGACCGATGCTGCATAGACGGGAACCAACTGCTCGGTGACCGACTCGGGGTCGCGCAACGGGGCGGTGCGCACCGTGCCGGGGTTGGCCACTTCGGCCACCGCCCCCGAGGCGACCACGCCGTTCAAGCGATCGACCCGGGGTTCGACGTTCCACGGCAACGACGCCGAGCGGCGACCCGACGACCCGTCGTTGCTGCCACGCGCCTTCACCGTCACCTGGGTGGCAGAGAGCTCGTCGAAACGGCCGACGATCTGGTTGCCGGCGGTTCGCGAGATGCCGAGCGTGGCCACCAGCGAGGCGATACCCAGCACCGTGCCGAGGGTGGTGAGCGCGGCCCGCGCCGGGCGGGCGAACACACCGGCAAGGGTCTCGTCGACGAGGTCGATCAGGCGCAGACGCGGGCGGCCGATGACGACCGTGTCATCGGGCGCACCATCGGGAGCGCTGTCGGGAGCGCTGTCGCCTTCGACGGCGATGCGCGACACCGTGCGTCGTCTCCGCATCATGAGACGTTGCTCAATTCGCCGTCGATCATCCGCACCCGTCGCTGGGCGCGCTGGGCGACGCTGTCGTCGTGGGTGATGACTGCCACCGTCAGGCCCTGGCCGTGCAGCTCGTCGAACAGGTCGAGCACCGACTCGGTGTTGCGCGAGTCGAGGTTGCCGGTGGGTTCGTCGCACAGCAGCAGGCTGGGTTCGCCGAGCAGCGCTCGCGCGATGGCGACGCGTTGGCGCTCGCCGCCCGACAGGCGGATCGGCTCGAACCCGAGCCGATGACCGAGCCCGACTCGTTCGAGCGCCTCGACTGCCCGGCGGTGACGATCCTTACGCGACGTGCCGAGGTACAGCTCGGACAACATCACGTTCTCCTCGATCGTCCGGTACGACAGCAGGTGGAAGCTCTGGAACACGAACCCGATGCGGCGACCGCGCTCGGCCGCTCGGCCCGAGTCGCTGAGCACGGCCGTGTCGATGCCGTCGAGCAGATAGCGGCCGTCGGTGGGCCGGTCGAGGAGACCGAGCACGTTCAGAAGGGTCGACTTGCCCGAACCGCTCGGCCCGATGATGGCCATGTAGTCGCCGGGCTGGATGACGAGATGCACGTCGCGCAGTGCCTCCACCGGCGGGTCGGTGTCGAACACTCGCCACACCCCATCGAGCACCACGACCGGGTAGGCGGTCATCCTCCGTCGCCGCCGCCATCGGATGTGTCGGCCCGGCCGCTCCGACGGCGATCCTCACCCACCACCACGCGGTCGCCGCGCTGCAACGCACCCGCCTCGACGGGGGTGATCTCGGCGTATCCCTCGGCGGTGAGTCCGACGGTCACCTTCACGATCTCGACCGCGTCGGGGCCGTCGCCCTCGTTGCGTTCCACCTCGACGCGCGACTCGCCGTCGGCGCCCACCGAGATCGCCGCAACCGGCACGGCGAGCACCTCACCATCGGTGGACGAGACGCTGATGGTGATGCGCGCCGGGAATCCGATGTAGTCGTTCAGCACCTTCGGGTCGTCGGGCTGCACGACGATGACCAGGCGGCCCGCACCGTCGCTGCTGCCGTCACCTCCGCCACTGCCGTCGTCGCCACCTTCGGTCTGCTTCTTGATCTCGGTGAGCACGCCCGTGGTGCTGATGCCCACGTCGCGTAGTTCGATGGTGACCGGTGCCGGCAGTTGCACGAGGTCGGCGTCGGCCGACGAGATGCGGCCCAGGATGCGCGTCGACGTGCTCGACACCGTGGCGAACGGATCGGCGGGAGCCTTGCCGGCCTCGGTGGTGACCTCGGTGATGGTGGTGGGCAGCGAGGACAGGAAGATCATCTCGCCGGCGGGCATCTTCGTACCCACCTCGGCCTGCACGGTGAGCAGGTCGGCGTTCGCCTGATCGAGTGCCTGCCGTGCGGTCTTCACCCCATCGTTGAGCGTGCGGGTGTCCTTCGGAGCGATCGACTCGGCGTAGGTGAGTTCGGCGAGAGCGAGCGCTCCCTGTGCCGAGGCCACCTCCTTGGCTGTATCGGCCGCGGTCTGGTCGCGGGTGCTGACGGCGGTGCGCAGCGCTCCCTCCGCTTCCAGGAGCGCCACCTCCTTCGCAGCGAGCGTTTCGTTCAGGGCAGCGATCTCGGAAGCGGTGTACGGCACACCCGTGTCGGGGTTGATCGCGTCGGCGACGACCGCGGCGTTGCGGGCTGCCTTCGCGGTGTTCCGGGCGGTGGTGGCCGCGTCGCGCACGGCCGTGGCCGTGGCGACTGCAGCGACGGCGTCGGCGTTCCGGCGGTCGGCCGACTGCTGGGCCGCCGGCACTGCGTCGCGTGCTGCCTGCAGTTGCTGCTGGGCCTGCAGCAGCTGGGCGCCCGACAGGCCTTTGCCTCCTTCGGTCAGTGCCTGCTGCGCAGCGACGACGCCCTTGTTGGCCTCCGTGACCGCCTTCTCGGCGGCACGCAGTCGCGTGCGTTGTTCGTCGGACGGGCCCTCGCTCTTGTAGCCCTTGAGGGCGTAGTAGTAGTCGATCGCTGCTTCGGTGTTGTCGTCGTAGACGTCGTCGGGCGTGCCCCCGAAGGTGCCGAGGCGGGCCAGGGCGGTTTCCAACTGCAGCACGTCGGGGCCCTTGCTGCCGGGCTCGAGCGGTCGGTAGGTGGGTAGGTCGCCCTGGAACACGAAGATGGGACGGCCCGACACCTCCATCACCACATCGCCGTCGGCAACCGGCTGGTCGAGCGCGGGCGCCTTGGTGACGATCTGCGTGGCGCCGGCGCTGGCACCGACGGATCCGGCGAGGCGCAGATAGGTGGGCTCGCTGTACTGCAGCTCGCCATTGGCCACCAGCTTGGCGACCAGCGAACGTTGTTCGACTGGCACCGTGATGCGCGACGGTGCGGGTGGGGCGGCTTCGGCAGCCGCGTCGGCGGGCGACTTCAGCTGGCTGCCGACGTAGATCCCGACGCCTGCCGACACGACGGAGATGGCCACGACGCCGAGCGCGAGCCGCGTGCGCCGCCGCCCACCCGGACGCTGATCGGACATGAGGTCTGCCTACTTGTCGCCGAGTTCCGGGAACTCGGCGAGCAGATCGTCGACCATGCGCTGCTCGACGTTGCGCCGTACCTGCAACAGGTCGGCTTTGCCCTGGCACGTCTGATCGTCGGTCCAGATCTGCAGCTCCTCGACGCGCAGGTCGTCGATGGCAGCCTGGTCGACCTCGGGCGGCCCGAACCCACCCATGCCATCGTCCGACATCGTCTCCTCCGTCACCACGACGGTGTCGGTGGTGGCCTCGGTACCGTCGGACATCGGGCCATAACCCTGGGCGATGTTCAACTTGTCGTAGAGATACATGTTGATCTCGTCGGGGCTCGCCCACTCGTAACTCGGGTCGATCTCGGCCATGCACTCCGCCCAGGTGGCGTTGGCCGCCTTCAGCGCCGGATCGTTCTGCGAATCCTCGAACATCTGGTTCAAGCGATCGCTGATGTCGGGGTCGTTCAACAACTGATCTCCGTACACCTCCTCGTTCGCCTTCGAGTTGCAACCCGTGCTCTCCATCGTCGGCATCACCGGCTCGCCGGATTCATCGACTTCGTCGATCATCGGCTCTTCCGACATCGCCCCGTACAGCGCCTCGTAGTAGGCGTTCTGCTCGTCCATCGACAGTGAATTGACGTACTCGCTGTTCGGGTCTTCGGGCATCTGCGTCGCGCTGTCGTTCATCTCCTCCTGCATGTCGAAGCCGCGCACGACGCCGTAGCCGTACTTCTCGCCGTATGCGACAGGGTCGGCCATCATGTCGGCGTACTCGTCGTTGAAGCTGCTGCCCGCCGAGTAGTCGACCGGCTTGTACTCCCAGCCTTCGGCCTTCATGCACTCGACCATCACCTGCTGGACCTCGAGTTCCTTCGCTCGCTGGTCGGCTGGTGAGATGTTCCAGCCGAACAACTCGGCCATCGGTCCCTTCATCGGGTTGGCGAGGTCGGCGTCGGTGGCTGCTGAGTCGCCCGACCCTCCGCACGCTGCGAGCAACGCCGCCAGCGCGCACGCAGCAGCGCCCGTGCTGGCCCGTTGGAACCGTCCCTGCCGATGATTGTTGGACATCAGGTCACCTTCCGCGAAGTGATACACGGAAGATAGACGCAGAACTCCCCGAATTCGTTTCGTGTTACTGGAAGTTTTCCCAGTAGCGGCTGGGGGTGGGGCCTCGCTGACCCTGGTACTTGCTGCCGCGGGCGCCCTTGCCGTAGGGCTGCTCGGCCGGAGTGGTCATGTGCATGAAGCTGACCTGGCCGATCTTCATGCCCGGGTAGAGGGTGATGGGCAGCGTGGCGATGTTGGTGAGTTCGAGCGTGACGTGGCCGTCGAAGCCGGCGTCGATGAACCCGGCGGTGGAGTGGATGATCAGGCCGAGGCGACCGAGCGAGCTCTTGCCCTCGATGCGGGCGACCAGATCGTCGGGCACGGCGATGCGCTCGAGCGTGCTGCCCAGCACGAACTCGCCGGGGTGGAGCATGAACACCCCGTCGTCGGGGATGGTGATGAGCTCGGTGAGGTCCTCCTGGTTCTCCTTCACGTCGATGACCGCAGCCGTGTGGTTGCGGAAGACGCGGAACAGGTTGGAGATCTTCACGTCGATCGACGAGGGCTGCACGAGCGCGTCGTCGAACGGCTCGATCACGATGCGGCCGGCGGCGATCTGCTCGCGCAGGGTTCGGTCGGACAGGATCACAGGCCGCACGCTAGCCGTCGGTGCTGCGGCGAGCGGGTGCCGACCGGGCCGTACGAGCGTTTTGGTTGCTAGATTTGCCGAGGTCCGAGCGGCTCCGGCCGCCCGTGCGGGTGTAGTTCAGAGGCAGAACATCAGCTTCCCAAGCTGAGAACGCGGGTTCGATTCCCGTCACCCGCTCCATGTGATGTCGCGGGACATCCCGGACGGACCGGACCCTCATCAGGGTCGGGTTCTGTTCGTTTTGCGGGGTCCTTTGGGGCCGCCTGGCGGTTGTCCGGTGCCGTGGTAGCGGTGTTCGGGATTGATGGTGAGGGCGCGGATGATTTCGCCGGTGGCGGCGTGGATGACGCGGATGTCGTAGCCGTCGATGAGCAGGATGATGCGGGTTCCGTCGAGGGTTCGTCCGAGTCCGATGTGGTGGAGGTGGC
>JBIIDH010000079.1:0-17159 GCA_044238435.1 Ilumatobacteraceae bacterium | reverse complement strand
CTGGGGCGCTGGCCATGCGATCGGTTCCGTCTGCTCCCCTCGTCGGCCCGTTCGCCGATCGCCTGCTGGTGCACGATCTCCCGGGCCTCGACGCTTCCCGACGCCGCCAGGTGGTGGCGTTCACAGCGCGTCGCGTCGACGGCCTGCCCAGCGTGATGCATCTCGGTGTGCTGCTCATCGCTGCCGTCGTGCGCGTCCTCCTGGCTCTTCCCGGCAGTTCGGTGCTCGTCTCGTTCCTCGCCCGAACCGCGCTGCCGTTGCTGGGCGAGTACGTGCGGCTGGTGCGTTCGCTCGGCTACGCCTACATCTGGGAGACGTGGCCCGACACCCTGCCCGACGGGAGCCGGCCATGACCGGCGGCGCGCCTGGCATCACGCAGCCCAGCGGCATCGTGGCCGGAGCGAAACGCCTCAGCGCCGATGTGCTCATCGTGGGCTCGGGCGCCGGCGGTGCCACCACCGCCGCCCTGCTGGCCGAGGCCGGCTTCGACGTGCTCATCGTGGAAGAAGGCCCCTGGGTCGACCAGGACACCGTGGCCCCGTTCTCGCTCGACCAGATGGATCGCCAGTACCGGGCCGGTGGCGTGACGGTTGCGCTCGGCCTGCCGTCCATCGCCTACACCGAGGGCCGCTGCGCCGGCGGCGGCACCGAGGTGAACAGCGGCCTGTACTTCCGGCCTCCCGTCGACGTGGTCGAGCGGTGGCGCGACGACTACCGCATCGACGGCCTCGACCTCGACGAACTGTCGGTCATCGCCGACGAGGTCGAGCAGGCCATCAACGTCACCCTCGTACCGGGCCGACCCACCCCTGCCAGCGAGATGCTGCGCCGCGGTGCCGCCGCCCTCGGCTGGAAGCACAGCGAGATCCCGCGGTGGATGACCTATCCCCCGGGCGGCGATGCCCCCACGGGAAAGCGGCAGAGCATGACCCGCACCTATCTGCCGCGGGCGTTCGCCGCCGGGGCGCGCATGGTGGTCGACTGCCGCGTCGACCGGCTCACCCCGCGCAACGGCCGTGTCACCGAGGCAGCCGTCACCTACGCCGATGGCAGCCACGGCACCATCTCGTGCCGCCACGTGTTCGTGTGCGGTGGCGCCATCCAGACGCCAGCCCTGCTGCAGCGTTCCGGCCTGCACCGCAACATCGGCCGCACCCTGGCCGTACACCCCACCGTGAAGCTGGCGGCCCGCTTCACCGACGAGGTGAACGTGCCCGACGACGTGCCGGTGCACCAGGTGAAGGAGTTCGCCCCCGACCTGTCGTTCGGTGGGTCGGCCAGCCACGCCGGGCTCGTCGCCCTGGCCCTCACCGACCACTGGCGCGAGTTCAAGCGGGCCGTCACCGACTGGAAGCGCATCAGCGTCTACTACGCCGCTATCACCAGCCAGGGCCGTGGCATGGTGCGCGCCGTGCCCGGCCTGCGCGACCCGCTGGTCACCTATCGCCTCACGCACCGCGACCGCGAGCTGCTGCGCAGCGGCCTCGGCCGCCTCGCGCTGCTGATGCTCGAAGCCGGCGCCGACGAGGTGTACCCGTCGTTCCGCGGCGCCCCCGTGGTGCGCGACCGTTCGTCGCTCGGCGACATGCAACAGCGCTTCGGCGCATCGAAAGCGAGTGTGATGACCGTGCACCTGTGCTCGACGGTGCCGCTGGGCGAGCACCCCGGCCGCTGCGGCGCCGACTCCTTCGGGCGCGTGCACGGGGCCACGAACGTGTGGGTGAACGACGCGTCGTTGCTGCCCACCGCCCCGGGCGTGAACCCGCAGGCCACCGTCATGGCCATCGCCATCCGCAACGCCCGCCACTTCATCGATGCTCAGAGGCCCGGTCGTGGCTGATCGCTGGGCTCCTCCCGCCACCACCGTGGTCACCGGCGGCGCCGGCTGGCTGGGCCAGGCGCTGCTGCACCGCCTGGTCGCCGACCCGGCGCGACGCCACATCCGCGCGCTGGCCCGCGATGCCGACGAGGCCGCACGCGTGTCCATCGACCCGCGTGTGGTGGCCGTGGTGGGCGATGCGGCCGATCGCGCCGCCGTCGACCGCTTGTTCGACGGCGTAGGTGCCGACACCGATGTGGTGCACGCCGCCGGTGTCATCCACCCCAAGCGGGTGGCCGACTTCTACGCAGTGAACACCGAGGGCACGCGCACCGTGCTGGCCGCCGCCCGCGCCGCCGGGGTGCGCCGCCTGGTGCACGTGTCGTCGAACAGTCCGTTCGGCACCAACCCGCAGCCCACCGACGTGTTCCGGGCCGACGAGCCATACAACCCCTACTACGGCTACGGCCGGTCGAAGATGCTGGCCGAGCAGGCCGTGTTCGCTGCGGTCGACGAAGGCTTCGATGCCAGCGTCGTGCGGCCGCCGTGGTTCTACGGCCCGTTCCAGCCACCTCGCCAGACCACGTTCTTCCAGATGGTGCGCGCCGGCCGGTTCCCCGTCATCGCGGGCGGTCATCAACGACGCTCGATGGTGTACGTCGACAACCTGGTCGACGGGGTGCTCGCCGCCGAACTCACCCCGCAGGCCCGGGGCAAGGGCTACTGGATCGCCGATGCCCGACCGTACGAGGTCACCGAGATCGTCGCCACCGTGGGCCGCGCCCTGCGCGACGAGGGGTTCACGGTGAAAGAGGGCGCGCTGCGCCTGCCCGGCATCGCCGGCCGCGTGGCCGAACTTGGCGATCGCATCATCCAGCGCACCGGCCGCTACCAGCAGCAACTGCACGTGCTGGGCGAGATGGACAAGACCATCGCCTGCGACATCAGCGCCGCCCGGGCCGACCTGGGCTACGAACCGGCGGTCGAGCTGTACGAGGGCATGCGCCGCAGCATCCGCTGGTGCGTCGAGCAGGGCCTCGAACTGTGACCCGTTCGCTCGTCACCGGCGGCAGCGGCTACTTCGGATCGCTGCTGGTGCGCCGTCTGCTCGATGCCGGCCACGACGTGCGCGTGCTCGACCTGAACGATGCCGACGACCGGCCCGCCGAGGTGCAGTTCGTCGCCGGCGACATCCGCGACCGCGCTGCCGTCGAGGCCGCTGTCGAACACGTCGATCTCGTCTTCCACAACGTCGCCCAGGTGCCGTTGGCCCGCGACCCGCACCTGCTACGTACCGTCAACGTCGACGGCACGGCCGTGCTGTTGGCCGCTGCGCGCGCCGCCGGGGTGGCCAAGGTGGTGCACACCTCGTCGAGCGCGGTGTTCGGAGTGCCCGCTGCCAACCCGGTGCTGCCCACCACGGTGCCCTCGCCCGCCGAGGCCTACGGCCAGGCCAAGCTCGCCGCCGAATGGGCCTGCCTCGACGCTGCCGCCCACGGCCTCGACGTATCGATCGTGCGACCCCGCACCATCCTCGGCCACGGCCGCCTCGGCATCTTCGGCATCCTGTTCGACTGGATCGCCGACGGCGCCGACGTGGTGGTGCTGGGCAAGGGGAACAACCGCTACCAGTTCGTGCACGCCGACGACCTGGCCGAGGTGTGCCTGCTGGCCGCCCAGCGCAGCGGCCCGATGATCGTGAACGCCGGTACCGACCGCTTCGGCACGATGCGCGAATCGCTCGAATCGCTGTGTCGCCACGCAGGCACCGGGGCGCGGGTCCGCTCGCTGCCCGCCGCACCCACCTCGCTGGCCATGCGTGCGGCGGCGGCACTGCACCTGGCACCCTTCGCCCCGTACCACTGGATCATGTACTCGAAGTCGATGTGGTTCGACATCGAGCATGCCCGCGAAGCCCTCGGCTGGCAGCCCCGCTACTCGAACGAGGAGATGTTCGCGGCCAGTTACGACTGGTTCGTCGCCAACCGTGCCGCCACCACCGCCGCCGGCGCTTCCCACCATCGCACCACCGCACGGCAGGGGGCGCTGACGTTGGTGAAGCGGGCGATGAAGGTGCTACCGGGCTGACCGGCGCATCACCTGGGCGTGCAGCGCGCCCAGGACGCCCGTCGCCGACGCGTCCCAGGTGAGGGTGCGGGCCCGGGCCAACGCTGCCTCGCCCAGGCGGCCACGACGCTCGTCGTCGAGCAGCACATCGGCCAGCGTGTCGCCCAGCCGGTCGAGCGGCGCCAGCACGCCGGTCACGCCGTCGACCACGCTGCTGCGGTGCCCGCGGATGTCGGTGGCCACGGCCGGCGTGCCGCACGCCGCCGCCTCGGTGAGCGTGAGGCCCCACCCTTCGGCCAGCGAGGCGCTGGTCACCAGCCAGGCGCGCCGGTACAGCGCCACCAAGTCGTCGTGGGGCACCTGCCCGATGAAGCGGATCCACTCCCCCGCACCGAGCTGCGCCACCAGCGCCTCGAGTTCCGCTCGCATCGGGCCCGAGCCGACGATGTCGAGCCGCAGACCCGGTACCCGCGCCCGAGCCACCACCGCAGCCCGGACGAGTTCGTCGAACCGCTTCACCGGCGCGAGACGACCCACCGCCACCAGGAGCGGCTCCGGCGATCGCACCGCGGCGATGTCGGCGCCAGACGGCCCAGCCGGCGCGAACTGTTCGCTCACCCCGTTCGGCACGGCGAGCACCCGTTCCGGTCGGAAGCCCAGTTCCAGCAACTCGTCGCGCGTCGCGTCGGACGGGGTGACCATCTGGGTGCGTCGGTAGAACGGCGGCGCCAGGCGCGCCTCCAACACCCGACCGAAACCTGCCAGCGGGCCGGGCAGCATCTGGCCCCACATCGGGCCGTGCACATGATGAAGGAAGGCGATGCGGGGCCTGTGGCACCACACCGGCGAGAACCAGGGCACCCCGTTCCAGATCTCGACCATCGCGTCGTACGGGCCCATGCGGCGCAGCACCTCGCTCGCCATCACGCGCGGGAAGACCGTGTAGCGACTGCCCCGGCGGATCACCCGGTAGCCGTTGCGCATCGACTCGGCCGGACGGCCCTGCGCCGCCGAGGTGCGATGGGTCACGTCCAAGCCGGCTGCTGCCCAACGGCGCATGAACTCGTCGGCGTGCACCTCGCTGCCGCCGGCATCGGGATCGTCGAGGTCGCGCCAGGCGATGGTGTGCACCCGCCGCACGCCGTGTGCGACCATCTCGTCGGCGTACTGCTGCAGCGACGGCATCACGGCCGCTCGGTGAACTGCGGGCGTCGCTTCTCGAGGAACGCGGCGATGCCCTCCTGCGCGTCGGCGGTGACCGCGGCCGACGCCATCATCTCCACGGCGAAGGCGTACGCCTGGCTCTGGTCGAGCCCCACCTGGGCGTAGAAGCCGCGCTTGCCCAGCGCCTTCGACAGCACGCTGCCCCGGGTGGCCCGGCCGATGAGGTCGGCCACGGCGGCATCGAGTTGCTCGTCGGGGACGACACGGTTGATCAGGCCCCAGTCGGCGGCGGTGTGCGCGTCGATCGGGTCGCCCGTCAGCGCCATCTCCAGCGCCCGCTTGCGGCCCACGTTGCGCGCCACGGCCACCAGCGGCGTGTGGCAGAACAGGCCGCCCTTGCCACCGGGGATGGCGAACGCCGCCGACTCGGCCGCAATGGCGAGGTCGCACGTGGCGACCAACTGGCAGCCCGCCGCCGTTGCCAGTGCGTGCACCTTGGCCACCACCGGCTGCGGGATCGACTGCACGGTGTCCATCATCTCGGTGCACACCTCGAACAGGTGGCGCACGTCGGCCAGCGACGCGCCCGCCATGTCGGCGAAGTTGTGACCCGCCGAGAACACCGGGCCGTTCGCCGCCAGCACCACGCCCAGCGCGTCGCTGTCGCCCACCGTTCGCAACACCGTGGTCAGTTCGGTCATCACGTCGAGCGCCAGCGCATTGCGCTTGTCGGGCCGGTCGAGGGTGATGGTGGTGATCGGGCCGTCGGTGCTGACGAGCAGGTGCTGCAAGGCGTTCACGGCACCAGTGTCGCGCGGCAGCCGTGCTCGGGTGGGTACGGGTCACTACAGTCGACCCCCGTGGCCGACACCGACGCTTCACCCCCTCGGCCGACCGGTCGTCGTCCGTACGTCCTCGGCGGCCCGCTGCAGATGCCCGGCCGCGCCGGCTGGCTGAGCGCCCTGGTCATCGCCGTCGTCGTCGCCATCCCGCTGCGGGGCCTCTACCTCGGCACCGGGTCGTCGATGGAGGAGGGCTTCATGCTCGTCTTCCCGAAGCAGATGCTGCGCGGCGACGTGCCCAACGTCGACTTCCTCCACCTCTACGGCCCGGGCTCGCTGCACACCCTGATGGGCTGGTACCAGGTGCTCGGCTACACGCTCGAGAGCCAGCGCACCTTCGGGCTGCTGCAGCACCTCGGCATCATCGCCGGGGTGTTCGCCCTCACCAAGCCGTGGGGCCACCGCATCGCGGTCATCGCGTCCATCGCCGTCACGTTCCTGGTGCTCACCCCCATCGGTCTGTCGGCTCTCGCCTGGGAGGGCGCGGTCGCGCTCGGCCTGTGGAGCGTGGTGTTCGGCGTGCGGGCCATCCACACCGAGGGGCGCGACCGTCGGGCGGCACTGCTCGGTGCCGGGGCGCTCGCCGGCTTCGCCCTGTCGTTCCGCCCCGACCTCGTCGTGGCACTCGGTCTCGCCCACGTGGTGGTGCTGTGGCGGCTGCGGGCCGGGCGCGCCTCGCTGCTCGGCGCCCCGCTGATCGGCCTGGTGGTCGGCCTCACCCCGATGTGGATCCACCTCGCCGTGGCCGGCATCGGCCCGTCGTGGCGCGGCATGGTGGCCGAGCCGGTGCGCGACCTGCGACCCGGGCGCGAACTGCCCCGACCACCCAGTTTCGGCAAGGTCGACGGCGCACTGCAGGCCGTGGTGGAGGGTCCGCTCGACGCCCCGTGGTGGCGTTTCCCGGCGCTCAGCGCGAACCATCAGCTGTTCTTCTGGTTCTGGGCGGTGGTGGTGCTCGCCCTCGGTGTGCCGCTGGCCACCTGGCTGCTGGTGCGCCGCCACGGCCCGTCGCCCGCACGCACCGCGTTGTTCGTCGGTTCGCTGTTCGGCCTGGGCATGCTGGGCCAGGCGATGCAGCGGCCCGACAGCACCCACCTCGCCTGGGGGTCGTGCATCACGTTCGCGCTGCTCGTGCCGCTGCTGCGCGAGGTGCTCTCGGTGTGGCGACCCCACGTGCCGGCGCTACGGCTCGACCTGGCCGCCGGTGCCCTGGTGGCACTCGCCCTGTTCGTGGTCTGCCCCTTCTACACGTACCGCACCTACCTGCTCTACAGCCGCATGAGCGTGGGCGACCGGCCGCCCGGGTTCGAGGTGTCGCGCGACGACCGCCGCTTCTACTTCGGCAACGAGCCGCTGCAGCGCGCCAGCCAGGCCGCCGTCGATGAACTGGCCGCGTCGAGCGCACCCGGCGAGCGTCTGCTGGTCGGGCCAGCCGATCTGTCGCGCACCGTCTACAGCGACGTCGCCTTCTACTTCCTGTTCCCCGAACTCACCCCGGCCACCTACTTCATCGAGATGGATCCGGGCCTCGCCGACCGCGAGGGCTCGAGCCTCGCCGCCGACGTGGCGTCGGCCGACTGGGTCCTGCTCACCAACTTCTGGACCGGCTGGTACGAACCGAACGCGTCGAGCGAGTTCGGTTCCGATGCCCCCAACCAGGTGGTGGCGAACCAGTTCTGCCTGGTCGGCAACTACGAGAACGCCCTGGTGCTGCTGTACCGCAAGTGCGCGCAGGGCGACGGTGTCAGCCCGGCCGGCATCGGCATCGGTGCCGAACGCCGCGCCTCGCTGGAAGCCGAACTCGCCGAAGCAGCCGCCCGCGGCGACTGACCGAGCATCACCCGCACCACTCGCCCCCACCGCCTCCGCGTGTCGACCTACGGCCCTCGCCCGGCCCGAACTCGACCCGCCCTTCCCGACACCGACCCGCCGCGTCGACCTACGGCCCTCACCCGGCCCGAACTCGACACCAGCGGCCCGACCGCAGCTCAGCCGAGGGGCAGGCGGCGCCACACGGGGCCAGGCAGGTGACGCAGCACCATGAACACCCAGCGCAAGATGCCCGGCGCCCACGCCAGGCGGCGACCCGAGCGCAGCGCACGCACCGTCACCTCGGCCACCTTGTCGGGCGTGGTGGCGAACGGCGCCGCCTTCATGCCCGAGGTCATCTTCGAGTGCACGAACCCGGGGCGCACCACCAGTACGTGGGCACCCGAGCCGTCGAGGTGGTCGCCGAGGCCCTGGGCGAAGCCGTCGAGGCCCGCCTTGGTGGCGCCGTACACGAAGTTGGCCTTGCGCACCCGCTCGCCCGCCACGCTGCTGAGCACCACCAGCGAACCGTGGCCCTGGCGGCGCAGGCGATTGGCCACCGCAATCGATGCCGACACCCCGCCGGTCATGTTCACGTGGGTCAGCGCCGCGGCAGCGTCCGGGTCGACCGCCACGACCTCGGCATCACCGAGCTGGCCGAAGGCGAGCACCACCACGTCGAGGTCGCCGTGCTTCGCCGCGATCGACTCGACGACGGCCGCATGGGTGGCGGTATCGGCGGCATCGAAGTGCACGACATCGACAGCCACCTTGCCATCGCGCAGCGATGCCGCCACCTCCTCACCACGATCGATATCGCGGCAGGCCAACACGATGGTGCGCGTGACCGGGCTGACAAGCGCACGAGCGATGGCCATGCCGATCTCGCTGGTACCACCGAGCACGGTGATGGTCTGCGGCTGTCCGAATGCGTTCTGCACTGCTGGCTCCCGGGGGTGAATGGCGTCAGTCGGCGGCCAGCATCAACCGCCGGCCGAGATCGCTCTGCCACACCTGCAGCGGGTCGACCCGCCGGCGCACAGCCTGCCACTCGGCCAACCGAGGGTAGCCGCGGCGCACGGTCTCGGGGGTGGTGTGGGCATCCTTGGCGAAGTAGTTGCGGCCACCGGCCTGCAGCACCATCTCGTCGAGCCGGTGCAGCAACAGGCCCAGGCCCGGCCCACCGGCAGGCATGTCGAGCGCCAGGGTCCACCCCGGCTGCGGGAAGCTGAGCGGAGCCAGGTTGGCGGCACCGAATCGCTTCAGCACCGCGAGGAAGCTGGCCACACCGGCCGCCGACAGTTGCTCGATGATGCGGCGCATCACGTCTTCCTGGCCGAAGGGCACCACGCACTGGTACTGCACCAGGCCTGGTCGGCCATAGAGGCGGTTCCATTCGCCCACCATGTCGAGCGGATGGAAGTACGACCCGATCGACTGGATCTCACCCGTTCGCGAGCGGGGCGTCTTGCGGAACCAGAACTCGTTGAACGCCGCCACCGTGGCGTGGTTCAGCACACCCGGCCGCGGCACCAGCGGCGGCACCGACAGCAACTGGCGCGGCCCGTACTCGAGTGGATCCACCTGCAGCCGTGTGGGCAGTTCGTCGAGGCGGGCATGGTCGCCCCGGGTGAGCGCACTGCGGCCGAGGTGACGGCCCTTGGCGGCCAGGTCGATCCAGGCGACGCTGTAGCGGTGCGCCTCGTCGCCTTCGCTCATCGCGGCGAACAGCGCATCGAGGTCGGCCACCCGCTGGGTGTCGACCGACATGCGGCTGGTCTCGATGCGCAACAGACGGATGGTGGCCGACAGCACGATGCCCGTCAGCCCCATGCCGCCGAACGTGGCCCAGAACAGCGCCGGATCCACCGACGGCGACACGGTGACGGCGGTGCCATCGGCCAACTGCAGGGTGATCTGCTCGACGTGGTTGGCGAACGAACCGTCGACATGGTGGTTCTTGCCGTGGATGTCGCTGGCGATGGCCCCGCCCACGGTGACGAACCGCGTGCCCGGGGTGACCGGCACGAAGAAGCCACGCGGCACGATGACGCGCATCAGGTCGTCGAGGCTCACCCCGGCACCCACCGTCACCACACCCGCCACCGGGTCGAGCACGGCGTCGGAGGCACTGCCCTGCAGGCGCAGCACGAGGCCGCCGCCGTTCTGCGCCGCGTCGCCGTAGCTGCGGCCGAGACCACGCACGAGCGCGCCACGGTCGCCGGCCTCCTTCACCGCGGCGGGCACCTCCGAACGGAGAACCTCCACGACGTCGGCCACCGTGGGGTTCGTCCGACCCCAACCGCTCAACGACCTGCGTGCCACGGTCACGAGGCTAGTAGGGCCACTCGGGTTCGCGACCGGTGATCCGCTGCAGCACCCCGCCCAGACGCAGGCTGAGCAGCACCTTCAGCCCCACGTTCTTCACGAACCAGGGCAGCTGCGCGAGCTGGCGCAGCGCGTTCTTCACCCGGGCACCCACGCCCGGGGCGAGGTCGGCTCGGTACTCCGCCAGCGACCGGGCCCGACCCACGTAACGGAAGCGGCCGCCGAACACCAGCGCCCGACCGATGGCGAGGGTGACCCCCACCGACGAGAACGAGTCGTGGATGAGCAGCGTGCCACCCGGCTCCACCCGGGCACCCCAGTCGCGGATGTCGGCCAGGGCCGGCGCATAGCGGTGCGCACCATCGACGTACAGCACGGCCAGGTCGCCCTGCACCTCATGGTGCGCTGCGTCGCTGAACGCCCGGATGTGGCGCACCCGGTGGTCGACACCGGCCGCGGCGAGGTTGGCGTTGAACACCTCGTGGTCGTCAGCCGCTGCCTCGACGAACCCCTCGATCTCCTGCGGGCCGCGGTCGTTGCCGGCATGCGGATCGATGGCCACCACCGCCACCCCCTCGGGTGCAGCCGAGGCGAGCACGATGGTGCTGCGACCACGGAAGCTGCCGATCTCGACGATCTGATCACCCGCCGTGGTGCGGGCCGCGGCGTCGTACAGTCGGCGCGCCTGATCGGCCGACATCCACCCGTCGACCCCGGCCACCGCCACCACCGCTTCGTCGTAGTTCCTCAGCGTCATCGCCCCTCCTCGTCGCCCCACCGCTCACACATAGACACCCAGCCCGAACACGACCACCCACAGCACGCCCAGCACCTGCAACGTGCGGTCGGACGCGAAGATCTCCTCCGGCGCCGCTCCATGCCCCTGCTCGATGATGAGCGTGTAGCGCAGCAGTGCCGTGGCCATCGGCACGATCGACAACTCGTAGAACGGCCACGTCGTGCCCGCCAACTCCTTGGTGTCGAACGCCCAGATGCAGTACGACACCAGCGCCGCGCCGCAGCTCACCGACAGCACGGTGCGCAGGAAGTCGAGCGAATAGTCCTCGAGCGTGGACCGCACCGACCCCTGCTCACCCAGTTCGCGCAGCTCGGCGTACCGCTTGCCGGCCACGATGAACAGCGACCCGAACGAGGTGGTGAGCAGGAACCAGGTGCTCATCGGCACATCGGTGCCCACGGCGCCGGCGATGGCGCGCAGCACGAAGCCCGACGCCACCGTCACCAGGTCGACCACGGCGATGTGCTTCAGCACACTGCTGTACAGCGAGGTGGTGACCACGTACACGGCCAGCACGATGGCGGTCTGCCAACGCGGCACGGCCGACAGGGCGATGCCGCCCACGAGCAACCCCGTGCCCACCACACGCGCCAGGCCGATGGGTACCGCACCGCTGGCGATGGGCCGGTTGCGCTTGGTGGGGTGCTGCCGATCTGACTCGACGTCGAGCAGGTCGTTCCAGTAGTAGGTGCCGCTGCTGACCATGCAGAACGCCACGAACACCACCAGGGTGCGCCACAGGTACGAGCCGTTGTCGAGCACACCTGCCGCACCCGGCGCGGCGAACACCAGCAGGTTCTTCGCCCACTGCTTGGGACGCGCCTGCTTGAGCAGTGCCCGGGGCAACGACATCGTCATGCGCTGGGTCCCGTCGGCACGGCCTGCACCGTAGTGCCGTGCACCCACACCGGATGGTGAGCCATGGCCAACATCTCGCGGTCGCCCCGGCTGTCGCCGTAGGCCCACACCTCAGCGTCGACGGCATCGTGCTCGCGGAGCCACGCCGTGAGCCGGTGCGCCTTCTCGCCAGCGCGGCAGTTGGGCCCGTCGAGCTCGGGCAGATAGCGGCCGTCGCGTCGGGCGATGTCGGTGCACAGCACGGCCCCCACACCCAGCAGCGCGGCGAGCGGGTCGAGATACGGCCGCAGCGAGGCCGACACCAGCACGGTGCGATGCCCGCGCTCTTGGTGCCAGCGCAGTCGGGCAAGGGTGTCGGGGCGCAGCATCGAGCCCACCACGGTGTCGGCGAAGGCCCGGCCCTGCTCGGCCACCGTGTCGACCTCGCGGCCACCCAGCACACCGCCCACCACCACGGCCTTCAGCCGGTCGCGGTCGCGGCGCAGTGCACCGTTGGCCGTGGCCAGCGGACGGCGGGCGAACGCGGCTGCCAGGCCGAGGCGGCCACCCACCAGTTCGAGGAAGGGCCGCACGCAGTCGCGCACCGTGAGGGTGCCGTCGACATCAAACGCCGCCACGGTGTCGCGCGCCGCACTCATCCGAGGTCCTCGAGCATCTGCCAGTAGTCGGGCCAGCTCTTCGACACCACACCGGGGTCGTCGATCTCGATGCCGTCGGAAACCAGACCCAACAGCGCGAACGCCATCGCCAGGCGGTGGTCGTGGTGGGTGTGCAACAGCGCGGGCGACGGCGCCCCGGGCTGCACCACCAGGCCGTCGTCGGTCTCGGTGGCCCGCACGCCGGCGGCCCGCAACTCGTGGCACAGGTCGCCGAGGCGGTCGCTCTCCTTGGCACGGATGAAGCCCACCCCACGGATGGTGGTGGGCGTCGTGGCGAACGCAGCCACCACGGCCAACGTGGGCACCAGGTCGCTCATGTCGACCATGTCGATGTCGAGCCCGCGCAACGGGCCCTCACGGGTGACGGTGGTGCCGGCGTCGTTCTGCACCACCTCGCAACCCATGTCGGCCAGCACGTGCACGAACCGGGCATCGCCCTGCAGCGCCCCGGCCGTCAGCCCCGCCACGTGCACCGTGCCACCGGCCACCGCTGCCGCAGCGAGCGGGTAGCTGGCCGAACTGGCATCGGGTTCGACCACGTAGTCGGTGGCCCGGTAGCGACCGGCGGGCACCACCACCTCGTCGTCGCCCACCTCCACCCCGGCCACACCGAACGAGGCCATCACCGCCGCCGTGATGCCCACGTAGGAACGCGACACCAGCGGGGTGGTCGTCTGCAGCCGCAGCCCGCCCGGCAGGTAGGGGCCGATGAGCATGAGGGCGGTGATGTACTGGCTGCTCACATCGCCCCGGATGGGCAGCGCACCGACACCCGCACCGCGCAGCGGTCCGCACACCCCCACCGGCAGATGCCCCGGCTCGCCCAGCGGACGAACCGTTGCACCGAGCGCCGCGAGCGCGTCGTGCAGCGGCGCCATCGGCCGCCGGCGCAGCGCTGCCTCGCCGTCGACCACCACCTCGCTGCCGCCCAACGCCGCCAGCGCCGTGACGAAGCGCGACGTGGTGCCCGCCAAACGGGTGTGCAACGTGACCGGTCCGTCGGTGAACACACCACCCGTGCCGTCGACCGCCACCACGTCGTCGGCCGCATCGGCGAACGCGCAGCCGATGCCCAACGCAGCCAGGCAGTCGAGCATCGCCGCCGTGTCGTCGCCCGGAGCGATGCCCTGCAGCACCGACCGGCCATCGGCCAGCGCGGCACACACCAACGCCCGGTTGGCGATGCTCTTCGAACCCGGCACCCGCACCTCGGTGGCGAGCGGCCCGTCGAGTGGCTGGACGCGGTAGGTGGTCATGCCAGACGCTGCACCGCGGGCCGGTAGCCGCGCGCCATCAATCCACCGCGGTACATCTCGCCCCGTGCCGCATCGACCAGCACCACGGCCACACCGCGGGTGCCCTCCATGTTGTGAACCACCTCGAAGCTCTCGATGTTCACGCCCAGTTCGGCGGCGAGGGTGAAGATCTCGGCTGCCGAACCAGGCCGGTCGAGGATGGGGATGCGCACCTCGGCCAATTCGGCCGGGTGGTTGGCGCGCACGGGCAGGTTGGCGCGGGCCTCGCGGGCACGTTGCAACCTCGCCTGCAGACCCGCCCGGTCGTCGGTGGCCACCACGTTGCGCATCTGCCCCAACCCATCGATCAGCCCGTCGAGCGCCGACAGGATGGCGGTGCGGTTCTCGGCGCAGATGTCGAGCCAGATGGCCGGATGCCCCGAGGCGATACGGGTCATGTCGCGGAAACCACCCGCCGCCAGACGCAACAACGCCGCGTGCTCTTCGGCCCGCGCGCTGGCCAGACCCATCAACGTGGCGGCGGCGAGGTGCGGCACATGGCTGATGACGGCCACCACCTGATCGTGGCGCTCGGCCGGCAGGGCCACCACCTCGGCGCCCAGTTCGGCCACGACTGCAGCGACCGTGGAGAACGTGGTGTCGGCCGTGGTGGCCGACGGGGTGAGCACCCAGACGGCACCGGCGAACATCGACCCATCGGCGCCGTCGAGTCCCTCCAGTTCGCTGCCCGCCATCGGGTGACCACCCACGAACCGTGGATCGTCGATGGCATCGACCACACCCGCCTTCACGCTGCCCACATCGGTCACCACGCCGCGGGTGGCGGCCAGCGCCACCGCTGCCTGCTCGGCCAGCGACAGCACCGGCGTGGCGACGAACGTGATCTCAGCCTCGGGATCGAGGCCCTCGGCGGCGATGATGCCCATGTCGAGTGCCCGTTGCACACGCGCCGGGTCGCGGTCGGTGCCCGACACCACCCAGCCCCGTTCGGTGAGCCCGAGCGCGATGGATCCGCCGATCAGCCCGAGACCCGACACCGAGGCGCGGCGCGGCGTCGGCGCAGCAGGATCGTCGGCGGCGGTGGGCACGGGGTGTGAATCTACCGGCGCGGCCCGGCGCCGACCGTCTCGATGAGCACCTTCACCTCGTGCGCGGTGAGCGGACGCCAGGCGCCGGGGCGCAGCGTGCGATCGCTGATCGACGCGATGCGCACTCGCACCAGCCGTCGCACCGGATGGCCGACCGCGTCGCACATCCGCCGCACCTGACGGTTGCGACCCTCGTGGATGGTGATGCGCAGCACGCCGGGCGATGGCTGCGACACCTGCGCCGGCGAGGTGACACCGTCGTCGAGTTCGACACCCGTGCGCAGGCCGCGCAGCGCACCGGCCGACACCACGCCACCCTCCACCTCGACGAGGTACTCCTTCTCCACGCCATGGCTGGGATGCGTGAGCCAGTGCGCCAGGTCGCCATCGTTGGTGAGCAGCAACAGGCCCTCGGTGTCGAGGTCGAGCCGCCCCACGGGGAACACCCGCGGCTCGGCGGGCACCATCTCCACCACCGTCGGCCGCCCGTGCGTGTCGCTGGCGGTGGTGACCACACCCACCGGCTTGTTCAGCAGGTAATACACCAGGCCCGACTTCACGCCCACCGGCACACCGTCGACCTCCACCCGGTCGTGGTCGGGGTCGACCCGGCGGCCCAGCACGGCCACCTCGCCGTTCACGGTCACCCGGCCGGCGGCGATGAGGTCTTCGCACACCCGCCGACTCCCCCAGCCACAGCCGGCGAGCACCTTCTGCAGCCGCTCGCCCTGCGGCAGCGCGGCCGACCGTGCGGCCATCTGCTCCCACAGCGGAGGTTCGGGAACGCGAGGCTCGCTCACGCCGGCGCGTCGGGCTGTGCCGGCGGGCTGACCGGCTCGACGCGCAGACCCTGCTCGAGCGCCTCCACCACATCGGCACCAGGCACGAACTCGGCGATGGGCGGCAGATCGGCCAGCGAGGCGAGACCGAGTTTCTCGAGGAACTGCGGCGTGGTGCCGAACAACACCGCCTGGCCCGGGCCGCTGTCGCGCGCCACCTCACCGATGTACCCGCGGGCCTGCAGCGTGCGCAGCACACCGTCGGGGTCGACGCCACGAATCGACGCCACCTGGGCGCGCGAGATGGGCTGCTTGTACGCCACGATGGCAAGCGTCTCGAGTGCAGCGCCGCTGAGCCGTGCCCGCTGCCCGTCGAGCAGGAAGCGTTCGACGTAGGGCGACAGGTCGCCGGCCGACTGGTAGCGGTAGCCACCGGCCACCCGCACCAGTTCGAAGCCGTGGCCGGCCTCGGCGTAGCTGTCGGCCAACTCGGCGCAGAGGTGCTCGACGGTGTGTACCGGCAGTTCGAGCAACTGCGCCAGCAGTTCGGCCGGCACCGGTTCGACCGCCACCAGCACGATGGCCTCGATGGCGCGCACCGACTCGGCATCGGGCACCCCGGGCGCCCGGCGATCGGCGACCGATGCCGCAGGCGCCTGCGGTGAGGCGACGGCATCGTCGAGGAGAGGCTGGTCCGGTTCGTGCTGTTCGGTCATCGTGGTCCTGGGTCGGTCGGTGGGGGTGCGCGGGCGAGGTTCAGCCGTCGTAGTCGTCGATCGTCGCCGACGCCTCGTCGGCATCGACCCTGAGGCCGTTCCAGACGATGTCGATGTCGCCGAAGCGTTCGGCCTGGTCGAGATCGACCGCCCCCTGCTTGAACAACTCCAGCAGGGCGAGGAACCGGACGATCACCTCGAGCCGCTCGACGAGCCCACCCGTCAGGCGAGCGAACGAGATACGGCCCACACGCGGCAGTTCGTCGATCAGTTCGGCCATCGCGTCGGCCACGCTGAGGCGGATGGGCGCGACGTGGAACAGGTCGATGCGCGGCACCGGCTTCGGCGTGATGACCCGCAGATATGCCGCCTGCAGCCGGCGGGGATGGGTGCCCTCGAGCAGGTCGGGCACCAGTTCGGCGAATCGCTCGTCGGGCCCGGCCTGGCGCGGGAAACTGCGGTCGGCCTCGTCGGCCAGCCGCGAGAACACGGAGGCGACATCCTTGAACGTCTTGCACTCCAGCAGCCGGGCCAGCAGCAGGTCGCGTTCTTCCCACAACGCCAGCTCGTCGTCGAGGTCGACGTCGTCGCGGCCGGGCAGCAGGCGGCGAGCCTTCAGCTCCACCAGGGTGGAGGCGATCATCAAGAACTCGGTGGCCACGTCGAGGTCGATGGCCTGCATCCGTTCCACCTCGGCCAGGTAGGCGTCGACGATGCGAGCGAGCGGCACCTCGTAGAGGTCGACCTGCTCTTTCAGGATGAGGTGGAGCAACAGGTCGAACGGTCCCTCGTAGACAGGGGTGGCGACCTCGAACGACATGGCTCAAAACTACCCCCGACGGACCACAGCGAGTCGATAGCGTTGCCCGCCGTGACCAGAGTGCTGTCCTGCATCCAACCCACCGGCGACGTCCACCTGGGCAATTACCTCGGGGCGCTGCGGAACTGGGTGTCGGGCCAGTACGAGTGCGACGC
>JBIIDH010000078.1:0-17526 GCA_044238435.1 Ilumatobacteraceae bacterium | reverse complement strand
ACGGCGCTCGCGCTCGTCGCACCCGCACCGGTGCTGTGGCTGCTGCACGCGGCATGGGCTCGGAGCATCACCTGGCGACGCGCCCTCGTCACCGCAGCGCAATTCGGTGCGCTCAGTCTGGCCGTGTCGATGTGGTGGATCGTGATGCTCGTCGTCCAGGGCCGTCATGGCGCCGACGTACTCGCCTTCTCCGAGACGCTCGAAGCCGTGTCGCTCACCTCGGTGAGCACCGAGACCCTGCGCGGCCTCGGCTACTGGCTGTTCTACATCCGCGACCCGTACGCGTTCACCACCACTGCTTCGCTCGACTACATGAGCTCGAGCCTGGTCATCGTCGCCGGTTACGCCCTCACCGCGGTGTGCCTCGCCGGTCTCGCCGTCGTGCGATGGGGTCAGCGCCGTTATGCGGCCTGGATGGTGGTGGCCGGCATCGTGCTGGCGGTGGGCGTGCACCCCATCACCGACCCGTCGCCGCTGATGAAGCCCCTCGCCGACTCGGCGCTCGGCCTCGCGCTGCGCAGCAGCACCCGGGCCCTCCCCCTCAGCACCTTCGGCCTCGCGCTGGGGGCGGGCGCGCTCGTCACGGCGATCGCCACGACGAGGTTCCGTGTCCGCCTCCTCGCCGCACCCCTGGTGGTGCTGCTCGCCGTGGTGAACCTGCCCGCGCTCTGGACGGGCGGTTTCGTCGACCCGGCGCTCGAACGAGACCAGGACCCACCCGCCGCCTGGCTCGACGCCGTCGGCGACCTCGATGCCGGCTCGAGCGAGTATCGGGTGCTGCAGCTGCCGGGCTCGGAGTTCGGCGCCTTCCGCTGGGGTTACACGGTCGATCCGCCACTGCCGGGCCTCACCGACAAGCCGCTCGTCACCCGCGATCTGCTCCCCCTCGGCAGCCCGGGGGCGATGGACCTCCTCTACGCGCTCGACAACCGCTTCCAGGCGGGCACCATCGACCCGGCGGCCATCGCACCGATCGCCCGACTGCTCGGCGCCGACACCATCTGGGTGGCCGACGACCTTGCCTTCGATCGCTTCCGCACCCCCCGGCCCGAGGTGGTGGCCGACCTGTTCGCCGCCACGCCGCCGGGACTCGGCACGCCGACTGCATTCGGTGAGCCGACGCCCAATGTGCCCGATGTACCGATGGTCGACGAGCAGCAACTCGGCGACCCACGCGTGGGCACCGCACTGCCCACGGTGGAACTCGTTCCCGTCCGCGAGCCGGTTCCCATCGTGCGGACGGCCACCAGGGTGGTGCTCGTGGCCGGCAGCGGCGACGGCCTCGTCGACGCGGCCGCAGCCGGTCTGCTGCAGGGCGACGAACTGGTCCGCTACGCCGCCGATCTGGGCCCCGACGACCTGGCTCAGGCGGTCGCCGCGGCCGACTCCGGCGGTGCCGGTCTGTCCACGGTGGTGGTCACCGACAGCAACCGCGACCGCGCCACCCACTGGCGCGGTTCGCAGGATGTGAGCGGCCTCACCGAGACCGGCGGACCCGAGTCTGACGTCACCCGCTTCACGTCGGCCGATCAGCGGTTGGCCGTGTTCGCGACGCAGACTCCGTCGAACCAGACCGTCGCCCTGCTCGACGATGGCACGAGTGCGCTCGGCACCCTGCGGGTGCGGGCCACCGCCTACGGCGAACCGTTCGCCTATCGGCCCGAGGACCGACCGGCGATGGCAGTCGACGGCAACCCGGCCACGGCCTGGGTGGTGGCCGACCGGTTCTCACCCGAGGGCGAGTCGATCGAACTGTCGGCCACCGACGGCGCTCTGCGCCTCGTGCAGCCGCAGGACCCCACCGCCACGCGGGTCATCACCCGCGTGCGCGTCGACGAGGTCGACGGCACCAGCCGCGAGGTCGCCCTCGACGAGTCGTCGCTGCGGCCGCCAGGCCAGACCGTGGAACTCGGCAGCACCGGCCCGGTCAGCGTCACCATCGTCTCGGTGGCCGATCGGGCCGAAGGCACCGACAGCGGCCCGTCTGCGGTGGGCTTCGCCGAACTCGGCCCAGTGGCCACCGAGGTGACCGTGCTGCCCTCCGACCTGCTCGACCGCATCGACGCCGACACGCGCCTGGCCATCGTGCTCTCCCGTGAACGGACCCGCCCCAGCGACCGCTGGCGCGACGACCCCGAGCCCGCGATGGTGCGCCAGTTCGCGCTGCCCGTCGACCGCACGTTCGACGCTGCTGTCACCCTTCGCCTCGACGCCCGGGCCACCGACGCGGTGCTGGCCGACCTCGCCGGCCGCGCACCTGTCGCCACCGCCTCATCGCATCTCACCGGCATGGTGTCCGCTGGTGCCGCAGCGGCGGTCGACGGCAACCCGGCCACCGCGTGGGTCACGCCGTTCGGCCAGGCCGTCGGCTCCACCCTCACCCTGGCCCTGCAACCCGGCACGACCACCGATCGCTTCGAGTTGGTGCAGCCCACCGACGGCCTCCACTCCACCGTCACCACGCTGAACCTGGTCGCCGGCGACCTCGACGTCACCGTGCCCGTACCCGCGCCTGATGCCACCGGCCTGTCAACGGTGGTGCTGCCCACCGCCGTGCCCGCCGACGCCGACCAGGTCACCCTCACCATCACCGGTGTCGAGTCGCGCACCACCATCGACCGGCGCTACGGCGAGATGACCGAGCTACCGGCCGCGATCGGCGACATCAGCGGGTTCGCCCTTGCAGCCGACGATCCCGTCGAGCGCCCTGTCGGCTGCCGGAACGATCTGGTCGTCGTCGACGGGACCCCGCTCGGGCTCGACATCACCGACGATGTACTCGACCGCCTCCTCGCCGGCGAGGCCGTCGACGTGGCCCCGTGCGACGACGCTCCCTTCGCCCTCACCAGCGGTACACACCGCATCGTCACCGGCGGTGGCGTCGACGCCGCGTCCACCACCGGCATCGACATCGACCGCATCACACTGCGCTCGTCGTACTTCTGGCAGGACAACCTGCCCGCTGCACCGGTGGTGCAGGTGGAGCGCACCCGCACCACACGCACCGCCACCGTCGGCCCGTGCCCCGAGGGCTGCTGGCTGGTGCTGGGCGAGGGCTACAACGACGCCTGGACCGCATCGGTACAGGCCGACGGCATCGACACCTCGCTCGGCACACCGGAACAGGTGAGCGGCGGCTTCAACGGTTGGTACCTCGCGCCGAGCGACCAGGCCCACACCGTCACGATGACGTGGACACCGCAATCGTCGCTGAACATCGCGCTGCTCATCGCTTCCCTCGGCGTGCTCGCCTGCCTCGCGCTCGCCCTCGTCGATCGGCGCTCGGCCCGGCCGATCGACGAGTTCGACCCACCGGCCTGGTGCCCGATCGGCAAACGGGCCAGCACGATCGACGCCGCCACCGCTGCCGTCGCGCTCGTCGTTGCGGCAGCTCTGGCGATCGACCCGAACTGGGCCGTCATCGCCCTGGTGCCGGCCGCAGCCGTCGTGGTCACCCGTCGCCCTCGTCTGGCCGCATGGGCTGCTGCTGCGCTGGCAGCGGCGCTCGGTGCCGGCGTGCTGCTGGAGCAGCGACGCCACCGCTACTTCCCCGACGCTGCCTGGCCCAGCAATTTCGAGCAGTTCCACCAGGCCGGACTGTTCGTCGTCGTGCTGCTGTTCGCCGCGACACTCGGTTCCGACGAACGCGCCGATGGCCGCCACCGCCGCATCCGTGTGCGCCGACGCGCCGGATCAGGCGATCAGGGCGACACCGCCGCGCTCACCAGCGAGGCAGCCAGGAACGAATCACTCACCCAGTAGGAACCCTCGGGCGACCAGTGCAGCCCGTCCGGCCGTAGACCGGTGTCTACCCGGCGACCCGCTCCGGTGAGCCAGCCGTCGAGATCGATCACTCGCACCAGGTCGGGGTACTCGGCCGCCACCTGACTGATGACGTCGTGCTGCACCGTGTACCGGGCAGGGTCGCGCATCACCCGCTGCTCGCCCTCGAACGGGGCAATGGGCTTCGGAGGCAGCACCCACGCCACACGCGGCACGCCTGCATCGACCAGTCGTTCGGCCATCGCGCGATAGGCGTCGAGCAAGCGTGCCCGGTACCGCGGATCGAAGGGGTCGAGCACGCCCTCCGCGTCGCTCCAGACACGGTTCTCGACATCACGCATCGTCACCATGAGCATCACGACATCGGGCTGCGTCTCTGCCAGCACTGTAGGCAGTTGCTCGTCGAGCAGGAATCGACAGGGCTCGACCCAGTCGATCGAACCATCGGTGGGGACCCGGCCGTCGCGCAGAAACCCGCACCCGGCGGCGACTGCCGGACGCACCCCAGCCAGGTCGGGATGATCGGCGGCCCACGCGACGAGGCCCGCTGCCGTGAACTCTGCAGTCGAGTCACCGACCACCACGATCCGCACCGGACGGCTGACCATCGGCAACGGCATGGTGGTCGCTGCCGATGGCACCGACCCGTCCACATCCGCCGCTGGCGGCACGGTGCTGCTCGCCACCACCGCCAGCGGGGCCAAACTGCCGCCTACCGGATCGAGATCGCCGGCAGCGGCCACCGCAGGGTCGAACGGGGCACCGGCGGCCGAGGTGGCCTGCCGGGATGGCACCATCACCACGGCTGCCAGCACGACCAGGGCTGAGGCCAGCGCCCCGGAGACGACGGGCCGCCACCCCGCCGACGAGGCGGTACGGATGGGCCGCTCGACGAGACGGTACGACAGCGCCGCAGCCGCGACGGTGAGGCCCACCCGCAACGCAGCGAGCGCGACGCCGTCGAGCCCCGTGCGGTCGGTGGTGATCACCGCGAACATGGGCCAGTGGTACAGGTAGATGCCGTAACTGACCGTTCCCACCCACACCACGGGTCGGAGCGACAGCACCCTGCGCACCGGACCGTCGACCTGCAGGCCCGCGATCAGCAGCCCCGACCCGAGCGCGAACACAGGTAGCCACCCGCGATATGCGGGCCCGCTCGCCGCCGGCCAGGTGACGGCTGCAACCAGCACCGCCGCCAGAGGCACCGGTGTGAACCACCCTGCCCAGCGCGGCACGGCGACACCGCGATGCAGCACTGCCGCCAAGGCAGCACCGATGAGGATCTCACCCATCCGGGCCGGGGTCGACCAGTACGCAGCGTCGGGGCCCCACACCGCAGCGATGAAGGGTGCCGCCACCATGCCCGCCAGCGCCCCCAGCACCAACCACACCACCACCCGCTGTGCCGAACGCGCCCGGCGCAGCAGCACCAGCATCGCCACCGGCCACACCCAGTAGAACTGCTCCTCGATCGACAGCGACCAGTAGTGCTCGAGCGGCGCCACCCGTCCGAGGGAGGCGTTCACGAGGTCGGCGTAGCTGGCATCACCGGACAACTTCACCCAGTTCTCCACCTGGAGCGCCGAGCCCACCACGTCGCGGGTGAGCGCACCGTCCCACCGCCAGGCACCAGCCGCAGCCGCCACGACGACCACGGCCAGCAACAGCAGGCTCGCCGGCAGCAACCGTTTCACCCGCCGGGTGTAGAAGCCGCGCAGGTCGATGGTGGCCGAACGCTGGTGCTCGACCAGCAGCAGCGAGGTGATGAGGTAGCCCGACAGCGTGAAGAACACCGACACGCCGACATACCCGCCGGTCATCCAACTGGCCCCGCCGTGGAAGCACAGCACGAGCGCCACCGCGAGCGCCCGCAGCCCGTCGAGCGCAGGCTGGTAGGTGAGGGTGCGCTCACCCACGAGGCGGTGCGTCCCCGGCGACGTCGGCACCGACCACCGGCCGGCCATGTCGCCACATCACCCACCAGGCAGCGATGGCCACGCCGGCGCCCACCACCACCGTTGGTTCCAGCGGCGAACGGATGCGATGCGCGCCGTAGAACAGCACCGTGGTGACCAGCACTGTCACCACCGGCACCAGCAGCAGTCGGCGTGACGCCCGATCGATACGGCGCAACCCCACCACCGCCAGCGGTGCCAGCACCCACCAGGTCGCGATGCCCGCCCACGAGGCCCAGCGGTAACGCTCCTCACCCTCGTCCTGGTCGACCAGTCGATCGAGCCCGAACAGGTCGACCGAACGCCCCAGTCGCGCCGCCACCACCACCGGCAGACGTTCGACGTGCTCGCGGGCGTAGGCAAAGGCCTGCGACCGCAGCCGTGCCGAGCGCACCGACGGATCCTCGTCCGACAGCACACCCGGCGGGTCGGCCACACACAGCAGCGACCAGTTGCCGAGATCGGGCCCCTGGAACGCCTCGTCGCAATAGGTACCGCCCAGCGTCGTGCCGTCGTTGGTGGTCAGCAGCACCGGCCGCTCGAACCGGACCAGGTTGAACACCGCCCAGGGCGCCACGGTCACGCCGGCCGCCACCATCACCAGCAGCGGCTGCCGCCAGGCGCGGCGGTTCGGCCACAGGCACCACAGCGCCACCAACGGCACGGCCAGCACCAGTTCGCTCCGGGCGAGCGCAGCCAGGCCGAGCAGGGCGCCGAGCACGACGGCCCGGCTCGTCGACGGTGCCGCCCGCCACCGCAGCGCGCTGAGCACCACCGCTGACACACACAGCGTGCTGATGCTCTCCGACATGACGAGGCCGTCGTTCATCCACAGGTTCGGGTACAGCGCAGCGATCCACGCGGCTGCCACTGCGGCGCGCTCACCGGCCACGCGCCGAGCCACAGCAGCCAACACCACGATCGTCGCCACACCGCACATCACCGTGACGATGCGCTGCCACGGCTCGGGATGATCCATCCAGCTCAGCGGAGCCATCAGCACCGAGGTGAGCGGACCGTGCTCGGCACCGGGCTGGTCGACGAACAACTCGCGGAACCACACCCCCCGGGCCAGCTGCTTGGCCTGTCCCGAGTAGTAGATCGAGTCGTTCAGCAACAGCGGCTGATGCCACTTGTCGACGACCAGCACGCCGACACGCCACAGCGCACCCACCAGGACTGCCGCCCAGACCCCGCGTGGCAGCGGTGCGGCTGGTGGATCGGGGTTCGGCGGGCAGTCGGCAGTCGGCATCGAGCGGCATCCATCATGAACGTCGCGCCCGACTGGCGCGCAACGGTTCACACGCTAGCGTTGCCTGCTCGTCGGATGGGGTCGAGCGACGAGGCGAGAGGAACGCACGCACCATGGCAGGTGGGCACACCGCTGAGCACTGGCCCGTGCTCGACGGGCTGCGCGGCCTCGCCGTCACCGGCGTGGTCGCCTACCACCTCGGCTGGCTGGGTGGTGGCTTCCTCGGTGTCGACCTGTTCTTCGCCCTCTCGGGCTTTCTCATCACCAGCCTGCTCGTCGGCACCTTCCTGCCCACCGCGCCGTCTCGGTCGCCCTGGCGCGACGACCTCCGCTCGCTCGGGCGCTTCTGGGCGCGTCGCGCCCGCCGGCTGATGCCGGCCGTCGCCCTGCTCGTCGTCGTCGTCCTCGGCTGGCTCGCCGTCTGGGGTACTCCCTCGCAGCAGGCGCTGGGTCGCAGCGACGCTGCCTGGGCGCTGCCGTACCTGGCCAACTGGCACCTCGTCGTTCTGGCCCGCGACTACTGGGGGGCCGTCACCGAGGCGTCGGTGTTCAACCACCTGTGGAGCCTGGCGATCGAGGAGCAGTTCTACCTCGTGTGGCCGGTGGTCGTGCTGATCACCCTGCGGCGGCGGGCCCCCATGGCCTGGCTCGCCGTCACCACCGGCGTGCTCGTAGTCGCGTCGCTGGTCCTCACATTCGTGCTGGCCAGCAGCGACCAGGCGGCGCGCATCTACTTCGGCACCGACACACGCGCCTTCGCCCTGTTGGTCGGGGCCCTCGCCGCCCTCCCGCCGGTGCGGGCCGCCACCGTCGAGTGGGCGCGCCAGCATCGCCGGGCCGCCGACAACACCGTCGTGGCGCTGATGGCTGGCCTCGCCGTGCTGTGGTGGCGCGGTGGCGACTGGCTCGACATGCTGTTGCACGGCGGTCTCGCCCTCCACTCGCTCCTCGCCGCAGCAGCGGTGCTGCTGATGGCCGCCATCACCACGGCCCACAGGCCGCTCGCGCCTCGCAACGGCATCGTGAACTGGTGCTCCACCCCGGCACTGCGCTGGCTCGGTGCACGCTCGTACGGTTGGTACCTGTGGCACTGGCCGGTCATCGTTGTGCTGGAACAGCGACGGCCGCACTGGGCCTCGCCGATCCGCGACCTGGTCGCCATCGCTGTCTCGCTGGCACTCACCGAGGTGTCGTACCGGTGGGTCGAACAGCCGATCCGCCGCCAGACGGGTTGGGCCACCGGCAGGCGCGCCGATGTGGCGACCGCCGGCCTGCTGGTTACCGCGGTGGTGGTCACCGTGGTGGCTCCCACCGGTGTCGGCCAGATCGCCGGCTTCGACCCGGGTTCATTGGTGACCACCTCCCTCGCCCCGACGATCACCACCGTGGCCGACACCGAACCGGCGGCCAGCACCAGCAGCCCATCGGACAGCAGCAGTACCAGCACGAGTACCAGCACCAGCACGACCGTGCCGCCGCCGCGGCGCACCATCGGTCGCGTGCTCTGGATCGGCGACTCGGTCGCGGCCGACCTCGCCCCCGCGATCGAGGCCCGGCTCGACGCAGCCGGGGTGGTCCTCCACGACGGGGCGCTCGATGGGGCCCGTCTCGTCCCCTCCGACGGCATCGACCCGGTCACGCTCTACGACGAGATGATGACCGCGTACCCCTCCGAGGTGGTCGTCGTGCAGCTGATGTCGTGGGATTCGCCGTTCAGCGCCGAGCAACTCCGCGTCGCCTACACCTGGTTCGCCTCGCGGGTGCGCGCCATGGGAGCCGACCTCGTCGTCGTCACACCCCCACCGGTGCGTGCCGACCTCGTCGACCCGGGCCTCGAACGCCAGATCGCCGTCGCCCGAGAACTCGTCGCCGCCGATCCTGATCACGTCGTCGTGATCGACGCCTCCGCCCTGTGGGGCGACGCGCTCGACATCGACATCGGCGACGACGGTGCACCCGACCGCAAGCCCGACGGCGTGCACGTGTGCCCGCAGGGTGCCGCCCGTTTCGCCGACTGGTTCGCCGCCCGGCTGGCCGAACGGTACGACGGTCTCGCCACAGCCGCACCGCAGTGGCTGAGCGGGGCGTGGACCACCGACGCCCGCTACGACACACCCGTCGGGGCCTGTGCGGCACTCGGCGGTACGTGACACGCCCGGGCGGCCGCGCGAGGTGTCGGCCGCTAGTCTCACCTGCGATGAAGCCAGGGCCCGCCGAGCCGAACGCGTCCACACCTCTCGAACGTCAACAGATGCTCGTCGCCGATCCTCGGCAGCAGACGTTCTGGCACCGAGTCCGCTTCGAACTCACCACCTCGCTCGCTCTTCGCCACCGATCAGCCGCGCTGCTCGACCTCGGTGCGGGGTCCGGGCTGCTCGGCGACTACGTCGTCGAGCATGCGCCCACTCTCGACTACCGGTTCGAAGAGCTCTCGCCCTTGCTCGACGACCTGCTCACCGAGCGGTTCGGCAGTACACGGCGTAGCGAGCCCACCAGCGCGATCGGGGCCGACACCACGGTGGCGATGCTCGATGTCCTCGAGCACATCGACGACGACCTCGCCGCACTCGTCGAACTGCGCGGCCGTATGGCGCCCGACACGCAACTGATCGTCACGGTCCCCGCGCTGCAGTGGGCGTTCTCCGGGTGGGACGAGGCACTCGGCCATCACCGCCGCTACTCGCGCCGATCGCTGCGACAGGTCCTCGAACGAGCCGGGTTCGCCGTCGACGCCGTGAACTACCTGTTCCCCGAACTGCTTCCACTGCTGCCGATTCGAAAGATCCGCACCGCCCCTCGCGACCATGTCGATTTCCCTCAACTCGGCCGAGGTGCCAACGCGATCGGCCATGTCGTCAGCACCGCGACCACCCGCCTACGACGGATCTGGCCCGCCGGCACCTCGGTCATCGCCATCGCCCACCGTGCTGGCACCTCGTGAGCGGGGCCACACTCTGGATCGTCAGCCCGATGCTGCGCGACACCGAATCGATGCTGCGTCTGCGCACCGACACCGCCGAAGCCTGCCGGGCAGCGGCGATCACCCTACCCATCCGACATCTGGTGATCGACGACTCCGCGGGCACCGACGACGAGGTCGAGCACCTCGCCGGACTGGCCGACGTGGAGGTGCTCACCCCACCGTTCAACCTCGGTCACCAGCGTGCGATCGTCTTCGGTCTGCGCCACCTGGCCTCCCGGCTCGACCCCGACGACATCGTCGTCACCATGGACTCCGACGGCGAAGACCAGCCCATCGACGTTCCCCGCCTCGTCCACGCGCTCATCGAATCGCGTCGGCCCCTCGCTCTGGCGCGGCGCACGAAACGCTCCGAACCCTGGCGCTTCCGCCTCATGTACGTGCTCTTCCGCACGATGTTCCGAGTCCTCACCGGCACCACCGTGCGGTCGGGGAACTTCGCTGCCCAACGCGCCGCGTCGCTGCAGGTCACGGTCGATCATCCCAGCTTCGACCTGTGCTACTCGTCGACCCTGCTCGCCTTGCGTCGACCCACCGTCGAGGTGCCGTGTGCTCGCGGCCAACGCTTCGCGGGCGAGTCACGCATGAACTCCTCGGCGCTCGTGTCGCACGGCATGCGAATGCTCCTGCCCTTCAGCGAACGCATCGCAGTCCGCATGATGGTGGTCGCCGCATTCACGCTGGTGTCGGCCGTCGTCTACTCGGTCCTGCTCGCCGTCGGCATCGCCGGCAACCGTCCGCCGATCTCGGCCCTGCTCCCACTCGTTGCCCTCGTAGCCCTCTGCCTGGCCAGTTTCATCATCTTCGTCGTGTTGTTCTCGGGCTTCACCCAGGCGTCCGCCATCGCGATGAAGGGCATCGGCACTACCGCGTCCTCCCCCACAGACAACCGATGACCGCATCCGTCGACGTCTCCGAGTCACCGAGCGCCGAGCCGCGTCGGCTGGTGCGGATCGCGCTCACCGCGGTGGTGATCATCCCCATCGTCACCGCTGTGGTGCGCGCCCTGCGGCGCGACTGGTTCGCCGTCGGCGACGACGCACTGCTCTACATACGCGTGCGAGATGTGCTCACCCACCACCATCCGTGGCTGGGCTCGTGGACATCGGCATCGCGGAGCCTCGGTGTCGACCTCAACAACCCGGGCCCCATCTACGCCGATCTGCTCGCGCCATTCGCGCACCTGCTCCCTCCAGGACCAGGCGCCGCAATCGGCGTCGGGTTCGCGAACGCGCTCAGCATCGTGGCCATCAGCGCCGCCGCACACCGACTCGGCGGATGGGCGCTGCAGCGCTGGGCGCTCCTCGCCTGCGGTGCACTCACCTGGGCGATGGGCAGCCAGTTGCTGTTCGACATCTGGCAGGCGCACGCACTGCTCCTCCCCTTCCTGCTGTACCTGCTCGTGCTCATGGGCCTCGCCACGGGCGATGTCGGACACGTGCGCTGGACGGTTCCCTCTCTCGTGGCCCTCGGTTCCCTGCTCATCCAGACCCACCTCAGTTACGTCTATGTACTGGCCCTGCTCAGCCCGGTTGCGGTGGTGGCAGCGATCGCGGCGCGACGTCAGCAGCGCGTGAGCACCTCGGCATCGGCTGCCGTCTGGGCAAGTGTTCGCTCGCGGACGGCTGCCTGCTCAGCCGGGTTGTTCCTCATCCTGTGGACCCAGCCCCTGGTCGAGCAGTTCGCCGGCGACGGCGAAGGCAATCTCAGCCGACTCGCCTCGAGTGCAGGGGGTGGCGAGGTGACCGTCGGTTTCCGGACCGCCGCGCAGATCGTCGCCAGCGTCATGGCTCTGCCGCCGTGGTGGACCAGAGGCGGCTTCTCCACTGTCGTACCCACGACCACACGAATCGCCGACACCCCCGACGGCCCGCGGGTCATCGTCGCCGGCATGCCGAGTGCCCCCATCACCATCGCGGCGCTGCTGGTACTCGTCGCCGTCCTGGTGCTGCTGTGGCGGGCGACGCGCCGCTGCGGCGACCGGTTGGCCGCCGCCGGATGCGCCATCGCTCTCGGGCTCGTCGCTGCAGCCTGGCTCAGCCTCGCCGTGCTCACAGTCGGCACCGTGGGCCTGTCGGCACACCATGTGCGCTGGGTGTGGCCGGCCGCTGTCTTCGTCCACCTCGTCATCGTCGTCGCCGCAGCACGGCTGGCACTCCACCGCTTCGCGAACCGGCCACTCGACCGCGCCCTGTCAGCCGTCGCCGTGCTCGGTGTCGGTGTGCTGATGGCGCTGAACATCCCCTACCTCGCCCAGCAGGAGGGTCCCGTAGCCGATGAGGAGGCCACCGTCGCGCTCCGCCAGGTGTTCACCCGCCTCGAACCGCTCCGCGCTGCAGCTCCCGTGCTGTACGACACCTCGAACCTCCGTGTCTTCGAGCCCTACAGCACCGCCGTGATGATGGAACTCCAGGAACTCGGCATCGAGTTCAAGGTCGACGACGAAGTGATGGTGCGCCAACTCGGCCCAGGCCGACGCGCCGACGGCAGCGAACAGGCGACCGTGTTCCAATTAGAGGGATCGGAGGCGCTGCTCTACGGAGGTCAGGCCTGCCTGCTCGCCCGCGCCGACGGTGTCGACGAACTCACCCGCCGGCGCGCCGATGCAGTGGTCGACACCCTGGTCGCCGCCGTGCAGACCGGCCGAGTCACCGTCGACCGCACCGCCATCGACCCCGCCACCTCGGCACTGCTCGACGCGGCAGCCACCGACGACAGCGCCGCACTCCGACTGGTGTACGAGGGGCACCTGCTGACGTGGCTCGACACCGGTGCTGCCGAACTCGATGCAGCCACCGCCGACGAGGTCGCCGGCAGCGACGGCACCACCGCAGCGTTCGAAGCCATCGGGGCCACGGTCATCTCCACGTACGCCCTCTTCGTCGAGCCGGCCACCGTGTGCGCGTCGTGAACGGTTCACCAGCGGTGCAGGTCGACGTCGTCGTGCCGGTCTACAACGAGGCCCACGTCCTCCACCACAGCATCACCCGCCTGCACCGTTGGCTCACGGCCGAGTTCCCCTTCACCTGGCGCATCACGATCGTCGACAACGCCAGCACCGACACCACCCTCGACGTCGCCTCCGAACTGGCCGGCACGCTGCCTTCGGTAGCAGTGATCCACCTCGACCGGAAAGGACGCGGCCTGGCCCTGCGCGAAGCCTGGATGCGCAGCGACGCAACCGTCTGCGCCTACATGGATGTCGACTTGTCGACAGGGCTCGATGCACTCGCGCCACTGGTCGCCCCGCTGCTCAGCGGCCACAGCGATCTCGCCATCGGCTCGCGTCTCGCCCCTGGGGCGACGGTGGCTCGCGGACCGCGCCGCGAGATCATTTCGCGCACCTACAACCTCATCTTGCGGATCGTGTTCGCCAACCGCTTCCGCGACGCCCAGTGCGGCTTCAAGGCCATCCGCACCGACCTCGCTCGCCGACTGCTCCCCGAGGTCGCCGATGACGGATGGTTCTTCGACACCGAACTCCTGCTCATCGCCGAACACAACGGCTTACGTGTCTTCGAGGTTCCTGTCGACTGGATCGACGATCCCGACAGCCGCGTGCACGTGGCCCGCACCGCCCGCGACGACCTCCGGGGTGTCGCACGCGTGGCACGCACGTTTCTGCGCGGAGGTGGACGCGTCGAACTCGGTCCGCTGCGGCGCGCCCCGTTGCGCGACGACTTCGGCCGCCAACTGGTCACGTTTGCGCTGGTCGGTGCTGCCAGCACGGCCGTGTCGCTGGCGATCTTCCTCCTCCTCGCCGGCACCATCCACCCGATCTGGGCGAACGTGGTCGCGCTCGCCGCCACCTCCATCAGCAACGCATGGGCCAACCGCCGATTCACGTTCGGGCACCGCAGTCGGGTCGATCGTGGCCGTCACTACGGCACCGCTGTCGTCATGCTGCTGTGCTCGATGGCCTTCAGTTCCGCCGCCCTGGCACTCACCTTGTGGCTCGGCGGCGGGCGACCCGCTCAAGCACTCACGCTGGTCGCCGCATGGGGTCTGGCAGCGCTGGCCCGCTTCACCCTGCTGCGCTCCTGGGTGTTCAACGACGGCGGCGCGAACAGCGCAGAGGCCACCTCCGTCAGCCGCCGCTGACCGTCGACCCGAGCACGGTTGCGAACACCGCCACCGTGCGCACATCGACGTCACCGTCCGGCTGTACCAGGGCCACCCGTACAGCATCGGGTCGCGTCGCCAGCGCCTGATCGCCCTCGGCAATGCGCAGCTCCACCACCTCATCGCCCGCCACCCGGCGCGCCTCGCCCAGCTGGCGCACCCAGCCCTCGTCGGCCACTCGTACCTCAACCCCGGCCTCGTCGAGGGCCACCATGACCACCGTGGAGTAGATCTCGCCGAAGCGCAGGTCGTCGGTGGCCACCACGACGGCTCCCCCAGGCCGGTACTCGAGCATCTGTGCCCGCAGCGCACGCGCGCTCGCGAACTGGTCGACGAACGTCGTCGGACCCGCCGGCTGGACGGACGCTGACAGGTCGAGCACCGCCACCAGCGCCACGATCGACACCATGCTCCATGCGACGGCCACGGCGCGCCGGCCGCTCGACACACCGGCAGCCCCTCTGAGGCAGCCCACCAGCAGCGAGAAGGCGACAAAGGCACCTACCGACCACAGCCAGCGCATCTGATGCGGGGTGAGGCCGAGTGGTCCGAACGGACTCACGGCGAGCGACACCACCGCCAGACACACCAGCAACGAAGCCACCACCGCCAGCACCGCGGCAACCCGGTCGCGGCGCCGCCAGGCGAGTACGGCGAGCATGGCCGACGCCACCAGCACGACCGCCACAGCGAAGAACGAGGCAGCGACGCCCGGCAGGCCAGTGGCAACCACCGTGCCGTCGCCACGCATCGGCGCGTACTCGACCGCCTCGGTGAACGACGAACGGCCCCACCACGGAGGGAGGGCGGTCACTGCAGCGACCAGACGCAGCGCCAGCACCGACCCGATGACCGGTTCGTCACCGCCGGCGCTCGACACGATGCGCGCCAGGTTCCCCTGCCCGGCGCCGACGAACTGCTCGACCAGAGGCTGTGCCCACAGCACCGACACCACCACCATCGAGACGGCCCCGATGCGACGACAGCGGCTCAGGCCGCCACGACGAGCGTCCGGGTCGGCACGCCAACGCCGGGCGAACACAACGGTCGCCCCCACCGCTGCCATCAGCACGCACCCCGGCACCAGGTAGGCGTACCCGAGGTGCACCTGCAGACACAGACTCGCCACCGCGAGCAGCCAGGGGGCCATGGCGAGGTGCCCGCTCGCCACCCCCCACGTGAGCATCAGCATCAACAGGCAGGCCAGTATCACCGGATGGGGATTCCAGGGGTCGATGAGGAGCGAACTACCCAGGGTCCAGGCCAGCAGACCAGCGACGACGGACGCCGCGAGCGAGGCGGATTGCCCACCAACCCGGAACGCCACGACGGCGCAGCCGATCACCGACGCAGCGTTCAGCATGCCGATACCGATGGCGATGCCTGGTCCACCACCGAAGGCCCAGACGAACGGCGCCAACAGATCGAACAGCAGCGGACCGGGATGATTGAGGTCGACTCCCGCAGTGAGCGAGGCGCTCGACCACGTTCCGAGCAGTGGGAAGTTGTCGAATGACGCGACGTCGCGGCTGCGGATCTCGATGATTGCGTTGTCCTGCACCGGGAGCCAGTGCGTCGCGAGCGCGCGGACGATGGCGACGGCGATGGGTACGACTGCGACGACAGCAGCGATCACCTCGGGGCGGCGGCCCGCGTCGAGAACCCGGGCGCAACACCCGGCGACACGGGCCCGGGCCCTCATGCGCCGGTCTCCGGGGGCAGCACGAACACGGCCGTGGGCACGCCCAGGCGCAGCAGTTCGTCGACCATCTCCTGCACGTCGGCCGGCACGCGTGGGTCGAGCTGCAGGCCGAACAGGTTGTCGTCGATCATCGGCACCAACCCCTCCAAGCCCACCGCGATGAGCGATGTGCGCACCTGCTGCGCAAGTTGCTCACCGCGGGCGATGTCGGCGGGGGTGCGGGGGTCGTGGAAGGCCACCTGCACAGCGCCCGGTAGTGCTGCCACCTCGGCGATGTAGCGGCCGGTCGCCAGGCGCAGCTGCACGGTAGCGTCGGCCTCGAGCACCACTCGGTGCGGGGTGACGGGCACCCGCCAGGTGTTCGGCATGCCCACCTCGAAGCCGCGTCGTTCGAGTTCGCTCACCAGCCCGTACGACTGCGAGCCGAAGTAGTACGAGTCGGCGTACGTGACCGTGTAGCGGCCGTAGATGCCGGCGCTGCCGCCCACATCGGCCTCGAGCGCCATCACGGTCGGGGGTACCAATGCTGCCAGCGTGTCGGACAGGTGCGCCTCGGGCACGTCGGCGCGGGAGGCGTCGATGGTGAACGCAGCCACCGACGCCACACCGACCAGCGCCATGACCATCGCCCCGATCGGACTGCGCGCCCTGGTCTGCGAACCGCTCGCTGCCGGGCGCTGTCGCCACCACACCGTCGCCGTCGCCAGCGTCGCCACCACCAGCAGCACCGTCGTGCCCCACAACCACAGCGTGAGGTAGTACCAGACCTTGCCGAAGATGCGGCTGATCGACGCGGTCGCGAACAGCAGCGATGCGGCGACCACGGCGTGGAGCGCCAGCAGCGCCCGATGCCGCAGCCGCCACGCCAGCACCACGCTGCCCGCCCACAGCGCCAGCACCGCAAGGCCCACGGCGATGCCACCGTCGAGCCGGTAACCGGCCCGCACGAAGTACTCGTCGCCGTGCACGGCCAGGCGCGCCACCCGCACCACGTCGAGATGCCGCAACACCAGGCGTACACCTTCGGCCAGGCCCACCACCGGTTCGTCAACCGGAGGCGACGAGAAGTGACGCACCAGCATGCGCACGTTGCCCGGGTCGTTCTTCAGTTGGTCGATCAACACCGGCAACCACATCACCCCAGCCGCGCCGACCGACCACAGCGTCGCCCTCACCACGCGAGGACGCTGGTCGCGATGCCGCCACCACTGCCACCCGGCGCCGAGGAACGCCACCCCGGTCATGCCCAGCGCCAGGGGCAGGTACGGCACGTGTGTCTGCGCGCACAGCGAGCCGGCAGCGGCCACCACCACCAGCAGCATCGTGTCGCCCACCAACACGCTCCACACCGCCAGCAGCACCACCGCCCAGAACAGCACCGGCAGGTACGGGTTCCACGGCTGCTCGAGCACCTCGGTGCCGTAGCCCCGCTGCAGCACCGCCACCGCCACGGCGGCCACCAGCACCAGCGGGGTACCACCGCGCCGCCCGGCGATCCACAGCAGCAGCCCGATGGCCACGATGTTCAGCACGATCATGCCCACCAGCAGCCCCCACGCGGTGGAGCCGAGCACCCGGTACACCACGGCGAGCAGGTAGAAACTGGCCGGGCCGGGATGGCTGCCCTGGTCGGGGAAGCGACCGATCCGGCCCGGCAGGCCGATGAGCGGGCTGTGCGAGCCGCCGACGTCGCGCACCCGGAACTCGGTCATCGCCAGGTCGAGCACCG
>JBIIDH010000077.1:0-17561 GCA_044238435.1 Ilumatobacteraceae bacterium | reverse complement strand
CGAGGCGCTCGCCCCGCTGCTGCTGCGCCTCCGCGACGAGATGGGTTCTGCCCTCGTGGTGATCGAGCACGACATCCCGCTCGTGTCGTCGATCAGCGACCGGCTGATCGCGCTCGACCAGGGGCGGGTGGTCACCTCGGGGCGGCCCGCCGACGTTCTGGCCGACCCCGCCGTGGTGCAGAGCTACCTCGGCACCGACGCGGCAGCCCTGGGCAGGTCGGGCACCGCAGCACCGTCGACAGCACCGTCGACAGCACCGTCGACAGCACCGTCGACAACGACTTCGAACGACAGCACGAGCAGGGGGTAACCATGCAACCAGCACAGCCAGCAGGCACCGCCGGTCCCGGTGGATCGGGTGGGAACCGGCAACTCAAGCGTTGGGGGCCGATCGTCGGCGTGGTGGCCGTAGTCGCCATCGGTGCCGGGGTCATCCTCGCCACCGGCGGCAGCGACGACGAGGCCGCCGACACCACCGCAGCTGCCACCACCGTGCCCGCCACTGCGGCGCCCGACACCGCGGCGCCCGACACCACGGGCGGCACCGACACCACGACGGGCGGGAGCACCGACACCTCGGCACCGTCGGTCGAGTGGACGTATCCGCTCAGCTTCAGCGCCGCCCAGGAACTCGGGGTGGTCGACCAGATCGACTGGGGTGATCGTTGCGACACCACGAGCGGGCGTGTGGCGGTACCCGACTTCTTCGCCCCAGAGTGCTTCGCCCCGTTCGAGGGCGACAACGGCGGCGCCACCGATGAGGGTGTGACCGCCGATGAGATCGTGGTCGTGAACTACATCGGGCTCGCGGGCGACCCTGTCATCAACTACGTCACCGACGCCGTGGCGGTGAACGACACCAACGAACAGCAGGGCCAGACGATGCTCGACCTGGTCAACTACTACCAGACGTACTTCGAGCTGTACGGCCGCACGGTGAAGCTGATCAACTTCGAAGGCACCGGTATCGCCACCGACGATGTCACGGCCCGTGCCGATGCGGCGCTCATCGCCGAGGAGTACAAGCCGTTCGCCGTGCTCGGTGGTCCGGCCCTCACGAGCGCCTTCGGCGACGAACTGTCGGCGCGGGGCATCCTGTGCATCGGCTGCACGCCCGGCCAGCCCACCGAGTTCTACGCCGAGCGCGATCCGCTGGTGTGGAGCCTCGGTACCAGCTCCGCGCAGGGCCAGACGCACGTGATCGAGTTCGTCACCAAGCAGTTGGTGGGCCGCAACGCCGAGTACGGCGGTGACGACGTGCGCGAGCAGCCGCGGAAGTTCGGCTTCCTCTACCTCGACTCCAGTGGTGCGTCGAGCGAGCTCGCCCAGGACTTCATCGACGCCATGGAGGCGGCCGGTGCACCGTTCGCCGAGGTGGTGGTGTACGCCCTCGACCCCGCCACCATCCAGGCCACCGCATCGCAGGCCATCTCGAAGCTGAAGTCGGCCGGCGTGACCACCGTCGTGTTCTCCGGCGACCCGGTGGCGCCGCGCGACTTCACCCGTGAGGCGACGGCGCAGGAGTACTTCCCCGAGTGGGTGGTGGCCGGTTCGGGCCTAGTCGACACCAATGCCTTCGCCCGCACCTACGACCAGGAGCAGTGGCAGCACGCGTTCGGGGTGACGTTCGGCGCGGTGCGCACCGACACGAACGTGGTGGGCTCGTACGCCATCTACAAGTGGTTCAACGGCACCGAGCCGCCGGCGCCCGGGCGTCTGCCGGTGATGGCGCCCAATCCGGCGCTGTTCTTCGCCGTGGTGCAGGGCGTGGGGCCGAACCTCACCCACGAGACCTGGCGTGATGGGTTGTTCGCGGGAACGGGTACCCGCAAGGCGATCAGCCAGCCGTACCTCAGTTGGGGCGACAAGGGCATCTGGCCGTACCAGGACTACCACGGTGTCGACGATGCCACGGTGTTCTGGTGGGATCCGCAGACCACCGGGCCCGACGAACTCCGCAAGGAGGGCCAGGGCATGTGGCAGTACGTCGACGGCGGCAAGCGCTACCTGCCCGGCGAATGGCCGAGCGAGCCGAAGCTGTTCGATCCCAGCGGTGCCGTGGCCTTCTACACCACGCCGCCGCCGGGGGAGGAGCCACCGTCGTATCCGAGCCCGGCCGGGGGCTGACCGCGAGGGATCAGCTGCACTCGGCCGGGCCCGGGTCGACCGGGTCGGATTCGACAGGACCCCAGCGGGTCAGATCGCGTTCACCTTCGGCATGATGTCGTTCGTGAGGCGCTTCAGGTCGTCGAGGGTCTTCGACACCTCCACCCCGGCGAACGGGGGCCACAGCAGCGGCATGGTCATGCCGGCTTCCTTGTAGCGCTTCAGGTTGTCGGTGATCTGGGACTCCGTGCCCACCAACAGGTTGCTGAGCTTGCGGTTCGGCGTCTGGTCGGTGGGCTCGTCGGTGATCGTGAACCAGATCATGCTGCACATGTCGAAGCCGTCGTCGAGCGAGCGATCGCTGCCCAGTTCGCCGAGTTCACGCTGGATCTCGCTCTTCCAGCGGGTGATCTCCTCGGGCGTGTCCTGGATGCCGATCCAGCCGGCGAGGCCGTACTTGGCGATGCGCTTGGCCGAACGCTTCGGGTCCTTCAGGCCGCTGAAGTAGATGGGCGGGTGCGGGCTCTGCACCGGCTTGGCGCCGAAGCCGCAGCGGTCGAAGTCGGCGAACTCGCCGTGGTACTCGAACACGTCGTTGGTCCAGATGCCCTGCATGATCTCGATCGTCTCGCGCACGTGCGCATGGCGGCGGGGGAAGATGTGCGCAGCGCTGGCAGCGGCGAACTCCTCGGGCATCCAGCCCGAGCCGATGCCCACGTTCACGCGGCCGCCCGAGAGGTGGTCGACGGTGGCGATCTCGCCGGCCAGCACGCCCGGGGCGCGGTAGGGGGTGTCGATGATGCTCATGCCGATGCGGACCTTCTTGGTCTTCGCCGCCAGCCACGGGATGAGCGGCATGCCGTGCAGCCACTCGCCGCGTGCCGACACGGGCATCTGGGTGGGGAACTGTTCCATCATCCCGAACGGGTACTGCAGTTCACCCCGGTCGGACGCCTCGGGGACGACGATGCGGTCGAGCGTCCACACCGAGTCGAAGTCGAGTTCCTCGGCGAGGTCGGTGAGGTCTTCGAGCTCTTGCACGGTGACCTTGTCGCGGAAGTTGGGCAGGTACAGGGCGAGTTTCATGGTGGTGGTGGCCTCCTGGCTGTCTTGACTGGGTGGTGCCGGCTGATGGTGCTGGATGGCGGTACCGGCTGGTCGGGTGTGATTTGTATCACGCGTGATATAGTTCATCAAGTGAATGCTGTGCGGAAATCCCGAAAATCGTCGGTTCCTGTCCCGGGTACGGCGGCCGGGGAGTCAGCGCCGGTGTCGGCGGGCCGCCTGAGCGACCAGTTGTGCTTCGCGCTCTACGCCGCCACCAACGCAGTCACCCGCATGTACCGGCCGTTGCTCGATGCGCTCGGGCTGACGTATCCCCAGTACCTCGTGTTGCTCGTGCTGTGGGAGCACCGCTCGCGCCGCCTCGGCGAGATCGCCGACGAACTGCGCCTGGCCACCCACGCCGTGTCGCCCATCATCGATCGGATGGAGGAGGCAGGTCTCGTGCGGCGGGTGAAGGACGACACCGACGGGCGAGTCGTGCACGTGGTGCTCACCGACGCCGGTGCCGCCCTCGAGTCGTCGGCCGCCGCGGTGCAGGAGGAGTTGCGCTGCCGCACCATGCTCGAGGCCGACGAGGTCACTCGGTTGCGCGGCGAACTGGTCGCTCTGGCCGACCGCATGCGCGAGCCCTGAGCCGGGCCCGGTCAGGCTGGCTCGCTCAGTTCGTCCCGTTCAGCTCGTCTCGGCGCGCAGCCGATCGCGCAGTTCGCGCTTGAGCACCTTGCCGTAGTTGTTGGTGGGCAGCGAGTCGACGAACCGGTAGTCCTTCGGTCGCTTGTAGCGGGCGATGCGATCGAGGCACAGGCGGTCGAGGTCGTCGACGGTCGGAGCGTCGGTGCCGCCCACGCCATCGGCGGGTACCACGAACGCAACGACGGTCTCGCCCCACTCGGGGTCGGGTCGACCCACCACCGACACGGCCTTCACACCGGGGTGCAGCAGCAGGGCCTCTTCCACCTCGCGCGGGTAGATGTTCATGCCGCCGCTGATGATGAGGTCCTTCGAGCGGTCGCGCAGCGTGAGATAGCCCTCGTCGTCGAACGAGCCCATGTCGCCGGTGTGCAGCCAGCCGCCGCGCAGCGTCTCGGCGGTGGCATCGGGCTGGTTCCAGTACCCGGCCATCACCACGTCGCCGCGCACCACCACTTCGCCGATCTCACCGATCGGCAGTTCGCGGTCGGCTTCGTCGACCACGCGCACCTCCACGTCGGTGCGGGCGATGCCCACGCTCTGCAGCCGCTCGGTCCAGCGCGGGTTGGTGCGGTCGGCGTGGTCGGCCTTCGACAGCCCGGTGATGGTCATCGGGGTCTCGCCCTGGCCGTAGATCTGGGCCAGACGCGGGCCGAACACCGCCAACGCGTCCTCCAGGTCGGCCAGGTACATCGGCGCGCCGCCGTAGATGATGGTCTTCAGGTGGTCGAGGTTCGCTGCCGCGATGGCCGGGTCGCCGGCGAGTCGCTTCACCATCGTGGGTGCCGCGAAGAACGTCATGCCCGGCCAACGGTTCAGCAGCGTGGCGATCTCGTCGCCGTCGACACCGCCCGAGTGCGGGATGACGCTCACGGCACCGCGGGCGATGTGCGGCAGGCCGTAGAGGCCCGAGCCGTGTGAGATGGGTGCGGCGTGGAGGATGCAATCGGTGGGCATCACCTGGTCGATGTCGGCGAAGTAGCTGAGCGACATCATCAGCAGGTTGCGGTTGGTGAGCGTGGCGCCCTTCGGTCGGCCCGTGGTGCCGCTCGTGTAGAACAGCCAGGCCGCGTCGTCGGGTCGGCGGTCGACCAGGGGTGACGAAGCAGCAGCGGTGAGCCGGTCCCAGTGCTGACCCGGAGCCACCACGGCGGCCTGCACCGTGGCGACGGTGCCGACGAGCGACTGCACGTCGTCGGCGTGGTCGTCGTCGGTGATCACGCAGGCCGACTCGCTGTGTTCGAGGATGTAGGCGATCTCGTCGCGGTGCAGGCGGGCGTTCACGGGGACGGCCACGAGGCCGGCGTGCCAGATGGCGAACAGCGCCTCGAGGTACTCGGGCCGGTTGCGCATCACGATGGCCACCCGGTCGCCGGGTGTGAGGCCGAACTCGTCGCGCAGGCCGGCGGCCACGCAGGCGACACGGTGTGCGAACTGTGCCCACGTGGCGTGCACATCGGTGCCGTCGGCGAGGGCGGGGTCATTCGGGCGGAGGCGGCCGTGGCGTTCGACCCAGACGGCGAGGTTCATCGCGTCACCTGGCCTGAGGCGGTGGCGTCGCGGTCGGATGTGAGCTGATCGAGCACGGGGCGAGCGTAGTGTCGGCACGTGCTCGTCTGTCCAGACTGTCCGGCTGTCGCGGGTGTGCGATGAAGCTCGACGAAGCGGCCTCGCGTTCCCTACTGGCCGCACACGACCACGCCGTGCTCTGCACGCTGCACCCCGAGCGCGGGGTCGACGCGGTGCCGGTGGCCTACGTCGTCGACGCCGACGGCTACGTGGGCATCCCCGTCGACCTCGTGAAGCCGAAGGCCTCGACGCGGTTGCAGCGCGAGCGCAACCTCGAAGCCGACCCGCGGGCCACGTTGCTGATCGAGCAGTGGTCAGCCAACGACTGGTCACAGCTGTGGTGGGTACGCGCCGAACTGCAGTGGCAGGGCGACCTGGCCGAGCGTGCGGCATCGCTCGCCGCGCTGTTGGCCGACAAGTACCCGCAGTACCGCGACCAACCCTTCGCCCGGGTGCTGGTGCTGCGAGTGGTGGCTCTCACCGGCTGGTCCGCCGCCGAGCACTGAGCTGGTGCAGTACGGTCCTGGCGTGGACGAGCGTCGGTCGACCAGCACCCTCCCGTGGATCGCGCTGGCGGCCCTGTCGGGGCTGGCGGTCGGGGCAATGATCTGGAATCTCATGGTGTTCCTGGAGGGCATGCCTCCCGATGCCGACTACTTCCTCCGTCCGATCGAGGGTCTGGTGCAGCGGCGGTGGCTGGTCTTCATGGTGGCCTGCCTTCTCAACACGGGTGTCGTCCTCATGGCGCAGCGCCTCCGCCGGCGCGGCACCGTCACCGAGGTCGGCATCGTGCTGCCGGTGATGCTTGCCGGTGGGTTCCTGGGTGCGCTGTATGCCGCGTTGACCGCTCCCGTGGTGGGGGCGAACATCGGCGCCGGCCTGGCCTTGATGGCGGCACCGTTCGTGCTGGGAGCCCTCGGGGTGTGGTTCGTCGTGTCGCTGCGCCGGCACCGCACCGCCTGAACCGCACCGTCTGAACTGCACCGTCTGAACTGCACCGTTTGAACCCGGACGGCCCGGGACGCGACAGCGGCCGCGGACCGTAGGTCAGGCGACGGGTTCGAGCAGCACGAGGGGGATCTCGCGCGTGGTCTTCGACTGGTAACCGGCGTAATTTCGGTACTGCGCGGTGATCTGCGGCCACAGGTCGGCGCGCTCGTCGGCCGTGGCGATGCGGGCGTGGCGCCGCTGCTTGGCCTTGCCGCCGACAGCGACCTGCACGTCGGGGTTCGCCTCGAGGTTCAAGTACCAGGCGGGGTGGTGGTCGTCGCCGCCGCGTGAGGCCACGATGACGTAGGTGTCGCCCACCTGCAGCGGCGAGGTGAGCATGCACGAGCGTGCCTTGCCGCTTCTGCGGCCGGTGGTGGTGAGCTCGAGCACCGGCATGCCGCCGGCCTTCCAACCCACCTTGCCGAACGTCACGGCGAGCAACCCGCGGTGGACGGCGTTCATCGACTTGAGGGCGACATCGCTCGGCATGCCCTCACGCTACGGCCTCGACGGAGGTTCGTCCGGACCTGTCCCACAGGAGTTCGGCGGCTCGGTGGGGATACATTCGACCCATGCGCATCCATCTCGACGCCGAGAAGTGTCAGGGACACAACCGTTGCTACGCGTTGGCACCCGAGTTGTTCGATGTCGACGAGTACGGACAGTCCGTCCTGCTGGTCGACGGCGACGTACCCGAGGCGCTTCACGCCTCGGCTCGGCTCGCTGCTGCCAACTGCCCCGAATACGCCATCAAGATCGTTGAGGACTGACGTGACCGACACCCCCGCACGGCCCCGCCCCGGCTACGAGCCGCCCGTCTTCGGCACCTCGCCCGAAGGCACCCATGTCTGGCAGCGAGTGCCCTACGACCCGGCCGACTACGGCCCCGTGGCCGACTTCGCCACCGACTTCGATCACGGCGACCCGGCCTACAACCCGAACGCGCCTGAGGTGTGGAAGACGCTGCGCGAAGGCGGCTGCCCCGTCGCCCACTCCGACCGATACGGCGGGATGTGGGTGCCGCTCACGCACGACACCGTGCACGAGGTGGCCTACGACACCGAGCATTTCACCAGCCGTTCGGTGGTGGTGTCGGTGGGTCGTCCGGGCGACCTCGCCCTGCCGGCTCCCATCGGTGGGGCGCCGCCCATCACCAGCGATCCGCCCTTCCACGCCATGGCCCGCCGCCTGCTGCTGCCCGCCTTCGCCCCGAAGCAGATCGAGCCATGGGAGCCCGAGGTCCGTCGACTCTGCCGCGAACTGCTCGACAACATGGGCGACATCACGCCCGGCGAAACGATCGTCGATGCCGCTGTCCAGTACGCGCAGCACATCCCGGTCAGCGTCATCGGGCGCATGCTCGGCTTCCCCGCCAAGGACGAGCCGCTGTTCCGCAAGTTCGTTCACGACGCGCTCGAGCGCATCGCCGAAGAGCCGGGTACCCGTGATGGCATGGAAGACCTGGGCATCTACATCTACGACCAGATCCAGGATCACCGGGCCAACCCGCGCGACGACCTCACCAGTTACCTGATGGGTATCGAACTCGACGGCCAGCGGGTGAGCGACGACATCGTCGGCGGCATGGTCATCTTGTTGCTCATCGCCGGCATCGACACCACGTGGTCGGCCATCGGCTCGTCGCTGTGGCACCTCGCCCAGCACCCCGAGGACCACCAGCGTCTGCTCGACGACCCCGAGGTGATGCAGTTCGCTCTCGAGGAGTTCCTCCGTGCCTACGCGCCGGTCACCATGGCCCGCATGGTGGCCAAGGACTTCGACTTCCATGGCTGCCCGATGGAAAAGGACGACTGGGTGCTCCTGCCCTTCCCGGCCGCCAACCGCGACCCGCTGAAGTTCGAAGACGCCGACTCGTTCATCGTCGACCGCCAGGAGAACCGCCATGCGGCCTTCGGTCTGGGCATCCATCGCTGCATCGGCTCGAACCTGGCCCGCCTGGAACTGAAGGTGGCGATCGAGGAGTTCACGGCGCGCTTCACCCGCTTCGAACTCGCCGGCGACACCCGCTGGAGCGTCGGCCAGATCCGCGGCCCGCGCGAACTGCCGGTGCGCATCCTCGCCGTCGCCGACTGAGTACCAGCCGCCGACTGGGCACCCGCCTCCCGGTGGGTACATCACTCGAACCACCTCACTCCCACTGTTCGCACGGTGGCCCGGTGGTCATGAGCAGTGTTCCGTCGCGCGCGTGGACGCTGATGCTGCGCTCAGCCCCCATCGTCAGTCGCCATCGTTCTGCGTGGAGTCGGTCGTGGTGATGTCGACACAGCGGTAGCAGGTTGGCGAGGTCGGTGTGTCCGCCGTGTTCCCAGTAGTGGATGTGGTGGGCTTCGGTGATGGCCACGTGTCGTGCGCAGCCGGGGATGGCGCAGGTGCGGTACATGGCCCGTAGTGCGCGGCGTTGTCGGGTGGTGGCGTGTCGTCGGCTCCGGCCGTGGTCGAGACCCACGGGCCGTGTGAGTGATTGGGCGATCTGGTCGTAGCTGGGCACCGGGTCGCCCTGAGCGATGACGACGCCGTCACCGTTGACGACGACCGGCACGAACCTCGCCCGCCCGGCGATGGTTCGGATGGTGTCGATGGGCAGGTCGATCCCGGGCCCGGCGTCGACGCGTGAGTGCTGGTGCCGGCCGTGTTCGAACGTCTGCTGATCGATGACCACGATCACCTCGGGTTTGCCGATCGGGCCGCCCTCACCCTTGACCAGGTCCATGAAGGCATGGGCGCGTAGCCAGTCCATCGCGTCGAGCGGGTCGGTCGGACACTCGTGAGGCCGCGGCAGGGCGAGGCGGGCTTGGAGTTGCTCGTGGAGCAGATGCTGATAGACGGCACCGAGCTCCGGGTCGAGCGCCAGATTCGCTTTCACCATCCCCGAGTTCGGATCGACCCACACTCGGCAGCGACTGTCGCGTTTCTGACGCTCCAACCGACGTTTGCCGTCATCGGCCTCGATGAGCCGGATCTCGCGCTGCAACCAGCCGCGGAACTGCTCGACCGTCGCCCGCTGCACCACCGCACGCGCGACCAGATCGGCTTCCAACGCCCGCAGCGCGGGCTGCAACCGGGCTTCGAGCGACCGGACCGCGGCGGTGAACGCATCGAGATGCTCACCCGACAGTCGGCCCTCGTCCATCGACGCCTTGACCTCAGGCGCGAACGCAGCCTGCTCCGCGCGCTCGAGCGCTCGTCCCGCACCGCCAGCCGAGCGACCAGTCGCACGTGCGTTGATCGCAGTCGGGTCCACCCCGGGACACTGTGCGGCCAACTGCCGTAGCCGCTGATTCAGATCGATCTCACGTGCCTGCAGGAACCGTTGCAGGCCGGCGACGTCGGACAACAACACCGCCACCGCCACCTCGTCCACCACCGACACATCCGCATCGGCGACACGCCGGAACCGGTCGAGAGGGCTCACGCATGCCACACCCCCAGCAGATACTGACAACACAGCCGTGCTCACACGCACCTCCCCAAACACCCGCACCACAGCGGGCGACCAGCAACCGATATGACGGGAACCCGAACCGGGTTCGATCTGGTTCCGAGGGGAAGATCGGAACACCGAGCACCCTACACGAACACCAGTTCGCACATCAACCCGTGAACGAAGAAATCTTTCGGGCCCCGGTCATTCCGACCGTCTGCATGCTGGCCGCAGCAGCGAGGTTCCGTGGTGTTCCGCGACGAACCTGTCAGCCGAGGCGGTCGAGCACGTTGGCGGTGATCTGCTCGATCTGTGGATCGCGTCCGGTGAGGCCGTGCGCCCAGTCGGTGCTGCCGCTGGTGATCACGGTTCCGCCGCCAGGCGAGGTGTAGGTACCGAGCATGGCGTGGCCGTGCGCGATGCGTTCGACTGCCTCTGGCTCGCGCGAATCGAACAGTCGGCTGGCGATGAACTCGTCCTCCGCCGGCACGTGTGGTTTGGGCGGGCGTGCCGAGGTGGTGCGGGTGAAGTGGGCTGCTGGGGCCGAGGCGAGGATGACGAAGTTCTCGGGGGTGCCGTCGCTGCCGGTGGGGTAGGGCAGGCCGTCGCGGGTGGTGAAGTCGCAGCCGTCGCACTCGTACCCCACCACGGTGGAGGCACTGCCCAGCACATCGCCGTAGCCGATGCCGGTGCCGTCGAACAGCCAGTGATCGTGGCGGTGCACCGTGTACCCGCCGGCGCCGTTGGTGACCCGCTTGCCGATGCGGTGGTAGCCGCCGCGGCTGAAGCTCACACCCGTCATCATGTTCTCGGGTCGGCCCAGCAGGTGGTCGCTCCAGATGGTGGTGAGTTCGCTCTGGCGGTCGGTGCCGAACACCGGGTCGGCTTTGAACTGGCCCTTGTAGCCGATCATCCGGGTTGCGCTGCCGGCCGCATCGGGGTCTTCCAGGCGCACCTGCCAGAACGCCGTGTTCCCGCTGAAGAAGGCGACGTTGCCACCGTTGGCGATGAAGTCCTCCACGGTGTCGCGCATCGGGCCCGACCAGTACTCGTCGTGACCCACCGACAGCACCAGTCGCTTGCCGCGCAGCACCTCGGGGTGCTCCTCGAGGTCGGCGTTGGCGCACACGTCGATGCCGTAGCCATTGCGTTCAGCCCACTGCAGGAAGGGCTGCTCCCAGTCGGGCCAACCTGCCGAGCCGGCGTAGGGCGAGAGATGGTTCTGGCGCAGGTACCCGACGTGCGTGTTCATGTCGGGGTCGGGCGGGTTCGTGGTGGTGACTCGGCGGCCGGCCCCAGCCGGCTTGTGCAGGTAGCCGCGCGCCATCGGGCGTTGCAGTGCGCTGATGGTGCCACCGGTGTACAGGTTGTGCCCGCCGAAGTCGTTGTAGGCGGCCCAGGTGTTGGTGGCGAGTTGCAGCAGGATCGTGTTCGACGAATCGGCGCCGGGGCGCAGCACGAAGAACGCATGATCGGTGCGTTGCTTGCCGTCCATGTTCACGGTGAGCACGACCTCGTAGTAGCCCGACCGCCACTCGGGTTGGGTAGCGATGGTGGTGGCGGACGGCCAGCCGCAACCGAGTTCGTAGGCCTGGTGGGGTGTGGCGTGCTCGCCGGCCGGCACGGTGGCCGACCACACGATGTCGCGTGTGCCGCCGACACGGGCGATCTCCACGTGCACATCGCGGCCCGCAGGCGAGCTCAGGTGCAGACCCACCTGTTCACCCGGACCCACCGATTGCGGCCAGCAGTATCCCGTCACCGATTCGAACGCCATCGCGAGAGGTTGTCACACCTGGGGAGCGGCGAGCGGGTCCCTCCGCCCCATGTACTCTGCGCCCATGACCACCTGGACCGTCATCGACGAACAGCGCGTGCACACCGTCACCTCCGTGGGCGACACCCTCGCCATCGACCCGGCGATGCTGGGCTGGGACCGCAAGCCCGAGGGCCTGTGCCGCGACGAGGTGTGCATCCCGGTGCCCGCCGACGCGCCCTCCGGTGGGCTCGACGCCGAACTGCTGGCCCGGCTCGTCGGTCGCCCGCTCGCCATCGACCACGACGAGCACGTGGCCGCGTTCGCCGCTCCGGCGGCCGAGCGTGCGGCCAGCCTCCGCTCCGGTATGGCACCCGACTTCGAACTGCCCGATGTGCACGGCGTGCTGCACCGACTGAGCGACTTCCGCGGCAAGAAGGTGGTGCTCTACGCCTACGCCAGTTGGTGAGGCTGCCGGTACGACCTGCCCGTGTGGCAGGCACTGCACGAAGAACTCGCCCCGCTCGGCCTGGTGGTGCTGACCGTCGCCATCGATCGGTCGCTCGACGATCCGCGTCCGTTCGTCGACGCGGCGGGGGCCACGCACCCCAGCCTGGTCGACACCGAGCACCGGGTGGCCGACCTCTACAACATGGTGAACGTGCCCACCGTCGTGTGGATCGACGAGGAGGGCCGCATCGTGCGCCCGCAAGACGTGCACTACGTGTCGAACGAGATGTCGAGCATCACCCGCTTCCACAACCGCAAGCCGCTCACCGCGCTGCGCGCCTGGGTGCATGGCGAATCGCCCGCCTACCCGGGTGACGTGGCAGCCGACACCAAGGTGCCCGACGACACGCATCAGCAGGCGCGTGCTGCGTTCGCCGTGGCCTGGTGGCTCAGCCAACAGGGCCGCACCGAGGCGGCCGAGCGCTGGTTCACGCGGGCGGGGGAGCTGGCCCCGCACGACTTCACCATCCGCCGGGGGTCGATGCCCATCCGCGGCATCGATCCGGCCGGGCCGGCCTTCTTCCAGATGGTGGGCGACTGGGTGTCGAAGGGCAACTCGTACTACCTGCCCCTGCCCGACACGGCCACGTCGAGCGACGACTACGAGGTGGAACCGGTGGAGGAGATGACGATGGAACGCCTCCGCCAGAAGATCGAGCAGGAGCACAACGGCTGAGCCGTGGTCGCCGCGCCGTAGTAGGTTCCGGCCGGGGTGATGTGGCACATGGCTGACAGCGACGCACTGGATTTCGACCCCGAGGCGCTGCGCGAGCGCTACCGGCGCGAGCGCGACAAGCGGTTGCGTGCCGACGGCGTCGACCAGTACCGCGAGGCCCGCGACGACCTCGCCCGCTACGTAGAGGTCGATCCGTTGGCTTCCGCCGACGCCCACCGCGACCCCGTAGACGAAGACGTCGACGTGGCGATCGTCGGTGGCGGCTTCAGCGGACTGTTGGCCGCAGCCCGCCTGTCGGAGCGGGGCGTCTCCACGTTCCGCATCGTCGAGGCGGGTGCCGACTTCGGTGGCACGTGGTACTGGAACCGCTACCCGGGTGCACAGTGCGACACCGACGCCTACTGCTATCTGCCGCTCCTCGAAGAGCTCGGCTACATGCCGAAGGAGAAGTACGCCTACGCCGACGAGATCTTCGAGCACTCGAAGCGGATCGGGCAGCACTACGGCCTGTACGAGCGCACGCATTTCTCCACCCGGGTGGCGTCGATCGAGTGGGACGACGCGCTGGCCCGGTGGCACCTGCGCACCGACCGGGGCGACGACGTGCGGGCACGGTTCGTCGTGTCGGCGCTGGGCCCGATGTCGCGGCCGAAGCTGCCCGGCATCCCCGGGCTCGAGACGTTCGCCGGGCACTCGTTCCACACGGCCCGCTGGGACTACGCCTACACGGGCGGCGACACCACTGGTGGCATGACCGGCCTGGCCGACAAGAAGGTGGCGGTGGTGGGCACCGGTGCGTCGGGCATCCAGTGCGTGCCACGGCTGGCCCGCGACGCCCAGCACGTGTACGTGTTTCAGCGCACGCCGTCGTCGGTCGACTGGCGGCGCAACAAGCCCACCGATCCCGAGTGGTGGGCCTCGCTCGAACCCGGCTGGCAGCGCCAGCGGCGCGAGAACTTCAACGCCATCTCGATGGGTCGGGCGGTGGAGGTGGACCTGGTCGACGACGGCTGGACCGACATCTTCCGGGCGATCTCGTCGCCGAAGGGTGAGAACCGGCCGCGCACCCGCGAAGAGCGCGACCGCATCGTGGAGCTGACCGACTTCCAGAAGATGGAGGAGATCCGTGGACGGGTGGCCGCCACCGTCGCCGATCCCACCACGGCCGAGCTGCTGAAGCCGTACTACCGGGTGATGTGCAAGCGACCCACGTTCAACGACGAGTACCTCGAGTGCTTCAACCGCCCCAACGTCACGCTGGTCGATGTGAGCGAGAGCAAGGGCGTCGAACGCATCACCGAACGCGGCGTGGTGGCGAACGGCCACGAGTACGAGGTCGACCTCATCGTGTACGCGTCGGGCTTCGAGACGTCGCCCGATCTGCGGCGCCGTACGGGTGTCGACGTGATCGGCCGCGACGGCGTGCACTACGACGAGCACCGCAGCCGCGGGCTGAAGACCCTGCACGGCTTCGCCACCCGCGGGTTCCCGAACCTGTTCTCGATCGGCATCTCGCAGAACGCCTTCAGCGTGAACATGACGTCGATGTTCGATGACCAGGCCCGGCACATCGCCTACATCGTCGCCGAGGCCATGAGTCGTGGGGCCCGCACCGTGGAGCCCACCGAGGAGGGCCAGAACGCCTGGGCCGCGCAGCTGACCCCGCCCAGCACGGGCGGCGACGGCGGGGGAGGGTTCCTGAAGTCGTGCACCCCCGGCTACTACAACAACGAGGGCCGTGCCAGCGGCGGGAACGCCTTCCTCGGTGCGTATCCACGCGGTATCAACGCCTTCAACCAACTGCTCGACGACTGGCGCGCCGCGGGCGATCTCGACGGCCTGGAACTCACCTTCGACCGGTGAGCCGGCGACGCCAGCGGTTGGTGTTCAACGTCCTACGGTCGGGTTGATCCAGTCGATCTCCTCGAACCTCGCGAAATCGGAGTCTGCGCTCACCATCGACAGTCCGTGCTCGATACAGAGGGCAGCGAGCACGGCGTCGCTGATGAGGTTGGCACGGAGGTCGAGTTGGGCGATGAGCCGTCCGAGGATCTCCCGATGGCCCCTGCCGGGTGCAGGGATCCAGACGGCGGGTGCATCGAGCCAGTCTCCGACGAACGCCCACGCCTCATCCGGCTGGAGCGGGTTCGACGAAGCGCGCGGATTGGTGGATATCCGCAGGAAGGCGGTGATCGACTGCCAAGGGATAGCGACTCTGCGGTTCCCATTCAGCGCATCCTCGAGCCAACGACGTGTGCGATCGTGGAATGGGCTTTCGGTGTCTACCGCGTACAGGAGGATGTTGGCGTCGACCAGCACTATCGCGACTCTGAGCCTTCGAGCGTCTCGAGTGCCTCCGCGACGTTCGACACATCGACACGGAGACCGACCGACCGGGTTCGCTGTTGGAACCGGGCCGTGGGTGAGCTGACCAGCAGGCCGCGTCGTATCAACGTGTTCACCGCCTCGCTCACGCCGAGTTGCTCTGCGCGGCGGAGCTCTTCGATCGCTGCTGACGTATCGGGGTCGAACTCGATGGTGGTTCGCATGAGGTGAATGTACATCTCCATGCGATCAAGTCCGCACGCACGTGCGCGGTTACCGCAGTTGGCGACGACCTGTCACTTGCCGGCCTTCACGATCCCGTGCTCGATCATCGAGTCGGCCATCGACACCACCATCTCCTCCAGTCCGCGCGGCTGCCAGCCGAGCACCCGTCGGATCTTGGCGTTGTCGATGTCTTGCCGCACGCCGAGATCGTTCAGCGCCAACTGAGCGGTCTTGTCCCACAGGGCGACCACCTTCAGCACCGGGCCGGGCAGCTTGCCGGTGGGGACCTTGAACCCCTTCGGCCCGAGGTGTGTGGCGAGGATGCTGGCGATCTCGCGCAGCGAATGGTCGGCCTCGGCGCAGATGAAGCGCTGCCCAGCAGCGCCGGGCGCGGTCATCGCGGCCACATGAGCCGCGGCCACGTCGCGCACGTCGACGCACGCGTAGTGGATGTCGGGGATGGCGGGGAAGTCGCGGTCGATGAGCTTCTTCACCGCTTCGCCCGAGGTGCCCCAGTCGCTCGACAGCAACGGCCCCAGCACGAGGCCGGGGTTGATGACGGCGAGCGACATCGTCGACTCGCTGCCCAGCTCGCCCATGGCGTCCCACGCTGCCCGCTCGGCGATCGCCTTCGACTTCTCGTAGGTGCCGATGCGCTTGTCGTCGATGTTCGACCAGTCGTCCTCGGTGAACACCCGGTTGCGGTCGCGGCCGTACAGCACGGCGGCCACCGACGAGGTGAGCACCACACGTTCCACGCCGGCGCTGCTGGCGGCGCGCAGCACGCGCAGCGCCCCGTCGCGGGCGGGGACGATCAACTCGTCGGGGTTCTTCGGTGGCGTGCGGGGGATGGGACTGGCGACGTGGAGCACGTAGCGGCACCCGGCGACGGCCTCGTCCCACCCTGCGTCGGCGGTGAGATCGGCGGCGACCACCTCGAAGCGGTCGGCCAGGCCGGCCCGGGCGGCATCGCTGAGGTGCGGCCTCAGCACGTCGGCAACCTCGGCGGTGCGCCCCGCCGATCGGGCCGTGCCACGCACCCGGTAGCCGGCCTCGAGCAGCTGAAGCATGCAGTGCTGGGCGATGAAGCCCGTGGCGCCGGTGACGAGCACGGTGTCGGACGCGTGGGCTGTCGATGAATCGGTCATGGTGTCCTCCTGGTTTCGGCGAGCAGGTTCCACGCGCCCTCGAGCGTCTGGTCGGCGAGGTCGTCGTGCAGTGGGATGTGTCGTTCGCGCATGCTGCGCACCACCCCGACCAGTCCGCCGTACACCTGCGCGACCAGCAGTGCCGGGTCGCCGGCGCGCACCGCGCCGGCGCGCTGCCAGTCGGCGATCAGGGCCCACATGGCGGTGTCGAGGTCGAGCGCCACCTGTCGGCTCTCGTCGTCGAGGTAGGGCTGATGGTGGTGGTTCTCGAGGAAGGCGAAGCCGGCTTGGTTGTCGATCACGAACCGGCACAGGCGCCGCCAGATGCCTTCGAACACCTCGGCCGGGGGAGCGTCGCGGTCGAGACCGTCGAGCAGTGCGGCGCTCATCGCCGTCTTCCAGCGGCGGTACAGCGCGTTCACCACGCCCTGCTTGCCGGGGAAGTAGCGGTAGATGGTGCCCGTGGCCACGCCGGCCTGCTCGGCCAGGAGGGGTACGGGCGTTGCGCCGAAGCCGCGCGACTCGAACAGGTCGAGTGCCGAGTCGAGGATGGCGGACGCTTTCGGCATGGTGAATGAATGTTCATTCATCCTGCGGTCTGTTGTCAAGGCGTTCAGCAGAGGCCGGTTCGGGCCTGGTTGAATCGCGCCGTGACTTCCACCGATCTGGCCCTGGCCACCGAGCGTCTCGCTCCCGTCGTCGAGCAGATGCTCGCCGACCACCCGTCGCTGCCGTCGGCTGCGGTGGCGCTGCGCGGGCCCGACGGGCAACGCGCCGAGGTGGTGCGCGGCCTCGCCGACACGGCGACTGGCGAGCTGCTCACGGCGGTGCACTCCTACCGCATCGCCTCGTGCACGAAGCCGTTCGTGGCCGCCACGGTGGTGTCGCTCGTCGCCGAGGGTGCCGTGGTGCTCGATGCGCCCGTGATCGAGTTCGTGGCATCGGCGGTGGCCGATCTGTTCGGGCGGTACGAGCACGCGCGGGTGGTGACGGTGCGGCAGGTGTTGCAGCACCGCAGCGGCCTCGTCGACCACTCGTTGTTCCCGGAGTTCAACGCCT
>JBIIDH010000076.1:0-17582 GCA_044238435.1 Ilumatobacteraceae bacterium | reverse complement strand
CCCTGGATCTGGGCCGTGGCATCGGGGAAGCGGTCGGCGTTGCGTTCCCAGATCTCGGCCAGGTTCCAGCCGGGCGTTGCGGTGTGCGGTGTGGAGGTCACGTCGGGCGACGTTAGTGGGCCACCTCGCCCTATCGCCGGGTCGGTGCCCGACCTACCATGCCCGCATGGACTTCGAGCTGCCCGCCCCCGACGACCCCCGACGGGCAGCAGTGCGCGAGTGGCTGGCGGCCCATCCGCGCCCGTCCGGCGCCGAGCTGGCCGCTGCCGGCTACGTGGCGCCGCACTGGCCTCGGCCGTGGGGCCTCGACGCCGACCCCATCCATCAGCTGATCATCGACGACGAGTTGGGCAAGGCCGGGGTGCGGCGCCCCGTGAACCCCATCGGCATCGGCTGGGCCGGGCCCACGCTGCTGTACGCCGGCACGCCCGAGCAGAAGCAGCGGTATCTCGGCCCGATCCTGTCGGGTGAGGAGTTCTGGTGCCAGCTGTTCAGCGAGCCCGGTAGCGGCAGCGACCTCGCCAACCTCGGCACCCGGGCGGTGCGCGACGGCGACGAGTTCGTGGTGAACGGCCAGAAGATCTGGACCAGCGGCGCGCAGTACGCCCGGTTCGGCATCCTCATCGCCCGCACCGACCCCGATGTGGCCAAGCACCGCGGCATCTCGTACTTCGTCTGCCCGATGGACGCGCCCGGTATCGAGATCCGCCCGATCACCGAGATGACCGGCGGACACACCTTCAACGAGGTGTTCTTCACCGATGTGCGCATCCCGGCCGCGAACCTGGTTGGCGACCTCAACGACGGCTGGCGCCTGGCGAAGGTGACGTTGGGCAACGAGCGCGTGTCGCTGTCGACCGGTGGCGTGCTGTGGGGCAACGGGCCGACGGCCCTGGAGACGATCGACGCGATCCGCGATCAGTTCCCGAACGGGGTGGCCGACCCGCACCTGCGCCAGCGCATCGCCCACGTGTACACCGAGCACACGCTGCTCGACCTGATCCGCCTGCGCACCCTCACCGCGGCCCTGAAGGGTGAGGCGCCGGGGCCCGAGGCGAGCATCCGCAAGATCCTGGCCGACGAGCACGGCCAGCACGTGATGACACTGGCCCGCGACATGGTGGGCGCCCACGCGATGCTCACTGGCGGCGATGGCACCGACGCGTTCGTGCCGGGCACCGACACCAAGGGCCTCGGGCCCGACCGACCGGCCGGCGGCCTGGCGCACCCGGGCTGGTACGACGGCTACATGTTCAGCCAGGCCCTCACCATCGGCGGCGGCACCGGCGACGTGCAGCGCAACATCGTGGCCGAACGAGTGCTGGGCCTGCCCCACGACGTCGACGTGGCGAAGGGGCTCAGCTGGGCCGAGGCGCAGCGCGCCGCGGGGCGCGCCTCGTGAGCGTCGACCTGCTCGCCGCCGCCGAGCACGTGCACGAGGTGGTCGAGGCCAACGCCGACCGCAGCGAGCAGGGCCGTCGGCTGGCGCCCGCCGTGGTGGAGGCACTGCGCGACGCGCACCTGTTCCGCATGTGCGTGCCCGCCGTGTACGGCGGCCCCGAGGCCGACCCGCTCACGCTGGTGCGGGCCATCGAGGCGGTGGCGGCCGCCGACGGCGCGGCGGGGTGGTGCACGATGATCGCGTCGACCACGTCGTCGATGAGCCTGTTCCTCGAGCCCGAGTTCGCCCGCCAGATCTTCGCCGACCCGCGCAGCATCACCGGCGGCGTGTTCGCCCCCAGCGGCACTGCCGTGCGCGAGGCCGACGGCTGGCGGGTGACCGGTCGCTGGCAGTGGGGCAGCGGGTCGCAGCACTGCACCTGGCTGACCGGCGGCTGCACCACCGACGACGGCCAGTTCCACCTGATGTTCATGGATCCCGCCGACATCGTCATCCACGACACCTGGCACGTCAGTGGCATGCGCGGCACGGGGTCGCACGACTTCAGCGCCGAGGGCGCGCTGGTGCCGTTCGGGCGTTCGGTGCAGCCGATGGCGGGCAAGCGGTACGTGGACGGTGCGCTCGCCGCGTTCCCCAACTTCAGCCTCCTGGCCGCGGGTGTGGCGGCGGTGGCGCTGGGTGTGGCCCGCCATGCGCTCGACGAGTTCATCGATCTCGCCCAGGGCAAGCGCCCGCTGTACAGCTCGCGCACCCTCAGCCAGTCGGGCACGGTGCAGAGCGAACTGGCCAAGGCCGAGGCCTCGCTGCGCGCAGCGCGGGCGTTCCTGCACAGCGAACTTGCCGAGGCGTGGCAGGCAGCCCAGAAGGGTGGCCACATCGACGTGGCGACCCGAGGCCGCATCCGCCTGGCCGGTGTGCACGCAGCAGGCGCCGCCGCCCACGCCACCGACGTGGCCTACACGCTGGCCGGTGGCACGGCGGTGTACGAGACCAGCCCGCTGCAACGCTGCCTGCGCGATGCGCACGTGGCCACCCAGCACCTGATGGTGTCGCCTCGCTTGAACGAGACGCTCGGCAAGTTGCTGTTCGGCGCCGACATCGACGCCAGCCAGCTCTGACCCGGGTCAGTGCCCGGGCTCGCCGAGGTCGGGCGACACCCGATCGGGCGGGCCCACGATGAGCGGGTCGGGTTCGCCCACCAGCGCGGTGTCCTTGTCGTCGTAGGGCAGCACGCTCAGCACATGGCGCATGGCGTTCACTCGCCCGCGCTTCTTGTCGTTGCTGCGCACGACGGTCCACGGTGCGAACGCGGTGGAGGTGCGCCGGAACATCTCGGCCTTCGCTGCCGTGTACTCGTCCCACCGGTCGAGCGAGGCGATGTCGTTGGGGCTCAGCTTCCACTGTCGCACCGGGTCGATGCGGCGGATGGTGAAGCGGGTGATCTGCTCGCGCCGCGACACCGAGAACCACAGCTTCACGAGCGTGGTGTCGGCGTTCACCAGCATCCGTTCGAACTGCGGCACCGCGCGCATGAACTCGCGGTACTCGGACTGGGTGCAGTAGCCCATCACCCGCTCGACGGCGGCCCGGTTGTACCACGAGCGGTCGAAGAAGACGATCTCGCCCTGCGTGGGCAGGTGACCCACGTAGCGCTGGAAGTACCACTCGCCCCGCTCGCGCTCGCTGGGCGCCGACAGCGCCACGGCAGTAGCGCCACGCGGGTTGAGGTGTTCCATGAACCGCTTGATGGTGCCGCCCTTGCCGGCGGCGTCGCGACCCTCGAACAGCACCACCAGTTTGTGGCCGGTGTCCTTGATCCAGGTCTGGGCCTTCAGCAGTTCGATCTGCAGTCCGCGCTTCACCTGCTCGTACTCGGGCCTGGTCATCCGCTCGGTGTACGGGTAGCCCTCGCGCCAGGTCTGCATCGGCAGGCCGTCGGGACCGAGCAGCACCGGGTCGTCGACCTCGTCGAACGTGCCCTCCACGGCGTAGCCGCGCTCGATGATCTCCTCGGGCGACATCGTGCGCAACGCATCGATGATGCGGTCGAGCTCGGCGGCGGCGTGGTGTCTCGACAGGTCGTTGGCGTCGTCCACGAGCGCGACGTTAGGCAGCCGTCAGGCCCCGACCGTGGGCATTCACTCGTTGTTCATCTGACCCAGGCGGGCGGCACGGATGCCTGCCCAGGTGGCGGGGTCGTCGTTGCCCAGCGCCCACAGCGCAACACCGTGCAGGTCGTTGCGGTGGGCGATGTAGGCCCGGCGTTGCGCACCATCGGCGCCCGGGTAGCGCACCGTGCGCGACACGGTGCAGGTGACGGTGGCGCCGTTGGCATCGGGCCCGGTGAGCGTGTCGACATAGTCGAAGGCGTACTCGGCGGTGGTCTCGTCCCACACCGGGGTGATGCTGCGCGCCGCGATCTCGCGCGCTGCGCGGGCGTTGGAGATGGCGCGGCGTTCAGGTGTCTCGCCGTCGGGGCAGGTGCCGGAGACGCCGAGCACCCAGTCGTAGCCGTAGGTGGGGATGCCGAGGTCGAGCTTCGCCGGGTCGACCAGTTCGGATGCCGCCTGCACCAGGTCGTCGACCCATTCGATGGGGGCGATCGGCCCGGGCTTCGCGAGCGAGTAGTCGTAGGCCATGATGCGGATGCGGTCGACGATCTTCCCCATCGCCTCGTAGTCGTACACCCAGTAGCCGCTGATGTCGGACTGCCCGCCGTCGTACACGGGCGGCACGGCCACCATCAGCGAGGCTCCCGTGGGCTCGAGCGCGGAGTCGAGTTCGCCGAGGAAGGCGATCCAGTTCGGTCGGGTGGTGGCCCAGGTGGAGCGACTGTCACCGAAGGCGAACACCTCGTAGTCGAGTTCGATACCGGCATAGTCGCCGTCGCGCACCAGGGCGACGAGCGTGGCGACATGGGCTGTGCGTTGGGTGGGGTCGGCCAGCACCCCGGCCATCACGCCCTCGCCGGCGTTGTCGAACACGGTGGCGATGAGTGGTACCCCGGCCGCTGCAGTGGCGGTTCGATACTGCTCGATCGTGCCATCGGGCATGCCCTCGAACGGCACCACCTCGGTGGCACCGCGGGCCGAGTAGGCCACCAGGGCGACGTCGGCGAACAGGTCGGCATTGTCGGTGAACGAGGCCAGCGCCGAGTCGGGCTGCCAGTACGGCGCCCAGCCGCTGACCGTGATGGGCGCACCGCTTCGCTGCCACTCGCCCTTCGGCCAGGCGAGCCCCACCACGACGATGGCCACGATGCCGGCCAGGGCGATGCCGATGGGTGCCAGACGGCCGCGGGACGACGACGGCTCGGCCATGGTGGGCGAGCCTACTGTCCGGGGCCCTAGTGTCGGCGTCGATGAGCCCTGCCCCGCCTGCGATGGACACGATCCGCATCGAGCGGTCGGGCCACATCGTCACCGTCACCATCGACCGGCCCGACTCGCCGATGAACGCCGTCGACGATGTGCTGCACCGCGACATGGCGGCGCTGTTCCGGTGGCTGAAGACGGTGGGCGATGCGCGTGCCGTGGTGCTGACCGGCGGCGAGAAGCGGGCCTTCAGCGCGGGTGGCGACTTCGACTGGTTCCCGCAATTGCGCCGGATGGAGCCGCTCGACGCGCTGCGCCGCGAGGCGAAGCAGATCATCTGGGACCTGCTCGACGTGGAGATCCCCATCGTGTGCGCGCTGAACGGCGCGGCGGCAGGCCTGGGTGCCTCGGTGGCGCTGCTGTGCGACCTGATCGTGATGAGCGAGCGTGCCGTCATCATCGACCCGCACGTGAACGTGGGGTTGGTGGCCGGCGACGGTGGCACCGCGGTGTGGCCGTGGCTGCTCGGCCCGTTGGCGGCGAAGAAGCATCTGCTGCTCGGCGAGCCGCTCACCGCCGACGAGGCGCTGCGCCTCGGTGTGGCGGCCGAGGTGTGCGCCCCCGCCGACGTGAACGCCCGCGCACTCGCCTGGGCCGAGCGACTGGCCGCCCAGCCGCCGCTGGCGGTGAAGGGCACCAAGATCGCCGTGAACGCGCATCTGAAGCGGGCGCTGCTCGACAGCTTCGACCTGTCGACGGCGATGGAGATGCCGTGCTTCTTGTCGCACGATCACGCCGAGGCGATGGACGCGCTGCGCGACAAGCGCACACCCACCTTCGAGGGGAGATGACGGTGGACGAGCACCTCGACGCGATCGAGACGATCATGACCACCCGGGCGATGCGTCGCTACAGCGACCGCCCGGTCAGCGACGACGACATCGTCACCTGCCTGCGAGCCGCCCAGCAGGGGCCCAGCGGTGGCAACGTGCAGCCCCAGCAGTACGTGGTGGTGCAGGACCCTGCATTGCGGGCCGAGTTGGGCCGGCTGTACCGCGAGGCGTTCGACCGCTACGAGCGCTCGCTGCCCGAGCCGAGCGAGTTCCCCGACGCCGAACGTGCGGCCGCATGGAAGCGCAGCCGCGACGCCAGCCGCCACCTGGCCGACCACCTCGGCGAGGTACCGGTGATCGTGGTGTTCCTGCAGCCACTCATCCCGTGGGGCTCGGTCGACGCCGAGGGCCCGATGGACATCGGCCGCCTCGACGCCAGCGTGTACCCGGCCGTGCAGAACTTCTGTGTCGCTGCCCGGGCCCTGGGCCTGGGTACGGCGCTCACCACGGTCATCCGCATCCGCAGTGCCGAACTGCTCGATCTGCTGGGCGTGCCCGCTGGGAAGTTCGAGGTGGCGGCCCTCACGCCGCTCGGCCATCCGACGGGCCGGTTCGGTGTGGCGCCCCGTAAGCCGGTGGCCGCGGTGACGCACTGGGACCGCTGGGGCGACAAGCGGCGCTGAACGGGTCGGCAGCAAGGCCGCTCCGACCCGACCCGGCCCTCCTCCGGCGTGCTATCCCAAGGGCATGACGGCTCTCGACTCCGCACCCGCCACCGATCGCCTCGTCGTCGACCTGCTCGACCCCGAGCTCTACCGCCGCAACCCGCACGACGTGTGGACGTGGATGCGGGCCAACGAGCCCGTCTACCGCGACCGCCGCAACGGCCTGTGGGGCATCACCCGCCACGCCGACCTGAAAGAGGTCGAGCGGCGCAGCAGCGTGTTCCTGTCGGGCCAGGGCTATCGCGCCATCTGGTCGCCCGACGAGATCAACATGATCGCCCAGGACGATCCGCGCCACCGTCAGCAGCGCATGCTGGTGCAGGGCTACTTCACCGGCGCGGCCATCGCCCAGCGGCGCGCCGAGATCGACACGCTCGCCGCCGAACTGATCGACGCGATGATCGAGCCGGGTACCTCTCCCGAGGGCGTGGAGGTGGTCGACGCACTGGCCGGCCAACTGCCCGCCCGCCTCACCTGTCGCCTGCTCGGTTACCCCGAGCACATGTGGCCGCACCTGAAGAGCTGGAGCGAGCGGCTGATGCGCATCGACATGCGCGAGCGCGACGGCCACACGTTCACCGAGTTCATCGCCGCCAACATGGAGTTCGCCACGGCGTTGGGCGAGATCGCCCGCGACAAGTACACGAACCCGCAGGCCGACCTCATCAGCGAGTGGGTGCACGCCACCATCGACGGCCAGCCGTTGCCGCCGGCCGCCATCGTGCACGAGGTGGGCCTGTTCATCAGCGGCGGCGCCGAGACCACCCGCACCGCCATCAGCCACGGCCTGCGCGCCTTCGTCGACCACCCCGAGCAGTGGGACGCCATCGCTGCCGACCCGTCGCTGGTGCCCGGTGCCGTGGAGGAGGTGCTGCGCTGGGTGACGCCGCTGAACAACATGTTCCGCCGGGCGGGCGCCGACGCGATGATCGGCGACCAGCCGGTGCAGCGCGGCGACCGCATCATCCTGCTGTACCCGTCGGCCAACCGCGACGAAGCGGTGTTCACCGACCCGTTCCGGTTCGACATCCGCCGCAACCCCAACCCCCAGATCGCGTTCGGCTTCGGCACGCACCTGTGCATCGGTACGCATGTGGCGCGTGCATCGCTGGCTGCGGTGTTCGGGCAACTGGCCCAACGGGTCGCCGACCTGCGTGCGGTCACCGAACCCGAGGTCGAGTCGAACATCTTCGCCAGGGCCGTTCGTCGTTTCGATCTGGGCTTCCGGGCGCGCTGACACCGATGCGCGGATAGGGTCGGCTGATGCGTTCCCTCACCCCCCAGAGGCGACTCGCCGGTACGTTGACACTCGTCATGCTGCTCGCCTCCTGCGGAGGCGACGAGTCCGCCGACAGCCCGGCCATCCCGTCGCAGGCCGATGCATGCCCGAAGCGGGCAGCTGTCGATGGACGGCCGCTCCGCGTCGCCTCCACGGTGGCGCCGCTCACCAGCATCATCGCCAACATCGCCTCGGGCACCCCCACGGTGGTCACCGGCGTGGTGCCCGAGGGCACCAACAGCCACACCTACGAGCCGCCGCCCAGCGTGGCGGCCACGCTCGAGCAGGCCGACATCGTGTTCCTGAACGGCCTGGGCCTGGAAGATCCCACCCGCACGCTGGCCGAGGCCAACGCTGCCGACGGCGCGGTGCGCTGCGAACTGGGCACCGCAGTGCTGCCCCGCGACGAGTGGGTGTTCGACTTCTCGTTCCCCGAGGACGGCGGCAAGCCGAACCCGCACTTGTGGACCAACCCGCCGATGGGCCGCGACTACGCCGAGGTGGTGCGCGATTCGCTGGTGGCCGCCGACCCGGCGAACGCCGCCACCTACGAGGCCAACTTCACCGCCTTCGCAGCCAAGATCGACGCTCTCGACGCGGCCATGGCCGAGGCGACGGCCACGCTGCCCGCCGAGCAGCGCCAACTGCTCACCTACCACGACGCCTACGCCTACTTCGCCAAGCACTACGGCTGGTCGGTCATCGGTGCCATTCAGCCGTCGTCGTTCGCCGAGCCGTCGGCCAAGGACGTGGCAGCGCTCATCGAGCAGGTGCGTGGCACCGGGGTGCAGGCCATCTTCGGTAGCGAGGTGTTCCCGTCGACGGTGCTCGAGCAGATCGGCGCCGAAACCGGGGTGCGCTACATCGACGTGTTGCGCGACGACGACCTGCTCGGCGAACCCGGCGACCCCGAGCACACCTGGCTGGGGCTGATGCGGTTCAACTACGTCACCATGCTCGAGGCGCTCGGTGGCGACCCGTCGGCGCTCGCGACAGTCGATGTGGCCGATGTGGGCCCCGACACCGCTGTGTACCCGCAGTGACCGGACCCGGCAACGACGTCGTCGTCGAGCTCAGCCATGTCACCTGTGCCTACGGTGCGGTGCCGGTGGTCGACCATGTCGACCTCACTGTCCGCCGCGGCGAGTTCGTGGGCATCGTCGGCCCCTCGGGCGCCGGCAAGACCACGCTGCTGAAGGCACTGCTGGGCTCGGTTCGTCCGGTGCACGGCCACGTCACGCTGGCCCCAGGGCTGCGAGTCGCATCGGTGCCCCAGCTCGAGACCGTCGACTGGAACTTCCCGGTCACGGTGGCCGAGGTGGTGGCGATGAGCATCGCCCCCGACCGCTGGTGGTGGCCACGGGTCTCGGCAGGCGAACGCCGTCGCATCAACGAGGTGCTCGACCGGCTGGGCCTCACTGGCCTCGGCGGCCGCCACATCCGCGAACTGTCGGGTGGTCAGCAGCAGCGTGTGTTCCTGGCCCGGGCGCTGGTGCAGCAGCCCGATCTGCTGGTGCTCGACGAACCCACAGCCGGTATCGACGTGCGCACCCGCCACGAGGTGTTGCACGTGCTCGCCGACCTGAACGAGGCCCCGCCGAACGGGCAGGGCATCGCCATCGTGCTGACCACGCACGACCTCAACGGGCTCGCGGCGCACCTGCCGCGCCTGGTGTGCTTCAACCGCACCGTCGTGGCCGACGGCAGCCCGCACGAGGTGCTCACGCCCGAGGTGCTCGAACGCACCTATGGCGCACCGATGGAGGTGCTGGCCCACGGCGGCCTGCCGGTGGTGCTGGAACACGGCGACGAACTGTTGCGCACCCGGCTGCGGCGATTGTCGGCATGATCGCGGTCGACCTCCTCAGCCCGTTCGGGTTCGAGTTCTTCCGCAACGGTCTCGTCATCGCTGCACTCACCGGTGCGCTGTGCGGCCTGGTGGGTGTGTTCGTGGTGCTGCGCGGGATGAGCTACATCGGCCACGGGCTCAGTCATGCCGTGTTCGGCGGCGCGGCCCTGGCCGCCGTGCTGGGCGTGAACTTCTTCATCGGCGCCGGTTTCTGGGGGCTCACCTCGGGGTTGATGATCGGCCGGGTGTCGCGGCGGCGCATCATCGGCGCCGATGCCGCCATCGGGGTCATCACCACTGCCTCGTTCGCGATGGGCCTCGCGCTGCAGGCCCGGTTCGGTCAGGCCCAGCGCAGTATCGACGCCGTGCTGTTCGGCAACGTGCTGGGCGTGTTCACCAGCGACATCGTCGCCGTGTCGATCGTGGGTCTGGGCAGTGTGCTGGTGGTGGTGCTGCTGTACCGGCGCCTGCTGTTCTCGATCTTCGACCCCGATGTGGCCGGCGTGAGCGGCGTGAACGTGGGGCTGATGGAGGCTGTACTCATGGCGATGCTGTCGGCCACCATCCTGGTCACCGTTCGCGTGGTCGGTGTGCTGCTGATCTCGGCCATGTTGGTGCTGCCTGCTGCCACGGCCCGTCTGCTCACCGACTCGTTCGGGCGCATGCTGGTGCTGTCGCCCGTGCTGGGTGCTGCCATCGGTGTGGTGGGCATGTACGCCAGCTGGTACGCCGACGTGCCCAGCGGCGCCGTCATCATCCTCGTCGGCACCGCCGTGTTCCTGGCGGTGTACATCTCGGTCGGTGTGCGCACCCGCGCCCGGGTGGCCGGCCTCGACCATCACCCCGCTGCGGCCTGACCCGCCGCGGCAGCAGCCGTCTCAGTCGCCCAGGAACCACTCCGCGCCGGTGGAGGTGTCGCGTACCTCCACGCCGATGGCCGCCAACCGGTCGCGGATGAGGTCGGACAGGTCGTAGCGCTTGTCGGCACGCACCACGGTGCGCAGCGCCAGGATGATGTCCATGTAGGGCCCGGCGACGGCGCGGGGGTCGACCAGGCCGCGCACAGCGGCGTCGCCCAGGCGCACGATCATGCTGCGCAGCGTGGCATGGGCGCGGTCGGTCTCGTCGCTCTGCAGCGTGTCGGCCGACCAGTTGCGGATGGCGGCCTCGAGCTCGAGCGCGGCCCGGGCGGCGCCGGCCGCGTCGTTTGCGTCGAGCGCCGTGCTGAAGGCTGCCTCGGCCGCCTCGGCCTCGGCGGCCAGCGACGTGGCCGGCGCGGCAGGTGCGGCCTCGGGCACGGGAGCAGCGGCGACCGCTGCCGCCGGAGCACCGATGGCCACCACGCCACGCGCCGGGTCGCGCAGGGCGTCGATGGGCAGCGTGGCCCCGGTCTCGTGCACCGTGCTGGCGCCACGCACCCGCACGGTGATGGTGCCGTTGCCCACCACGGTGGCGGTGTCGGCGTCGAGGTCGAGCACCACGCCGGTGTGCTCGTCGACACCCAGCACGTGCACACCACCGGGCAACATCGCTTCGAGCATCTGCAGCCGGTGCTCACCCAGGTAGCAGAACCGGGTGTCGTGGTGGCCGCCCTCTTTGTTGTCGTAGTGGGGGATGACCGCCACCGGCAGGTTCACCTCGGTGAGCACGTCGAGGCCGTCGAGCCAGGTGGGGTCGTTGCCCACCTTGTAGATCTCGTACACCGGCACCGTGTAGCGGCCGAGGGTGAGTGCTGCGGCCGAGGCGAAGGTGACGCCACCGCCGTGGCGCAACTTGGCCCGCACCAGATCGGGCACCTGGGTGCCGGCCCACTGGCGCAGTGCGTAGGTGGGGCTGCCGGGCCCGGCGAACAGGTAGTCGGCGGCGCGCACACGGTTGAGTGCCTGCTCGACCACCAGTGGGTCTTCGCCGTGCACCCGGGTGAGACCGGCCACCTCGATGGGGTGCCCCACACTCTGGCGGAAGTACTCCTGGGCACGGGTGGCCAGTTCCGAGGCATTGGCCTGGAAGCCGTAGGGCGTGTCGAGCACCACGGCCCGTGCGTCGGCGCCGAGCCGGTTGATGAGGTCGCGGTGGTGCTTCATCATCGTGGGCGCGGTTTCGCCCGAACCCATGATGGTGAGCAGTCGGGGCAGTGGGTTGGTCATACGAGGAAGCCATTCTGGATGTGCTCGACGATGACGTCGGCGCAGCGTCGGGGGAACTGGGCGTGGAGGTCGTGGTGGGCGGGGCGGAACCACTCCACCCGGCCGTGCGGCAGCGCGGCGAGTGCTGCCTCGACGGCGAGGTGCTTGTCGTGGGCCCAGGCCACGTCGCCCGAGTCGGCGGGAAGCAGCAGCACGGGTCGGGTGATGTGCGGGTACATCGCCGACGGGCGGTGCGCCCACAGTTCGCGCAGGATCTGCAGGTGCCGGGGCAGGGTGAGCCAGGCCCGCACGGTGCCATCGGCGAGCACCTCGAAGTTGGCGAGTGACCCGGCGATGCCGGTCTCGGGCCAGTCGCCGTGCATGGCCCGCACGCCGGCCTCGAGCCGTGTGGCGCTGAGGCCACGGAGGTCGGGCGGGCGGAGTTTGGTGGCGCAGTCGTCCCAGTCGGGGAACACCTCGGCCAACTCGATCATCCCGCCGTCGACAGCCACGGCGCCGATCACCCGGTGGGGTAGCGCGTGCGCCGCGTGCACCACGATGTTGCCGCCCCACGACTGGCCGACGAACACGGCCCGCTCCTCGCCGAGGGCATCGAGCACATCGGCGAGATCGGCGCAGATGGTGTCGAAGTCGTACCCGTGGTCGGGCTTGTCGCTGTGCCCGTGGCCGCGCAGGTCGACGGCCGCGCTGCGGTAGCCCTGCGCCGCCAGTGCCTCGCCCACGCCGTCCCACATGCGTGCGTTCGACGCCAGCCCGTGCACCAGCAGCACGAACGGTCCGGTGGCCTCGGCCGGTGCGGGGCCACGGCGGATGATGCGCAGCCGGGTGCCGTCGGCGGTGGGGATCAGGTCGTCGGCGTGCATCGTCGTGCCAGTCTGGCCCAGCAGGTGGTCGCAGGCCATTGCCGAGATCGGTACTGTTCGCGCATGGGGAACACGCCGATCACTTCCATTGCCGACATCATCCGCGTCCACGGGGTGGAGCGCGCCGAGCACCCGAGCCTCGTCCTGGGCGACCGCCGCCTGTCGTGGGCCGACCTGTACCGCCGGTCGGGCCAGGTGGCCAACCTGCTGGCGACCGCCGGGGTTGGCAGCCAGGACCGTGTGGCGTTCCTCGACAAGAACGGCATCGAGCACTTCGAGGTGTTCTACGGCGCTGCACTGCTGAACGCCGTCACGGTCGACGTGAACTGGCGTCTGGCCGCACCCGAGGTGGAGTACGTCGTGAACGACGCGCAGGCCAAGGTGCTGGTGGTGGGCCCCGACTTCGTGCCCATGCTGGCCGCCATCGTGCCCAACCTCACCTACACCACCACCGTGCTGGTCATCGGCGGTGCCGAGGGCTTCGCCGACTACGACGAGGCGGTGTCGGCCCAGCCCGCCACCGATCCGGGTGCCACCAGCGCCCCCGACGACGTGGCGTTCCAGCTCTATTCGAGCGGCACCACGGGGCGGCCCAAGGGCGTGATGCTCAGCAACGACAACTTCTTCGCGCTGCTGCCGTTGGCGAAGGAACTGTGGGAACTGTCGCCCGATTCGGTGAACCTGGCGGCGATGCCGCTGTTCCACATCGGCGGCGGCGGCTGGGCGACGGCCGGCATGTACGAGGGCTGCACCACCGTGGTGATGCGCGATCTCGACCCGGGCGCGCTGGTGGGCCTGATCGGCAAAGAGCGCATCACCCACGGGTTCCTGGTGCCGGCGGTGCTGCAGTTCATGCTGATGGTGCCGGGCGTCGAGCAGGCCGACTTCAGCAGCCTGCGGGTGCTGGTGTACGGCGCCTCGCCCATCAGCGAAGAGGTGCTGGCCCGCAGCGTCACCACCTTCGGCTGCAAGTTCTGGCAGGCCTACGGCCTCACCGAGACCACCGGCGCGGTGGTGAACCTGCCCCCGGTCGACCACGACGTGAACGGCCCCAACCGGCACCGCCTGCGCAGCTGCGGCCTACCCGGCCCCGGTGTGGAGGTGCGCATCGTCAACACCGACACCTTCGCCGACTGCGAGCAGGGTGAGGTGGGCGAGATCTGGATCCGCTCACCCCAGGTGATGAAGGGCTACTGGAACATGCCGGAGGAGACGGCGAAGAGCATCGACGCCGACGGCTGGTTCCGTAGCGGCGACGCCGGCTACCTCGACGCCGACGGCTACCTGTACATCCACGACCGCGTGAAGGACATGATCGTGAGCGGCGGCGAGAACGTGTACCCCGCCGAGGTGGAGAACGTGCTGATGGGCCACCCGGGTATCGCCGACGTGGCCGTCATCGGCGTGCCGCACGAGAAGTGGGGCGAGACCGCGAAGGCGATGGTGGTGCGCAAGCCCGGTGCGGAGGTGACCGAGCAGGACATCATCGACTACGCCCGCGAACGCCTGGCCCGGTTCAAGTGCCCCACCAGCGTCGACTGGATCGACGCCCTGCCCCGCAACCCCAGCGGCAAGATCCTGAAGAAGGATCTGCGTGCCCCGTACTGGGAAGGCCGCAGCCGCAACGTGAACTAGGGCCAGCGGGCGTGGCGTCAGGCACTGCGCGGACGAGGGCTGATGGCCAGCGGTGCCAGTTCGTCCACCGAGCCCACCGCCGGTTCGCAGTGCGGGAGCAAGTCGTGGAGCAGTTGATCGGGGTCGATCACCGCTTCCGGCGCGTGCACTCCCGGAGCGATCGGTCGCTCGAGCAGTTGGCGGATGGCCAGGACAGCCGGGATCGCGGTGATGCCGTCCATGCCCTGGGGTGCAGCTGCGAGATGGCAGCCGACCGAGGTGGGGACGCCGTCCTTGGTGCCGGTGAGCAGCACGAAGAACTCAGGGAGGCCGCCATGGTCGGCCACCCCTCGACTACCGAACCAGGCGCGCAGTGATCGCAACGCGGCAGGTCGAGCAATCGCCGACGCCGCTGTGTGATGGTCGAGCCGTCCGCGGTCGAGGTCGCGTTGCAGGCCTCGCAGGAACGCCAGCGTGGTGGGTTGCAGCAGCATCAGGCACGCGCTGGACCCTGTGAGGCCCAACGAACGCTGGAGCGTGAGCGGCTCGGGGTGGCCGACGACGTAGCCGGTACCCAGAGCGCGCCCGGGGTACTGCAAGTGGACGGGGCGCAATGGCGGCTGACTGGTCATCTCGCCACCCTCGACAACGGCGACGCGGCCAGCGATCTGCTCCATGAGATGGATGGCTGCAGCCGCCGGCCCGCCGTCGACGGTGACGGCCTCGTCCGTCGCAGTGTGCGTCGAGCCGGGCACCGGGATGTCGAGCGGCCAGGCGGTGTAGCAATCGTGGACGGCATCGAGATGACGAGCGGCGCGGGCGGCGAGGAGGTTGGACACGCCGGGACTGGCCCCCATGCCGATGACGGCCCCGACCCCGGCGGCACGGGCTCGATCGTTCAACGCCAGCATCGCTGCCGTGGGCGCCGGGTCGTCGCAGATGTCGACATAGGTCGTGCGAGTGTCGATGGCCGCCTCGACTGCGGGCACGCCCAGGCGGAAGAACGGTCCTGCGCAGTTCAGCACCAGGTCGGCGTCGTCGAGGAGGTGGCGCAGTGCCGTCGGGTCGAGGATGTCGACGGCTTTCACTTGCACATCGACCGCGCCGCCTCCGAGCTGTGCGAGCGTGCGGGACGCGGCATCGGTGGTGGTGTCGGAGCACACCAGCCGATCGATCCCGGGGGTGCGGCTGAGATGGCGGGCCGCCATGGCACCCATGCCGCCGCCAGCGCCGAGCAGAACCACGTTCACGCCGTACCTCCAGTCATCTGTACATCTGTACAGGGCAGAGCGTATCGGCGTCCTGTACGTTCGTCCAGCGTGACAGTGGCACCTGAACAGAGCTCCTCCGGGCAGCAGACGGTCCGAGAGCGAATCCTGACGGCCACGCTGGAGCTCATTGCCGAAGACGGCCTCGATGCGGTTCGGCATCGTCGGGTGGCGGAACTGGCGGGTGTGTCGCTCGGCTCGACGAGCTATCACTTCGCCTCGCGCGACGACCTGATCGCCGGAGCCTTTCTGCACTTCCTGACGACGGCCACGACGGCACTCGACGAGTTGCGGCCGGTCGACCCTCTGTCGCTCGGCGATGTCGAGGTCGTCGTCGATCTGCTCGTGCACGTGATCGACCGTGAGTTCGAACAACCGCTGCGAGTGCGCGCCGAGTACGAGATGATTCTCTATGCGGCCCGCCACGAGTCGGTGGCGATCGAGCTCCGTCGGTGGGAGGCCGCACAGTCGGAAGCGCTCGCCGCCATGCTGGACGTGGTGGGCGTGGTTCGGCCGCTCGAGCATGCGCGTACGCTCATCGCACTCGTTCGAGGAATCGAACTCGAACGCGTCGGTTCGCCGGATGTGTCGATCGACGTGCGCCGCCGGGTGAGCGATGTCGTCGCCGGACTTCTCGCGGTGTCGACCAGGTGACGAAGGCGACTCGGCGCCGGTGGTTGCGCACACGCGTCGGTAGCGTGACCGTATGAGCAGCTGGAACGAACAGATCATCGCGGAATTCAGGGCCACCGGCGGCAAGGCGGCGCAGTTCGGCGACAACCCGCTCGTCATCCTGCACACCATCGGCGCCAAGTCGGGCCAGGTGCGCGAGATCCCGCTGGTCGCTCTGGTGGAGGGCGACACGCTGTACGTCTTCGCGTCGAAGGGTGGCGCACCCACGCATCCCGACTGGTACTTCAACCTGAAGGCCAACCCCCGCATCACGGTGGAGTACCGCACCGACACCTTCACCGCCGACGTCGTCGAGCTCGCCCCGGCCGATGCTGCAGCCAAGCTCCAGGCTCAGGCCGTGCTCATGCCGCAGTTCGGCGAGTACGTCACGTCGGCGGCGCCCCGCGTCATCCCAGCGTTCTCCATCACCCGCGCCTGACTCCCGTTGGTGCTGGGTGGCGCACACGGCTCAGCGTCGGATGCGGCCCGAACTGCGGCCCTCGAGGCGCGGGTAGCTGAGCGGATGGTCGCGCAGCAGGGGTTGGCGTTTGCGGAAGCCGGGCTGGCTGCCGACATCGTTGGGGAAGTAGCCGAAGCGATCGGGCCACAGCACCTGCTGGATGACCGGTAGGTCGTCGGTGCCGTAGTGCTCGAACCAGGCCGCCATGCGCGACCGATCGGCCAACACCCAGCGGTCGGGCACGTCGACGATGCGCACATCGGTGCAACACGTGGCGAGATCGCCGGTGCCTTGCCTGAACCGGCCTTCGCGCCGCGCCTCCACGACGGCGTGCACCAGGTGATGGGCCGCATCGAGTGACGGGCCGAGCACCACGAGTTCGGGTAGGCCGAGCGAGGTGAGGCCTGCAGTGTACGACCAGGGTTTCGTGCTCGGTGTGGTGCACGTGCAGCCCGGCACCGAACACGGGCCGTAGCCGACGTGGCGGACCACGAAGCCGTAGAGGGCGATGATCTCTTCGCTGGACAGCGGGGGAGCCTGGCGGCTCGATGGCGTGGAATCGTTGAAGTTCGCCATGCTGGCCACTGTGAACCTGGGGTGTGGCACGGATGATGACGTCTCGGCCTCGGATATCGGCTCACTACACTCCGGCTCGCGGCGTGGGGCCGCCATGGGGAAATGAGGCAGTGATGACCAACCCGAACCTTCCGGGTCGACTCGGCAATCCCGATCTGACGCTGGCCGACGATCCGCGGGCCGACCCGCGCATGGTGGCGGCCATGATCCCCATCGGCCTCGCCGAGCGCACCCCGCCGCAGCCGGTCACAGTCGACTCCCCGCTCGACCAACTGCACGAGTTCAACGCCATCGCCGAGAGCGGCTACGACATGCTCTTCGGCATGCTCACCACCGACCTCGCCCCGGTGGAGGGGGTGGTGCGCTCGGTCGAGGTGATCCGCGGCATCGATGGCAACGACATCACCCTGTACCTGCACCGCCCCGAGCAGGCCTCGGGCCCGCTGCCCGGCCTGTTGCACCTGCACGGCGGTGGCATGACCATCCTCGAGGCGTCGGGCGGGGGATACCAGCGCTGGCGCGACAAGCTGGCGGCCACCGGCATGGTGGTGTGCGGTGTCGAGTTCCGCAACGCCAGCGG
>JBIIDH010000168.1:0-5125 GCA_044238435.1 Ilumatobacteraceae bacterium | reverse complement strand
GTGAAGATGAAGACCGTCGAAGAGTCGCAGGGTGGCATCGTGCGTGTCATCCGCGCCCTCGAGGAGAGCGGCCAGATCGTCATCACCCGCGGCGCCGACGAATACGTGAGCTGACCCGCGTCGGCCCCAGGCCAGTACGGCGGGGCGGGTGTGGGGGAATCCCCCACCGAGCACCCACCGACCTTCGTGACTGCACCGGGAAATCCGGACGATTGCAGGCAAGGCGCACCAGGGATGGCGCCGCCAGTGTCCATGGATCGGCACCGAGCGAGAACCCCAGGAGCCCCATGTCCGTCGTCGCACCCGTGTTGAGACACGAGTTCACCGACATCCTGCAGACCGTCCGCAGCGCTGCCGTTCCGCAGCGCACCGGTGCGATCAGCAAGGTGCTCGGGTTGCGATTCGACGTCGAGGGCCTCGATCTGCCGATCGGTGCGACCGTGCGAGTGCTCGACCGCGACATCGACCTGGCGGGCGAAGTGGTGGCGGTCGGTTCCGGATCGGTCACCTGCATGCCGTTCGGCGAGGTGAAGGGCCTGCGTGTCGGTGCCCGGGTGAGTGGTTCGGAGAAGCCGTCGTCGATCGGCGTGGGTCCGCAGTTGCTCGGCCGAGTGATCGACGCCCTCGGTCGCCCGCTCGACGACAAGGGACCCATCCCCGGTCTGGTCGACGTGGAGATCGACGGCGAGCCGCCGCACCCGTTGCGCCGCGCCAAGGTCGACCTGCCGATGTCGCTCGGCGTGAGGGCATGGGACACCCTCATCCCCGCCGGTCGCGGCCAGCGCGTGGGCGTGTTCGCCGGCTCGGGCGTGGGCAAGTCGACGCTGATGGGCATGATCGCCCGCAACACCGCGGCCGACGTGAACGTGGTGGCGCTCATCGGCGAACGTGGCCGTGAGGTGCGCGAGTTCGTCGAGAGCGATCTCGGGCCCGAGGGCCTCGCCCGGTCGGTGCTCGTGATCGCCACCTCCGACAGCCCCGCCCTGGTGCGTCTGCGCGCCGCCTTCGTGGCCACACGGATCGCCGAGTACTTCCGCGACCAGGGCAACGACGTGATGCTGATGATGGACTCGCTCACCCGGTTCTGCATGGCCCAGCGCGAGATCGGCCTGTCGGCCGGCGAGCCGCCCACCAGCCGCGGCTATCCGCCGAGCGTGTTCTCGCTGCTGCCCCGCCTGCTCGAGCGGGCAGGTGCGGCCGAGCGAGGCTCGATCACCGGCCTGTACACCGTGCTCGTCGATGGCGACGACCACAACGAGCCGATCTCCGACGCCGCCCGGTCGATCCTCGACGGCCACGTCGTGCTGTCGCGCAAACTTGCGCACGCCAACCACTATCCGGCTATCGACGTGCTGGCCTCCATCTCGCGTGTGTCGGGCGCGGTCACCACGCCCGAGCAGCGCCGGCTGATGGGCGAACTGCGCCAGCTGATGGCGGCCGAGGCCGAGGCGCGCGACCTGATCGAGATCGGCGCCTATGTGCCCGGCACCAACCCGGTCGTCGACCGGGCGGTGGCGTTGCGCGAGCCGATCCGCGACTTCCTGTGCCAGTTCGTCGACGAGCACTGGAACGCGGCGCAGTCGTTCGAACGGCTGGGCAACCTGCTTGCCAGTCCGGGCAATGGCAACACCGTCGGTCGCATGGGCGGTTGGCAGTGAACCAGAAGCGGCTCGCAGCGGTACTCCGCATCCGCAATCTGCAGGAACGCAGCGCGCGTGGCGAGTTGGCCCGCACGCGGCGCGATCACCAGCACGCCGTCGCTGTCGAGCGGCGCACGTGGGAGATGATCGACGAACTCGCCGCACCGGTGGCGCGAGGCGTGAACGCCGATCATCTGGCCGGACGGCACGCCCAGGTGACCGCCGGGCTGCTGAGTACGCACCCGTTGCGGGCCGAGACCGAGCGCACCCACGAGTCGATGGATGTGGCCAAGGCCGACTGGGCTATCGCCGCCCGGCGCGTCGAGGCACTCGAGCGGTTGGCCGAGCGCATTGCCGAGGCCGAGAAGGTCGAGTCGGCACGCCTGGCCGCCAACGAGATCGACGACCTCGTCCTCGCACGCCGCGGACGCGACGCCGACATCACCATTGCCGGAGACGCCGCATGAGCGCGGTTGCAGGCATTGCCGCAGTTCAAGCTCGCATCGGCGCCATCGAGTCGCGGCTCGGCGTCGACCGAGCCCGCCAGACGCAGATGGGTGTCGCGCCGGTGCTCACCAACCAGCTCGGCACGAGCGTGGCGGCGATGCCCCTCGGGTATGCCGACGTGGCGGCCGGCGCAGCAGCCGGCATGGGTTCGTCGACCACCAGCATGACGGCCGCCGGCGCGACGATCCCCGACTTCGGGTCGGTGGTGCGTCAGGTGGAACTGGGCGCGGCGCAGGCGTACGGCACCACCGTGCCCACCGGGGCGCCCGGCGCCTCTCTCGGTGTGCCAGGAGCCGATCAGGTGAACACTGCGACGCCCCACGCGGCGCTGTTCAACGAGGCCGGTGCCCGCTGGGGCATTCCACCCACCGTGCTCGCCGGGATGGCGTACGTGGAGTCGCGCTTCCAGAACGATGCGGTGAGCCAAGCCGGTGCCGTGGGCATGATGCAGTTCCTGCCCAGCACCGCCTCGTCGATGGGTGTGAACCCCTACGACCCGAGCTCGGCCATCGATGGAGCGGCGCGCTACCTGCGCACCGCCCTCGACCGGTTCGGATCGCTCGACATGGCGATCGGCGCCTACAACATCGGCCCCGGCGCCATGGCTCGCGCCGGTGGCGTGAACCCCGGAACGCAAGCAGATCGGTATGTGACGGCCGTTCGGGCCGCCGCAGGGAGGATGGCATGACCGCAGTCGGCACCAGCGTGGCCACGATGGCCGGGTCGATTCTGTCGACGCTCGGCGACAACGGCGCGACGCGCAGCAGTGGTGCGGGATCGTCGGCCGACGGCGGCTTCGAAGCGCTGTTCAGCCGCACGATCGAGGCCGACGACTCGTCGGCCGTCGCCGGCGATCGAGCCGACACGGCCGCAGCGTCACTCGACCGGCGAGCCGGTGCCGATCGGCAACGCGACGTCGTGGCCGACGATCGTCGGTCGACGCGCGTCGACGAACCCACCGATCGAGTGACCGACTCGTCGGATCGTGCCGCACGGGCCGACACCACCGACGAACCCGACGATGTCGAACGGCCGGCGCGGGCTGCCGGCGACTCGAACGATCCGTCGGCGGTCGCGGCGCCGCTGGTGATCGTCGCCCCGCTCGCGGTGCAGACCCCCCCGTCGACGTCGTCGGATGTCGTGCCGAGCCTCGTCCCTGCAACCGTCACGGCAGCGACGCCCGTCGATGCGGCGGGGGCTCAGACCGTCGCCACCACCGAGACGGTCGCGCCGGGAGCACCGGGCACGACGACCGCGCCTGCAAGCCCCTCTCCCGAAGCACCGGTCGCGACCGGCGTTCCGGCGACCGACGCGTCGCCGACCACCATCGAGGCGCTCGAGGCGCTCGAGGCTGCGGTGGGCGAGCAGATGCCCACCCCACTCGAGGCTGTGGCCCAGCCGACGTCGTCGGATGCCCCCGTCGGGCAGCAGCCTTCGATGGCGTCGCCGGGTGCATCGCCGGCAGACGCTCTGTCGGCGGCCGGCCAGCCGATGGCCCCCGTGGCCGAGTCGGCCGCGTCGACCATGCCGGGTGTGGTGCCGACGTCGACCGCACAGTCGACAGTGCAATCGATAGCGCAGGCGGCAGTCGTTGCCGATGTCGGGCACGATGCCGACGGCATCGATTCGGCCCGCCCCGGCGCGTCGCCGACGACCGCTGTGGTGGACGGCTCGTCCACCACGACGGGCACGGGCACGGGCACGGGCGCTACAACACCCGGCGCCGGTACCGCCTCGGGCACTGCTGCACCGACCGACCCGGCCGTCAGTACCACGGCCACACCCGAGCGGGTGACCGAACTGCGTCGCATGCGCGATCGTGCGGCACTCGGCGGAGTGGCAGGTGGAGCGATGAGTGTCGACCTCTCCGACGAGGGCCTCGGGCCGCTCACCTTGCATGCGCTGCAGAACGCCTCCGGCGTGCACCTCACACTCGACGCTGCCGACCAGGCCACCCGCGACCTGCTCAGCCGTCAGGGCGCGGCGCTGCGCACCGAACTCGAGGCCGGCGGCACCACGCTGGGCTCGCTCGACATCCAGCACTCCGGCCCCGGCTCGTCGGGTGAACGGGGTGCCGGTACCCCGTCGGGTCGAGCCGACCGGATGGGTGCCCCGCGTTCGCTGCTCGCTGGCTCCGCCACGACCCCTCTCGCCACCGTCCGCTCGCGACCGACCCCGTCGACCGACGGCGTCGACCTGCTCATCTGATCGTCTCTCGAGGAGAAGCCATGTCCATCTCACCCATCGGTAGCGTCACCGCGGCCACCAGCACGCCGGCCACCAGTCCCGGTACTTCCTCGTCGACCACCTCGGGCACCGGGGCGACCACCGGCACGACCACCGGCACGACGACGGGCGCCACCACCGGTGCTACGACCAACCCGGCGATGCTCGACCGCGACGCCTTCTTGAAGTTGCTGGTCGCGCAGTTGCGCTACCAGGACCCGAACAAGCCGATGGACTCGGCCGAGATGGTGTCGCAGTCGGCCTCGCTGTCGGTGGTCGACAAGCTCGACCAGATCTCGCAGGTGCTGACCGACAGCGGTGTCGCCAACCGCCTGTCGCTCGGCAGCTCGATCATCGGCAAGCAGGTGACCTTCCTCGACCCGAACGGTGCCAGCCAGACGGCGATCGCCTCGTCGATCAGTTTCGACGGCACCGCGATGGTGGTGCGCGCCGGCACCTTCGACGTGCCGGTCGATTCCATCCGCTCGGTCACCGCGGCACCGGTCGCCGGTGCCGCCGCCAGCTGATCCCCGCCGATCTCACCGGCCAGTCTCTCCAGCCAGTCTCTCCAGCCAGTCTCACCAGTAAAGGGAAGTCACCATGATCCGCTCCATGTCCAGCGCCATCTCCGGGATGAAGAACCACCAGCTCATGCTCGACGTCATCTCGAACGACATCTCGAACGTGTCGACCTCGGGCTTCAAGGCGTCGAACGTCGTGTTCTCCGACGTGCTGAGCCAGACGCTCACCGC
>JBIIDH010000167.1:0-5188 GCA_044238435.1 Ilumatobacteraceae bacterium | reverse complement strand
CCCGACTCGCCGACGAGGCCGAGGGTCTTGCCCGCCGGGATGTCGAGCGAGATGCCCTTCAGCACCGAGGTGCGCGAGGTGCCGCCGAGCGACAGCGCCGAGCGGCGCGCATACGAGTGGTGGACATCGCGGATCGACACGGCAATGGTGTCGGCACTCGGCGCTGTGGTGATCGTCACACGGCGGATGCTATAACGTAAGCGAGGTCGAGGCAATGGTGCCGACCCGTTGGGCCGGCCGCACACCACAGGAGACAACACCATGAGTGAGGAATACCGCGGCGCGATGGGCGGTCTGGCGAACGATGAGATGGATGCCTTTCTCGGCTCCGACGCGCTGGCGCGGCTCGCAGTCCTCCGGCCCGACGGCGCCCCCTACGTGGTGCCCATCTGGTACCAGTGGCACGACGGCGCCTTCTGGTTCGTCGGCCGCGAGCGTTCCGAGTGGTGCCGCTACATCGAGGCCGACGGTCGCGTGTCGGTGGTGATCGACAAAGAACACGGCAAGCCCGACGAGGACAGCGGCAGTGTGGCCCAGATCCCGAAGATCATCGCCTCCGGTACTGCCGAGGTGGTCGAGCGCCCGAACGTGGGCGGCCAGTGGGTGGCGATCGCCGCCGACATGGCCCGCCGCTACCTGGGCGAGAACGGTCCGTCGTACCTCGAGTCGACCCTGCAGCAGCCGCGCTGGCTCATCCGCCTCGTGCCCGACGAAGTGAAGACCTGGAAGGGTGTCGGCTGGGCGAAGCGCTACTGGGTCGACTCGAGCGGTGGCCCCTCGTTCGAGAAGGCTCACGGTCTCGAGAGCTGAGCCTCGGCCCGGGCCGCGGGTCAGATGCTGCGAAGGAAGTTCGCCATCCCGGTCGCGACGATGCCGCGGTCGGTGGTGGCGAACAGGGTGACCCCGCGCTCGAGGTAGCCCGCGGCCAGGGTGAAGTCGGAGATGGGCACGCCCACGGCGATACCGCGTGCACGCGCCGCGGCGATGACCCGGTCGAGCGCTGCTTCCACATCGGGGTGACGGAACTCCCCCGGCACGCCGAGGTCGACCGACAGGTCGCTCAACCCGACGAAGAGGCAGTCGACCCCCGGTACGGCGGCCATCTCCTCCACCTCGGCAACTGCCGCGGCGGTCTCGACCTGGACGATGCAGACCACACCCTCGTTGGCAGCGGTGAGGTAGTCGGCAATGGGCATGTTCACGCCCCACGCCTGGTTGCGCGTGCTGGCGGCACCGCGGGTGCCGAGCGGCGGATACCGGCACGACCGTGCCGCCACCTCGGCCTCACGGGCGTTGCTCACCTGGGGGAACATCACGCCGCGAGCCCCGGCATCGAGGGCGCGGGTGGCCAGCGAACGATCGATCGAGTGCACCCGCACGATCGGGAAGGCCCCCGAGTAGAGCCCGGCCAGGCACATCGCCGAGATGCGCTCCCAGCCCACCGGGGTGTGCTCGGTGTCGATCAGCACGTAGTCGAGCCCGACTGCACCGCAGATCTCGACGACCTCGGCGCCACCGACGGTGATGAACGTGCCGCGCACCACCTCACCGCCGGTGAGGGCGTCTTTGAAGCGGCGGTCGGAGCGGATGTCGGGATAACTCATCGGAGTGCCTTTCGGGAACGGGGGGAGGTCGATCAGTGCCGATGGAGGAAGTCGATGATGGCGTCCACCGACTCGTCGGCTTGCTCCACATAATGGCCGTGTCCGCTTCCTTCGAACACACGCAGTTCGCCACGCGGGATCATCGCCGCCACATCACGAGCACCCACACCCGCTGGGCCCGCGTCGAGTGGGGTGAGTACATCGTCGGAACCCACCATCACCAGCGTCGGGGCAGCGATGTCGGCGAGGCCGGCGCGCACGTCGGCATCGATCATCACCTGGCAGGCGTCGATGAAGACATCGGTGTCGGCATTGCGACTGGCGGAGTCGATCATGCCCTCCACCAACGTCTCGAGGCCGACGGTATCGATGTGCCGGCGCGAGAACGCCTTGTTCACCAACTCGTCGGCCACCTCTCGCGAACCCACACCGTACGCACGGGCGAGGTGCTGCCAAACGCGGAAGTGCGACACCCCCATCCCGTCGCACTTCGCCACGGCACCCGCACCCAGCAGCAGCGTGTCGACCCGCTCGGGATACTTCAACGCGAACGCGATGGCGACGAAGCTGCCCATCGAACCGCCGTGCACGTGCACCCGTTCCTTACCGAGATGGTCGAGCAGTGCCACGAGGTCGTCGCACCACACGTCGATGGTGTAACGCTGCCGCGGGCGAGCACTCTCGCCGTAACCGCGATGGTCGTAGTCGAGCACCTCGAAGTGCTCCGACAGCCGCGGCGTCACCGTGGCGTAGCCCTCGTGAGCGCTCACCGCGCCGCCGATCTGCACCACGCACGGTCCACTGCCGTTGAGCTCGTACCACAGGGAGGTGCCGTTCACCTCGGCAATGCTCGCCATCGCTCCTCCTTGCTCGTCGGCTCCGCTGCGGATCTCAATGCGTCGTCCAGCCGCCGTCGACGGCGACGATCGAGCCTGTGACGTAGCTCGATGCATCGGCGCTGAGGAACAGCAGCGGACCGGTGATCTCGGGGATCTCGGCCCACCGCTTCAACGCGATCTCCTGCTGGATCACCCGCACCGAGTGCTCGGAGAACTGGTGCTCGAGGTTCATGTCGGTGAGGAACGGCCCGGGCGCCAACGCGTTGACGTTGATGGGGATGTGCGCCCACTCCATGGCGAGCGCACGGGTGAGTTGGTGGACTGCACCCTTGGCCGAGGTGTAGGCGGTGCGGTTCGATGCCGCCACCGAGCCGAAGGTCGAGCCGATGTTCACCACCCGCGCCGCAGGCGACTGCTCGAGCAGGCGCTTGGCTGCACGGCACATCAACCAGGTTCCGGTGACGTTCACCGACCACGAACGGGCGAAGTCGTCGAGTGGCAGTTCGTCGATGGCGCCGCGGAGGTTGATCCCGGCGTTGTTCACCAGCACGTCGAGCCGTCCGAACGCCTGCTCGGTCTGCTCGATCACGCGCGTGCAGTCGAGCTCCGACGACACGTCGCCCGCCACACCGATCACCTCGCGGCCGGTTGCCGCAGCGATCTCGGCTGCACTGTGCTCGATCTCGGCACGCCGAGTGCTGGTCACCACGACCCGCGCTCCGGCTTCGGCAAGTGCCGTTGCCATGGCGACTCCGAGACCGCGTGACGCCCCGGTGACGAGGGCCACGCGGCCGGAGAGATCGAACTGCTGCTGCACCGACATCGCTGATGCTCAGTCGTTGGCGGAGATGCCGTGCGCTTCCTCGTACGACAAGGTCTTCTCGGTTTCGACCCAGTACCGCTTGGCCCAACCCGTGCCCTCCCATGTCTTCAACACGGTCGGCGTGACACGGAACAGCCAGCGCGGCTGGTTGAGCGAGGCGGTGATGTACTCCGGGCCGTGGGGCCCGAGGTAGCGCAGCGCCATCTTCGAGGCGATGTCGACCCACTGCCCACCGACGTTGGGCTCCTCCACCACATCGGCCAGTCCCTGAGCCCACACCTTCGGCATCTCGAAGAAGCGGTCGTTGGCCTCGTCCTTCACCGAACCCTCGTCGATGACGATGCCCACCTTGGGGTTCTTCAGCAGCAACGACGCCACTTCGGCACGCTGGCGCAGGACGAACCAGAAGCTCTCTCCGTCCCAGTGGTACCAAACGGGTACGACGTGCGGGAATCCGTCCTCGTCGACCGCCGAGATGCGCGCGAGTGCTGCGCCCTCGAGGTAGAAGTCGCGCCGTGCCGGCTCCATCGCACCGATCTTGCCCCGCCAGTTCTCAGTCATCTGAGCCCCCTGTTGTGTTCGTCCGTCGCCCGCCCCCGCGGGCAATCGTTATATTATTTGACCCTAACCACGGCTCGGCGACGTGTCAACAACGTCGCAGCGCTGCAGCGATCAGGTCAGCGGTGGCGGAACGATGATGTGCTGCTTCGCAACCCAGAACGTGCCCGTCGTCTTGGCGTAGTTGGCCACATCGGCCCACGCGGCTTGGCCCGCAGGAGAGTTGGTCGCCGCCTCGAGAGCGTCCTCGTCGTCGTACCACTGCTCCACGAAACCGTCGACCTCCAACTCGCCGCCCATCTTGCGGAGCAATTCGGTGACCACATAGCCGCGCAGGCCCGGCGCCTGTCGCGAGATCGGAGCATGCACGTTCATCCAGTAGTCGAAGAACTCGTCGTGGGTGAAGTCGTCGCGCTTGTAGGCAGTGCCGATCGTCTTGATCATCGTGGTCTCCTGTTCAGTGATCGGGAACGTCGTAGGTCTGTGCAGTGAGGGCACCGTCGACGATGAGGTTGATGCCCGACAGGTACCGCGCCTCGTCGGACGCCAGGTACAAGAAGGCGTGGGCGATGTCGTCGACCGAGGCCAGTCGATTGAGTGGCACCACGGGGAATCCCTCAGCGCGCCACTTGTTCATCAACTCCAGGCTGGTCAGATCGACCGACTGCTGTGTGTCGGCCGGGCCCGGGCTCACACAATTGGCGCGGATGTTGTACTGCGCGCACTCGACCGCGATCGCCTTGGCCAACGCCACCAGACCCGCCTTCGCCACGGCGTACGAGGTGAACCCACGGCCGTGCCCGAGCGAACTGATCGACGAGGTGAACAGGATCGACCCACCACCGGTGTGCTTCATCGCATTCGCTGCACGGTGGGCGAGCACGAAGTACGCGTCGAGGTCGACCGACAGCACCCGCCGCCACGAATCATCGGTGATGTCGAGGAAGTGCTCGTTGGCCCACGCCGCTGCGTTGCTGACCATCACGTCGAGTTTCGGATCGACCGCCAGCGCCTGCTCGACCGCTGCAGCGCAGTTGCTCATGTCGCCGAGGTCGCAGCAGATCGACACCGGGTTCGCGCCGGCCGCTGCCACACGCTCAGCCGTTGCCTCCAGCCGTTCGGGAAGCCGATCGACGAGGTACACGTTGCGTGCCCCCTCGATGGCGAACAACTCGGCCGTACGCTGCCCGAACCCGCTCCCCGCACCCGTCACGAAAACGTTGCGGCCCGTGAAACGTGCCATCTCGGAGACCCCCCTCGTCGATCCGACCCACCCCCGGGTCGTCTCCGGAATATATAGCATGCCGAATACCCGACGTGCCGCCCACCAGACGGCGCGGGCATGCCGTCCTGCCGATCAGCGG
>JBIIDH010000166.1:0-5198 GCA_044238435.1 Ilumatobacteraceae bacterium | reverse complement strand
TCTGAGCAACTCGGGTCGCACGCTCGACCAATGACACTGACGTCGAATCCTGTCAGCCCCGTGGTTGAACGACGCCGAGTGTAACCCCGGGCTGTGACGAAGTGTTCCCGGGTCTCGAAGGCGCGCCAGACGGCCCGTGGCCGGCCCCTGGCAGAATCGGTGCATGGCCCTGGTGAGCTGGTTCGAGATCCCCGTCGTCGACATCGAGCGGGCGATCGCCTTCTACGAGCACGTCTTCGAGATGGAGTTGGAGCGCACCGTCATCGACGGGCACCCGATGGCGCTCTTCCCCGATGCCGACGAATCCGGCAGCGCGAGCGGTGCCCTGGCGACGGGCGACAGCTACGTGCCGTCGATCGACGGCACCCGCGTGTACTTCCGTGTCGACGACGTGGCAGCCACGCTCGCCCGAGCGCTGGAGCGTGAAGGGTCGGTGTTGTACCCGGTCACCGACGTGGGTGAGCAGGGCATGGTGGCCGAGTTCGCCGACACCGAGGGCAACCGCATCGCCCTGTCAGGGCCCGGTCGGTAGCCACCCGCGGGCGACGGGTTGCTGTCGCCCGACGCCGAGACGAGTGCGTGCCGATCGGCGCACTGCCAGCGCCAGTTCAGTTCCGGACTGCGTAGCCGACCGACAGCGAGGCGGCCAGCGCCACCCACACGTTGTACGGCAGCAGGATCGCGCCCGCCCAGGTGCGGGTGTTCCAGGCGGCCACCACGATGGGCGCGGTCAGCACTGCGGCGGCGATGAGGGCGATGGCGGCCGGCCACAGCGAATGGCTGGCGTAGAACAGCCTTGCCCAGGCGAGTGCTGCGGCGATGCTGAGCGCCAGGCCCGCAAGCCACACCGTTCGGGCAGCGGGCGACCCGTTGAACGCCACGGCGATACCGGCGGCGATGAGGGCGGCGAAGTTGTACGGCCAGATGATGCCGAACACCGCGCCGGGTGGTTGCCAGGGCGGCTGGTCGAGCGAGCGGTACCAGGCGTCGCCCGTTGTCACCCACAGGCCCGAACCGACGACGTAGCCGGCGACGAGCGCTGTGCTGGCTACGGCTGTCGAGATGCGGGCGATGTCCATGAGCCACTGTGCCACGGCGAGCGCAGGCAGTCGTACCCGCCTAGGTTGTCGGTATGCAGGCAGTCGCCAGTGGGCCCGTCACCCGGGCCAACACGCTCACCACGAAGCGAGCGACGGCGCGCACGTTCGCCACCACGGGTTCGGGCCAGGTGGTGGTGCCCGTGGTGCTGGCGGCACTCGCCCTGCGAGCGGTGCTGGGCGCTGCGGGATGGGCGTGGGGCTGGGCCGACCTGGTGATGGCCGTCGTGGTGGTGGTGATGACCGGGCCGGTGGAGTGGGTGCTGCACCGGCACGTGCTGCACGCGCCGGTCGAGTCGTTCACCACCCGTCGCCTCGGCCTCGGCCTCGGGCATCGGCAGCACCACCTCGACCCGCCCGAGATGCAGTGGCTGATGCTCCGCGGCATCGAGATGGCCATCTTCCTCGGCATCCTCGCCGTGTTCACCGTGCTGTGGAGCCTGCCGTTGGCATGGGCGCTGGGCGGCGGGTTGCTGGGGCCGTATCTCACGGCGTTCGTGGCCACTGCGTTCGCGGCCGGGCACTACGAGTGGACGCACCTGCTGGTGCACACGGCGTATCGGCCGCGCAGCCGGTACTACGCCCGGCTGGCCCGCAACCACCGGCGGCACCACTACCGCAACGAGCACTACTGGCTGGGGGTCACCTCCAACCTGGGCGACCGGCTGCTGCACACCCTGCCCGCCGGCGACGACAGCGTGCCCCGGTCGGAGACAGCGCGGAGCCTGTCGGCCTGAGGGTCGGGCGCTCGTCCGCCTACATCGTCCCCATTCCGCCCGCCCCTCCGCTCCGCCCGCCCCTCCGTCCACCCCCACCGCTGTCGGTGAGCCGTGGCCGCCGTGGGGCCGGGCCACGCTCACGGAGCCGGGTCATCGGTGAGCGGGGGAGGTCGTGGAGGCGGTCCACGCTCACGGACGGAGGGGGAGGGGCTGGGGCGGGGCGGGATGATGCCGGGCGGTGTAGGGCGGATCGGCAACACTACGAAGCGTGATCGTCGACAGCGCCGCCTACGTGGAGGGCCACCGCCACGAGGTGGAACCCACCGCCGAGGCCCTCGCCGCCTGGCACCAGCGCGACGACGGGTTCGTGTGGGTGGGCTTGCGCACGCCCAGCGCCGACGAGTTGTCTGCCATCTGCACTGCGCTCGACCTCGACGACATCCCGGTGTCGGCGGTGCTGGCCCCGCACACCCGGCCGGTGCTCGAGATCGAGGGCACCACGGTGCAGATGGTGCTGCGCACCGCCCGCTACAACGACCCCGAGGAACTGCTGGTGCTGGGCGAGATGACCGTGCTCATCGGTCCGCGAGCGATCGTGACGGTGCGCCACGGGCAGGCCAGCCCGCTGTCGCAACTGCGGGCGCAACTCGAGGCCGAGCCCACCCGACTGCGTGAGGGCCCGGCAGCCGTGGCCACGGCCATCGTCGGCCGCGTGATCGACGACTACGGCCCGGCGCTCGACGGGTTCGAGAACGACGCCGTCGAGGCCGAACGCGACGTGTTCTCCGAGACCCGCCACCAGCCCGTGAAGCGGCTGTACCAACTGAAGCGCGAGGTGCGCGAACTGCTGGTGGCCGTCGATGCGTTGCAGGACCCGTTGAACCGGCTCATCCGCGTGATCGGCCAGCAGCTGCCATCCGACGTGCTGGCCGACCTGAACGAGGCGGCCGACCAGCTCGACCGCACGGTCACTCGCATCATGTCGCTGTCGGGTCTGCTCGACGCTGCGCTCACGGCCAGCCTGGCGCAGATCTCGGTGCAGCAGAACGAGGACATGCGCAAGATCAGCGCCTGGGTGGCCATCGCCGCCGTGCCCACCATGGTGGCCGGCATCTACGGCATGAACTTCGAGCACATGCCCGAACTCGGCTACGCGGCGAGCTATCCCATCGTGATCGGCGGGATGGTGGTGGTGGCCGTGCTGATGTACCGGGCGTTCCGCAAGAGCGGCTGGCTGTAAGCGCGGCGGGGCGTCTCCCCGTCAGACCATGCCCTTGCGCTGGCGGCCCAGCGCCCGCTGGATCTCGCGCTGGCTGTCGCGTTCGGCGATGACGTTGCGCTTGTCGGCCTTCTTGCGGCCGCGGCCGAGGCCGAGCTCGACCTTCACCCGGCCGTCTTTGAAGTACAGCGACAGCGGCACCATGGTGAGGTGCTCGCGCTTGATCTCGGCCGCGATGCGCTCGATCTCGCGGCGGTGCAGCAGCAGCTTGCGAGCCCGGTTCGGGTCGTGCGCCCCCACCCCGTGGGCGAACTGGTAGGGCGGGATGTGCATGCCGTCGAGCCACACCTGGCCCTGGATGATGCGGGCGAACGCGTCGGCGATCTGCACGTGGCCCTCGCGCAGGGCCTTCACCTCGCTGCCGGTGAGCACGATGCCGCACTCGATCTCGTCGACGATGCCGTAGTCGTGTCGGGCGCGCCGATTGGAGGCGATGATCTTCTTCCCGGGGTTCTTCCCGTTGTCTCGCGCGCCGGCCATGGGCCGTTCACGCTACCGGGCCGCCACCAGGAGGATCAGCCCGCACAGCACCACCGTCGCAGCGATCATCCGGCGTCGGCCACCCTCCTCGCCCAGCATGCGACTACCGGCGAAGGCCGCGATGAGCACGCTCGACTCGCGGATGGCTGTGACGTAGCCCACCGGCGCCAGCCGCCAGGCCAGTTGCACCATGCCGTAGGTGATGCACGACACGATGCCCACCACCGTGTACCGCTTCCAGTTGGCCCGCAGCGCCACGGTCATCACGGCTCTGCGCCCCGAGGCGAGGCAGAAGGTGGTGAGCACCGCCCCGGTGGATGCGAACGACGCCAACGTGTAGAGCGGCGTGTCGGCGCTGCGGATGCCCTTCGCGTCGGTGATCGAGTACACGCCGATGGTCAGCGCCACCGTCAACGCCGCTGCCACCTCGGGGCCGCGGGCCCGGCCGGCCAGCAGGAACAGGCCCACGGCCACGGTGACCACGGCGGTGAACGACAGCCAGCCGAGGTCGTCGCCCAACAGCAGCACGCCGCCGATGGCTGCCAGCAACGCGCCCCCGCCGCGGGCCATCGGGTAGACGAGCGAGAAGTCGCCGTGGTCGTAGGCGCGGGCGAGGAACCAGCAGTAGGGGAGGTGCACCAGGCCCGAGGCGCCGGCCCACAGCCAGGCCGAGGCGGGCAGCCCGCCGAGCAGCAGCAACAGCACCAGCGAGATGGCGCCGGCGATGGAGAACTGGCCCCACAGGGCGAGGAAGCGGTCGCCGCTCTGCTTCACCGACAGGTTCCACCCGGCATGCAGCACTGCCGCGCCGAGGGCGAGCAGGGTGGCGGTCAGCACTGGCCCGACGTTAACCCTCCGTTCACCTGCCCGGGAAGCCACCCGGTGATGCGGGTGCGGGCCACCCGGCGACACAACCGGCGCCAGGCGGTACCCTGCAGCGCCGTGCAGCACCCGCCCCTCGTGTTCCCGCCCGCAGCGTTCGCCGCGATGATCGGCCACATGTACGACGGCTATCCGCTCGAAGCGTGTGGCCTGCTGGTGGGTCGCGGCAGCCGGGTCAGCCGGTTCGTGCCGTGCACCAACCTCGCCGCCTCGGCGAAGCTGTACACCATCGACCCGAAGCAGCATCTGCGGGCCGAGCGCGAGGCCGACGACGAGGGCCTCGAGGTGATCGGCGTGGTGCACAGCCACACCCACAGCGAGCCGTACCCCAGCCCCACCGACGTGGCCCAGGCCCCCGACCCCGGTTGGCACTACGTGATCGTCAGCCTGAAGCGGGGCGCGCCCGAGAGCCGCAGCTACCGCATCGTCGATGGTCACATCAGCGAAGAGCCGATCGGCATCGCCTGACGCCCGATCCGTCGACTAGATTGTCGACTGATCCGATCTGATTTATCCACCAGATCCGGTTTTTCGGAATGAAGTCGCACGGGACGGAGGTTGTGCCAGCCATGTCGGTGCTCGAGAACCCCGTCGCTGCCCGCACAGCACACCCCCGGAAGGAGGCTGACGCCATGATCCCCGCCACCAGCGTGCTCGACCTGATCGGCAACACGCCCATGGTCGATGTCAGCCAGTTGTCGCCCAACCCCAACGTGCGCATCATCGCCAAGCTCGAGAACC
>JBIIDH010000075.1:0-17861 GCA_044238435.1 Ilumatobacteraceae bacterium | reverse complement strand
CGTTCTCCTTGTCGCGCTGCGCGTCGAACCGGCCGCCGTGCCAGGTGACATGGTCGATCGGAATCGCCCATTTCCAGGCTCGAACGGCAATGTCGGCATGGATCACCCAGCCCCCTGGCAGATCGATCCGCACCTGACGCTCCATCCCCTTCAGCCCGGCGCGCCGCAGCGCGTCGAACAGCACCACCTCGAGGTGCGAGTCGGCTGGCTTCATCCAGATCGGTCGTCGGCCGAGCACCCTGACGAAGCGGGCCGAACCGGGACGCGCCGGGTGGTAGAGACGTTGCGCCGTGTCGTGCAACGTCTGGGCCGTGCACCACTTGTGGTCGATGATCTGCTCGATGACCGACTCGAGATCGATGTCGTCGAGTGGGTGAGCGAGGTCGAAGGCCAACCGAGGCGGGCTCACCACTCTGATCCCATCCGCCCGTTCGACCACATCGACCGGTTCGAGCAGGTTGCAGCGCCGGACGACGATGTCGGGATGCGACAGCGTGTTGGCGAAGTGCGGTACCCGCACCTCGATGAGCGATGACGAGCCCATTCGGCGAACACCCCACAGCCGACCGCCGGCGCGGCCGGTGATGACCGCTCGGTCATCAGCCAGACAGATGCCGAGGCACCGCCCCTCGAGCGAATCAGGGGTGGAACGTGCCCGATACACACCACGGAGGAAGGGAACCAACAGGCCGTCGGCGACCAGGGCCTCGCGCTGGTGATCAGTCAGGCCGAGTGTGCGGAGCCGCTCAGTCGTGGTGTAGCCGTAGTGATCGTGCAAGTGGTCGGCAAGTGCACAGGTGAATGCAGGCATGGCATGCCCCCATCGATCGGTCGCCGCAACAGGGCGATTCGCAGACACTCGGGGGAAGCGCTCGTACGGTACCGCCGGCACCACCCACCCCCACACAACTCCATCCATCCGTGAGCAGAGACCGGCTCACGGCCGGCCTTCGCTCACCGACCCCATTGCTTCGTGAGCGGCGACCGCCCCCAGGGGCACCTGGGCTCACGAAGCCTGGGGCGAGTGGGCGACACGCGGGCGAGACGCGGGCGGCACGGGGCGGCACCGAGGGCGAGGGAACGGGCGCGTAGTGTTGGGGCGTGCGGAACCCGGTGGCCATGTGAGCAGCCTGCTGCGCAACAACGTCGTCGTCGCCTCGGGCACGCTGCTGTCGCGACTCACCGGTCTGGCACGGGTGGCGGTGTTCGCGATGGTGATCGGCCAGACCGCACTGGCCGACGCCTACAACGGAGCCAACAGTTCGCCGAACGCCATCTACGAACTGCTGCTCGGCGGTGTGCTGTCGGCATCGCTGGTGCCGATGTTCACCAAACAGGCCACCGACCGCGACGACCGGGCCACCACGGCCATCGTCAGCACCGCGGTGGTCGCGCTCACCGGTCTCACCACGTTGGCCGTCATCGCTGCGCCGTGGGTGTTCCGCATGTTCTCCATCCGGGTGCACTCCGGCGTCGACCCCGCCGAGTTCCGCGAGGCGGGCACCACGCTCGCCCGCATCTTCCTGTTCCAGATCTTCTTCTACGGCCTCACGGCGCTCGCCGCCGCACTGCTGCAGGCGCGCCGGCGCTTCTTCGCCGCTGCCTGGGCGCCCGTGCTGTCGAACGTGATCATCATCATCTCGCTCCTGCTGGTGTGGAACGAGTTCGACGGACGCGAGCCGCAGTTGGTGGAAGTGCTCAGCAACGACCGGCTTGCCTGGACGCTGGGCCTCGGGGCCACCCTCGGCATCGCGGTCACCGCGCTGGCACTGCTTCCCGCCCTGCGCGCCGCCGAGGTGCCGATGGGGTTCAACCCCGAGTTCCGCCACCCCGCCGTGAAGCGCCTGCTGCGGATGAGCATCTGGACCTTCGGCTACGTGGTGGCCAACCAGTTGGCGATCATCGTGGTGCAGAACCTCGCCGAGCCCGGCAGCGGTGGGCCCGATGCCTACTCGAAGGCGTACATCTTCTTCGTGCTCCCCCACGGCCTGCTGGCCATGTCGATCGTCACCACCTTCACCCCCGAACTCGCCTCCAGCGTGAAGGCCCGCGACCGGGCCGCCTTCACCGACCGGATGTCGCTCGGCCTGCGGCTGATCGCACTGCTCACCGTGCCCGCCGCTGCAGGCATGTTCGTGCTGCGCCGACCACTCATCGGCATGGCCCTGCAACACGGCAACTTCACCGCAGCCGCGGCGTTGAACACCAGTCGCGCGCTCGGTGGGTTCGCCGTCGGCCTCGTCGGGTTCTCGCTCTACCTGTTCGCTCTGCGCGGCTTCTACGCGCACGAGGACACCCGCACTCCGTTCGTCATCAATGTGTTCGAGAACATCGTCAACATCGTGCTGGCGTGGGTGCTGTACGAGCGGTTCGGGGTGCTCGGCCTCGGCCTGGCGTTCGCCATCGCCTATCTCGTCACTTCGGTGTGGTCGATGCAGGTGCTCAGTTACAAAGTGCGCGGCTTCCCGGTGGGTGGCACGCTGCGTCGTATCGCGCCGATGCTGCTGGCCGGTGTGGTGATGGCCGAGGTGATGTGGGTGGTGGCACGCGTCGTGGGCGGCAATGTGGGCCTGGCCGCACTGGCCCGCGTGATCGTGGCCGGCACGGTGGGCGTGGCCACCTACATCGGTGTGCTCGTGCTGCTCCGGGTACCCGAACTCGACCAGGTGCGCAGCCGCTTCGCAGCCAAGTTCGGCCGGTCGTGAGCGGAGCTCGAAGGCTCAGACCAGCACGACGAGGTCGTCGCGGTGCACCACTTCGTGGGCGATGCCCGGCTCGATCTCGGTGGTCCGCCGACCTCTGATCGACCGCAGTGTGGCGGCACCCGACAGCGCCATGCCCCGTGCCACCACGACGCCATCGGTACCGACGATCTCGACGATGGCATCGTTGTCGAAGTGGCCGCGCACGTCGACCACCCCGGCGGGCAGCAGCGACGAACCGCGCTCGACCAGAGCCCGGCGAGCGCCGTCGTCGATGACAACCGCACCCTCGGCCTGACTGGCGAAGCCGATCCACAACTTGCGTGCCGACAGTCGGTGGTCGTTGGGCATGAACGTGGTGCCCACGTCGAGGTCGGCGACCGCGTCGACGAGCACGTCGGGCCGGGCAGCCCGGGCGATGACCGCCCGCACACCGCTCCACGACGCCATGCGCGCCGCCGACAGCTTCGACGCCATTCCGCCGCTGCCCCGGTTCGAGCCGGTGGAACCGGCGCTGACCGACAGCAACGGGTCGTCGGCTGCCACGCGCGCCACCAGGGTGGCGGCAGGGTCGGTACGCGGGTCGGCGGTGTACAGACCGTCGATGTCGGTGAGCAGCACCAGCAGATCGGCCGCCAGACTGTGGGCCACCAGCGCCGCGATGCGGTCGTTGTCGCCGTAGCGGATCTCGTCGCTGGCGATGGCGTCGTTCTCGTTCACGATGGGGATGCACCCCAGTTCGAGCAGGCGCACCATCGTGTTGCGGGCGTGCAGGTACTGGTTGCGGTCGATGAAGTCGTGCGGCACCAGCAGCACCTGGGCGGCCACCACCCCGCGTGCGCCGAGGCAGCGGTTGTACACCTCCATGAGGCGGCTCTGACCGGCCGCCGAGAGCGCCTGGAGGGTGAGCGTGTCGGTGGGCCGGGCGCCGAGGCCCAGTGCCGCCACACCGGCCGAGATGGCGCCGCTGCTGACCAACACCACCTCGTGGCCGGCCCGGCGCAGGGTCGCCAGCTGGGCGCACAGCGTGTCGATGACGCCCTCGTCGATGACGCCCAGCGGGTCGGTGAGCGACGACGTTCCGATCTTGGCGACGATTCTCACGACACGACTCTCAGGGCTGGTACTCGAAGCTGAACGAGGCGATCCACACGACGTCGCCCTCCGCAGCCCCGGCCTTGGCGAGCATCTTGGGCACACCGAGCCGCTCCAACTGGTGGTCGATGTACGACATGGCTTCGGGGGTGGTGACGTCGTTGAGCGCCACCACCCGTTCCACCTGGCGGCCGACGAGACGGAACTCGTGGTCGCCGAGGCGTTCGACGCGGCCGCCCTCGACGTCGGGGCGGATGATGACGATGCCGGGCTCGTCGGGCTGGGCGGCGCGGGCCTCGGCCACGAGCGCGGCCAGGCGGCCCACCAGCGCGCGCACACCCTGCTGGGTGATGGCCGAGATCGACTCGCCGTCCCACGGGAACACGGCCATGTCGGCCTTGGTGCCCACGGTGAGCCGGGGACGCTCGAGCAGGTCGGGCTGATAGTTGCCCAGTTCCTCGAGGAGGATGCGCTCCTGCTCCTCGGGCGGGGTGTCGTGGTCGGGAGCGAGGTCGACCATCATGCACAGCACACGCGCCCGCTCGATGTGGCGCAGGAACTGGTGGCCGAGACCGCGTCCCTCGCTGGCACCCTCGATGAGACCGGGGATGTCGGCGACGACGAAGTTGGTGTCGTCGTCGATGCTGACCACACCGAGGTTCGGCTCGAGCGTGGTGAACGGGTAGTTGGCGATCTTCGGCCGCGCCGCCGAGATGACGCTGATGAGCGTGCTCTTGCCCACGTTGGGGAACCCCACGAGGGCGACGTCGGCCATCAGCTTCAGCTCAAGCTTCAACCAGCGGTCTTCGCCGTGCTCGCCCTGCTCGGCGAAGCTCGGCGCCCGGCGCCGGTTCGACGCGAACTTGGCGTTGCCGCGGCCACCACGCCCACCCTGCGCGGCGCGCCACCGGTCGCCGTGGTGGGCCAGGTCGGCCAGCAGCTCGCCGGTGTACATGTCGTAGGCGATGGTGCCCTCGGGCACGTGCACCTCGAGTGCTTCGCCGCGCCGGCCGTGCATGTCTTTGCCCTTGCCGTGCACACCGTTCACGGCGCGGCGGTGCGGATGGTCCTTGAACGCCAACAGCGACGACACGTTGCGATCGGCCACCAGCCACACGTCGCCACCATCGCCACCGTCGCCACCGTTGGGCCCGCCGAACGCGACCGGACCCTCGCGACGGAACGACACGCAGCCCGCGCCACCGTCGCCACCGCGCACATTCAGTTGGACTTCGTCGATGAAACCGCTCATAGGGACCTCCCGAGGCTACCGGTGGCACGCCACACCCATTCGTTACCCTGGGCATGTGACCACCGGGCCCGATCCACAGCACCTCGCCGAGATCGCCGAACGCGCCGAACGCTGGGCCTCCACGATGGCCGGCCACCAGGCCGATGCCGGGGTGCGCCTCGCCCATGCCGATTCGTGGGCCGGCAGCGGTTCACCCGACCTGCTCGACCGACGCACCCGCGAAGCCACCGAGCACCAGACCCTGGCAACGCTCGCAACCCGTTCGGCCGAGGCCGGCAACCGGGCGGTGGAGGAAGAACCCGATCCGTGGCGCACGTGCTTCGAACGCGACCGCGACCGCATCCTGCACGCCGCCGCCTTCCGTCGCCTGGCCGGCAAGACCCAGGTGTTCGTGTTCCCCGACGACCACCAGCGCACCCGGCTCACCCACGCGCTCGAGGTGGCCCAGGTGGCGGTGTCGGTGGCCCGGGTGCTGGGGTTGAACACCGCGCTCACCGAGGCCATCGCCCTGGGGCACGACTGCGGCCACGGCCCCGGCGGCCACGCCAGCGAAGACGCCCTCGGCATCTACGTGGAGGGCGGCTTCGACCATGCCCAGTGGGGCGCCGACGTCACGCTCGCCCCGCTCAACCTGTGTGTCGAGACGCTCGACGGCATCCGCAACCATTCGTGGAGCCGCCCGGCGCCGGCCACCCCCGAAGGCGAGGTGGTCAGTTGGGCCGACCGCATCGCCTACGTCTGCCACGACTTCGAAGACGCAGTGGCCTCCGGTGTCGTCACCGCCGAGATGCTGCCTGCCGTGGTGCGCGACCGCTGCGGCACCCGCCGTGCTCAACAGATCGGTGCCTTCATCACCGGCATGATCGATGCCGCAGCTCAGTCGGGTCGCATCGGCATGACGGCACCGGTGGCCGAGGCGCTGGCGGCGTTCCGCAGTTTCAACTACGAGCACGTCTACCTGCGACCGGCTTCACAGCATCAGGCAGCGGCGGTGGTGGCACTGCTGCGCGCCCTCGTCGAGCACTACGCCGACCGTCCCAATCTCATCCCGGGCGTCGATTCGGTCGATGCCGGCAGCGCCGCGGCGCTGCATGCGGCGGTCGCCTACGTGGGCGGCATGACCGACCGATTCGCCTGCCGCCAGGGCACCTCTCTGCTGGGATGGGGCCCCGACCGACTGCCCCGCGGCGTCGACCTCTACGGCTGACGCCGGTCGGGTCAGCCGCTGATGCGTTCGGCCACCACGGGGGCCGCCACGGCCGCCCGGCTCGCAACGCGATAGCTGGCCTGCACCATGGCTACGGCCTGGGCGGCGGCTGCCTCGGTGCGGGCGTGCACCCGCGCCAGAGGCTCGCCCACGGCGACCGGCGAGCCCACGGCCACCAGGTCGGTGAGCCCGACGGCGTGGTCGACAGGGTCGGTGGGCCGCGTGCGCCCTCCGCCCAGCACCACGACGGCAAGGCCCACCTGGCGCGTGTCGATGCGGCCGACGATGCCGGCTCGCAGCGCAGGCACCGGCACCTCGAGCGGGGCTCGTTCGAGATGTTTCCACGGCCGGGCGAGCAGGTCGCCCGGACCACCGAGCGCCTTCACCATGCGACCGAACCGGTCGGCCGCTGATCCGTCGGCGAGCGCCCGATCGAGCCGTTTCCGGGCCGCTGCCGGGGTGCGGGCGAGCCGGCCGAGCACGAGCATCTCGGCTCCCAGCGCCATCACGACCTCGTGCAGACGCGGCTCGCGTCGTACGCCGGTGAGGTAGTCGATGGCGTACGCCATCTCGAGCGCGTTGCCCGCAACGCTGGCCAGCGGCTGGTCCATGTCGGTGAGCAGCGCCGTGGTGCGCACCTCCGCCCCGTTGGCGACGCCGACGATGCTCTCGGCCAGCCGATGGGCATCGGCTCGTTTCGCCATGAACGCGCCGTTGCCGAACTTCACGTCCATCGCCAGGCCGTCGAGACCGGCAGCCAGTTTCTTCGACAGGATCGATGCCGTGATCAGCGGAATGCTCTCCACCGTCGCCGTCACATCACGGATCGCGTACAGCCGCTTGTCGGCCGGGGCGAGTTCGGCGGTCTGCCCGATGATCGCGCAGCCGACGCGGCCCACCACCCGCCGGAACTCGGCAAGCGACGGGGTGGCCCGGTAGCCGGGGATGCTCTCGAACTTGTCGTAGGTGCCGCCCGTGTGGCCGAGGCCACGCCCGGAGATCATCGGCACATATCCACCGCAGGCCGCCACCAGTGGGGCCAGCATCAGGCTCACCGTGTCGCCCACCCCACCCGTGGAGTGCTTGTCGAGCACGGGCCCGTCGAGCGCCCACGTCAGCTGCGCGCCGCTGCGGGTCATCGCCCGCGTCAGGGCCACCGCCTCGGCGGTGGTCATGCCACGGAAGTAGACGGCCATGGCGAACGCCGCCGCCTGCGATTCAGCCACCGCGCCCGTGGTGAGCCCGACGACGAAGTCGTCGATCTGCTCGGTGCTCAGCTCGCGACCGTCGCGTTTGGCACGGATGATCTCCTGCGGCAGCATCAGGTCCTCCCGTCGAGCACTGCGTCGACCGCGTCGAGCAGTCCACTGGCACCGAACCGGAACGTCTCGGCCGTGGCCCACGAGGGGCCCATCACCTCATCGGCCAGCGCCAGGTACGCCGCCGCATCGTCGAGGGTGCGGATGCCACCCGAGGGCTTCACCCCGACCGGCCGCCCCGAGTGGCGGATCGACTCGAGCAGGGTGCGCACGGCCTCGGGCGTGGCGGAGCGGTCGGTCTTGCCGGTGGAGGTCTTCACGAAGTCGGCGCCCTCGGCAATGGCGAGGTCGGCCGCAGCACGCACCTCGACCTGCGACGGGTACCCGCCCGTCTCGAGGATGACCTTCAGGTGGTGCGGCACCGGCACCGCTGCTCGCACCGCTCGCACCATGGCCGCGGCCGTGACGACGTCGCCGGCCAGGAAGGCCCGGTACGGGAGCACGAGGTCGATCTCGTCGGCTCCGTCGGCGAGCGCCGCCTGTGTCTCGGCCACCGTGGCCTCGACATCGGTGCCTCCTGCTGGAAAGTTCACCACCGTGGCCACGCGCACGCCCTTGCCCTGCAGCAGGCCGACCGCCTGGGCCACGAAGGCGGGCCATACGCACACCGCAGGCACTGCCGGTTGGTGATCGACCGCCCGGGCGCACAGATGCTCGATGGCCTCCGCAGTGCAGGCCGAGTCGAGGTTGGTGAGATCGATCAGACCTCTCACTCGCGCTGCCGACGCCGCATCTCGCACGAGCCCACCGTACTCGGCCCGGACGCGACGGAACCCGGCACGACGGCCGGGTTCCGCAGGAAGAAGTGGGGTGCCGGGTCAGGCGTTGGGGATGACGTCGACGACGCGACGGCCCTTGCGCTCGCCGAAGGCGACCGAACCGTCGACCAGGGCGAACAGCGTGTCGTCGCCGCCGATGCCGACGTTCTTACCGGGGTGGAACTTGGTGCCACGCTGGCGGACGATGATGGTGCCGGCGTTGAGCTTGCTGCCGCCGAACACCTTCACGCCGAGGCGCTGGGCGTTGGAATCGCGGCCGTTGCGGGTTGAGCCGCCACCTTTGGTCTTCGACATGTCGGGTCAGCCCTTCGTGATGGAGGTGATCTCGAGAACGGTGTAGTGCTGGCGGTGACCGTACCGACGGCGCTGGTTGGTGCGCCGCTTGTAGGTGAAACCGTCGATCTTCGGGCCCTTGGCGAGACCGACCACCTTGGCGGTGACGGACGCGGCCTTCAGCTGGTCGGGGGTGGCGAGGATGGTGTCGCCGTCGACGACGAGCACGGGGCGCAGCGACACGTCGCTGCCCTGCTCGGCATGGAGGAGTTCGACATGCAGCTGCTGGCCCTCGGAGACCTTCTGCTGCTTACCACCGGAAGCGATCACTGCGTACATAGCAATGGGCGACTCTAGCGGCCGCGTGGCCTGCGACCAACGCCGAGGCGACGATCAGAGCAGCAGATCGTGGTCGATCACCACGCCGCGGCCCTCGCAGTTGGGGCAGTGGTCGGCGAAGTTGACGAGCAGACCCTCGCCGATGCGCTTGCGGGTCATCTCCACCAGGCCCAGTTCGGAGATGTCGAACACCTGGGTACGGGTCTTGTCGCGAGCCAACGCGTTGCGGAACGCCTCGACCACCTTCTTGCGGTTCTCGCGGATCTCCATGTCGATGAAGTCGATCACGACGATGCCACCGATGTCGCGCAGACGCAGCTGCTTGGCCACCTCGTCGGCGGCCTCGAGGTTGTTGCGGAACACCGTCTCCTCGAGGTTCGTGGTGCCGACGTTCTTGCCGGTGTTCACGTCGATGACGGTGAGCGCCTCGGTGTGCTCGATGATGAGCGACCCACCACTGGGCAGCCACACCTTGCGGTCGAGCGCTTTGTGGATCTGCTCGTGGATGTGGTGCCGCTCGTAGAGGGGCAGGCCGTCGACGGCAGCGTCGTGGTACTCGATGCGGTCGGCCAACTCGGGGTTGAAGGCCGACACATAGTCCTTCACGTCGTCGAACAGCCGCTGGTCGTCGATGACCACCCCACGGTACTCGGCGTTGAACTCCTCGCGGATCACCCGCACGGCCAACTCGGGCTCGCGGTACAGCAGCGTGGGGCTGTTGGCCCGCTTCGCCTTGGCCTCGATGGCGTTCCACTGGTCGAGCAACCGGGTCATGTCGGCCCGGAGTTCGTGCTCGGTGGCGTTCTCGGCCGCGGTGCGCACGATGAGGCCGTGCTCGGCCGGCTTCACCCGGTCGAGGATGTTGCGCAACCGCTTGCGCACGTCTTCGGGCAGGCGCTTGGAGATGCCGTAGGTCTTCGAGTTCGGGATGAGCACCACGAACCGGCCCGGCAGCGACACCTCCTGGGTGAGCCGCGCTCCCTTGGCGCCGATGGGGTTCTTGGTGACCTGGCAGATGATGAGTTGGCGGGCCTTGAGCATCTGCTCGATGCGCAGGTTCGACGACTTCTCGACAATGTCTTCCGCGTCGTACTGCACGTCGCCGCGGTAGAGCACGGCGTTCTTGGGCGTACCGATGTCGACGAACGCAGCCTCCATACCAGGCAGCACGTTCTGCACCCGGCCGAGGTAGATGTTGCCGTGGATCTGCGCCACGTCGTCGGCAGGACGACTGACGTAGTGCTCGATGAGGTTGCGACCTTCGAGCACTGCCACCTGGGTGAGGTTCGGGCGCACCTGGACGCACATCAGGTAGCGGCCCACCGGACGGCCGTTGCGCTCGCGGCCGCGACGCTTCTCGAGCACCTCCGGGTCGACCTCGACACCGACCAGAGGCGCCGCCTTCACCGCACCACTCGACTTGCCACGGCCACCGCGGCGGCGCTTCTTCGCCGCCGACGTCTCGCCCGCTGCAGCCTGCTGGCCCGGACTCTGGGCAGCTGCCTGCTGACCCTGCTGTCCCTGGCCGGCCGGGCGCTGGCCCTGCTGACGTTCGCCCTGCTGACGCTGGCCGGCCTGGCGCTGGCCCTGCTGGCCGGACTGGCGCTGGCCGGACTGCCGTTCGCCGGCGGGCTTCACCACCGGCCCACCGGGCGGGGGCGGGGGCGCGGGCCGGGTGTCGCCGATCTGTGGGCGGCGCACCAGCGCCTGCTCGGCCGCTGCCGGCGAGGGGCGTCCTTCGCGCATCGGCTCGGGCAGCTCCACCGGGTCGACGGAGGCGCCACCATCGCGGGCAGGGGTCGGGCGGGCAGGGGTCGGGCGGGCAGCGCTGTCGCTGGCGTCAGCGGCTGCGTCCTCGGCGTCATCGTCGTCGTCGAGATCGTCGTCGTCGTCGTCGCCCGCGGCACCGCCTGCTGCAGCCGGCCGCTTCCGACCCTTGCCGCCCCGCGAACCGCGGCGGCGCTTCTTGGCTGCCGGACGGACCGTCGGGTCGCCCAGATCGTCGTCGCCCGCAGGCTGCGCCGATGCCTCAGCAGCCGACGTGGCGGGCGTCGTGCCCGTCGGGTCGTCGTGCAGAGGCCGGTCGGCCCCCGTGGTGTCGGTGACGGAGTCGTCCATGGAACAGATCCCTTCTGACGCGCCGGCAAGCCTGCGGGGCGCGACGACGCGGCGGCCCGGCGGGGGTGCCATGGGCCGCACTGGCGTCGATGGTGAACAGTTGGAGGGGGCTCACCAACAGCGTCATGAGCATGAGTGCTGGGTGAGGATGGGCACAGGGCCCGGCTTCGGAATGCAAGGTGCTGACCTGACGTGACGAGGGAGACCTTCGCCCGAAGTCTACCCGCAGTTCACTTGTCCGGCCGGTTTCACCCCTGGTGCGGGCGCACTAGCGGTACCGACGCATGTGCACGTTCTGCACCAGGCCGAGCAGGGCGAAGAATGTCACCAGACTGGATCCGCCGTACGAGATGAACGGCAGCGGTAGCCCGGTGACCGGCATCAGGCCGACGGTCATGGCCACGTTCTGGAACACCTGCCAGAGGATCATCGTGAACACCCCGGCACACAGATAGGTGCCCACCGCGTCGCGTGACAGGTGAGCGATGCGCCAGATGCGCAGCAGCACGATGGCGAACAGGGCCAGCACCACGGCACAGCCGACGAGCCCGAACTGCTCACCAACGGCCGAGAACGGGAAGTCGGCCCACTGCACCGGGATGTCGTTCGGAGCGTTCGTGATCGGCCCGTTCAACCATCCCTTGCCCGTCATCCCGCCGGTGGCGATGGCGCGGATGGCGTTGCGCGGCTGGTAGACGTAGTCGAGCAGCCGGGGGTCGGTGGTGTCCTGGTTGAAGAACACCCGGATACGGCCGATCTGGTACGTGCTGATGATGCCGCTGGCCAGCGCCGCGCCGACGGTGGCCACCGACATGGCTGTGATGAGGGCGATGTACTTCGCCTTCGCCCCGGCGATGAGCAGCATGCCCATGGCCATGGCCACCAGCACCGAGGCCGAACCGAGGTCGGGCTGCAAGATGATGAGCGCCACGGGGACACCCACGATGATGAGGCCGCCGAGGAAGCGGGGGTACGACACCTCGTCGCTGCGTTCCTCGGCCAGATAGGCGGCCAACAACAACGTGACAGTGGCCTTGGCCAGTTCGGCGGGCTGCAACTTCAGCGGGCCGAGGTCGAAGCTGAGGCGCGCGCCGCCGCTGACCGTGCCGGCGAGGATGACCAACACGAGCAGCATGATGGTGACGCCATAGAAGAACCGCGCCCGTTCGCGCAGCATCTCGTAGTCGACGGCCATCACCACCGCCATGGCGATGATGGCGGCAATGAGGAACACCACCTGCCTGGTGGCGTACTGGAACGGATCGAGTTGCTTGGTCCGCGATGCCGAGTAGATGACGAAACATCCGGCTACCGCCAGGCACATCTGCACTGCCATGAGCACCCAGTCGATGTTCCGGCTGGGGTCGCTCGGGCTCGACCGGATGTTGCCGAGGCCCGAATCGGGCTTGCGCGGGCGCAGTGTGATGGCCATGGCGAGCTACTCGCGGATGGAGCCGTCGTACCCGCCCAGGCACGACTGGTCGGCCAACTGCTTGGGTGGAGCGGCGTACGGCGAGTTGAGGTCGAGTGGATCGCTCGGCAGCACCTGATCGGGTAGGCCGCGGGCACTCAGCAGCGTGAAGATGCACTTCACCACGGGTGCGGCGGCCTTCGAGCCGTATCCGCTCTTTTCGAGGTAGGCCACCGCGGTGTAGGGCCGGTTGTCGTCGAGGCTGAACGCACCGAACACCGACGAGTCGTTCCAGGGGTACTGGCCGGCGCCCTGCGCAGTACCCGTCTTGCCGGCGATGATGATGCCGTCCTTCGGGTAGTCCTTGAACAGCTTCTCTCCGGTGGTGGCGCGGGTTCGACCCTTCGGGTACTCGACGCCCGGCCCGGTGATGACACGCGTCAGCCCGGCGACGATGGGGTCGCGGAACTCGTTGGGCATGTCGAGTTGCAGGCGAACCTCGGCCCGGTCGAAGCGTTCCACCACGGCGCCAGCGGCCAGGTCGGCCATCGCCGGTGCCCGGTCGGGGGTGAGGGGGGCGTAGATGGCCTTCACGACGTGCGGCACCATCAGGAAGCCGCGGTTGGCGATCGTGCTGTATGCAGTGGCCAGTTGCAGCGGTGTGGCGGCAAACAGACCCTGACCGATGGACACCTGCACCAGGTCGCCCGTCACCAAGAAGTCGGCCTCGCCCTTGGCGAGCACGCCTTTGTCGACCAGTTCCTTCTTCACCGCATCGTCGGGGATCCGGCCGTCCCACTCGTACGGCAACTCGATGCCGGTGTCGGCGCCGAAGCCGAACTCCTCGAGGTCGGCCTTCAGCTCATCGCGACGCCCCTCGAGTGTGTAGAACATTTCGCCCAGCCGGTAGAAGTACGCGTCGGAACTGACTGCGAGGGCTTCCTCCACCGATACGGGGCCGTACTGGCTGGGCTTGCCGTACGGGTCGAGAGCGTTCTTGAATTCGCAGCGCACGCCGCTGCGGCAGGTGTCCTCGTCGATCGAGGTGAGTTTGTAGATGCCCTGGTCGAGGAACTCCTCGTTCGGGCCGATGAGCCCGCTGTGCATCGCCGAAAAGGCCATGAAGGGCTTGATGGTGGAGCCGATGTTGTAGCGGCCCTGCACCGCCCGGTTCACCAGGATCGAACGGTCGGGATCCTCGGTCTGCGGGAAGATCTGGTCGAACTTCTGCTTGCTGATGCCGGCGTTGAACCAACGGTTGTCGAAGGTGGGATAGCTCGCCATCGCGACGACCTGACCGTTCGAGTGGTCCATCACCACCACCGAGCCGGCCGGCGCCTTGTACTGGATCCACTCCTGGTTGCCGAACTCCTTCGAACTCGAGTACACCCGCTCGAGGCCGTCACCCTTGGGGTCGATCGGGTTGTGGGCCGCCAGGTCGGCGCAGTTGCACTCCGCTTTGTCGGTGGGCAGGTCGCGGCGCTGGAGCAATTTGGTCTCGAGCGCCTGCTCGGCGTATTGCTGCACATCGAGGTCGATGCTCAGCTGCACGTCGTTGCCGGCCACCGGCTGCAGTTCGTCGAGCAGGCGTACCGTGTTGCCCGCAGCGTCGATCTCCCACACCTGCTTGCCCCAGGTGCCGTGCAGCACCGGCTCCATGCTGGCCTCGACGCCGAACTGCCCGACGCGCTCGTTGCGGTTGTAGCCGAGCGCCAGGTACTGGTCGATGTTCTCCTTCGTGAGCGCGCCCATGTAGCCCACCACATGGCTGGCCAGAGGCGCATACGGGTAGACGCGGCGCCACTGTTCGGTCACGCCGATACCGGGGAAGTCCTCGCTGCGTTCGAACAGCACCTGCACCCGCTCTTCGTCGACGTCTTCGGCGATGGGCATGGGCAGCAGCGGGTCGTACAACTTCTCGCCCACCTTGTAGCGCCGCTCGAGTTCGTCGATGGGGATACCGAGCGGGCCCGACAGACGGTCGAACAACGCTGCCCGGGTCTTGGGGCGGTTACGGATGACGTCCCAGTCGATGGTGACCACCAGCACCCGCTGGTTGTCGGCGAGCACTCGCCCGTCGGCATCGAAGATGCGGCCGCGCTCAGGGGCGATGAACACCTCGCGTGTCTTCGCCGAGTCGACCTTGGCCTGGTAGGTGTCGGCCTGCACGGTCTGCAGGAACCACAGCCGGGTGCTGACGGCTCCCACCAGCAGCACCGCCACGAGGGCCAGCACGCCGAGACGGCTGCTTCGACGGTCACCGGCCATGGCGACAGTCTTGCCGATCGAGGCTGCGAAGTGGGCGCGCGGCCGTCACTCGCTCATCACCTTCCACTTCGGTGTCTTCACCCGCATGCACCATCGTCCGATCGGCACCAGCAGTGGACTGGTCACCAACGCAAAGGTGGCCGCCACCGGCACGATGACGAACAGCCGATCGTTGAACCAGCCCTCCTGGCCGATGATCAGCCGGGCGATCGGCTGGACGAACTCGCCCACGGCCGTACCGATTGCCGCGAAGATGGCGGCCAACCACCACTGCGGGGTGGGGGTGATGGTGAGCACGTAGCCGGCGATGAACCCGGAGAGGCCGAACACCAGACCCGTCAGACCCAACGGCGAGCCGGTGGCCAGGTCGTACATCAGACCGAACGTGAACCCGGCCAGGGCACCGCGTTCAGATCCGGCACCGGCACCCGCCGAGGCCGACAGCGCCAGCACCAGCGGCAGCACCACGCCGAAGGGGGTGACCTCGGTGAGCACGGTGCGCTGGATGGCCAGCACCACCAGGCCGACAGGGAAGAGCCGGACGAGCGGCCCGGTGAGGAACGACCGCACGCGCGCTCAGCTCCCGCTGGTGTTGGGCACGTAGAGCAGCACGCGCAGGAAGTTCAGCTTCGACAGGTCGCCGGCCGAGATCTCGACCTCGATGATCGGCACCCGCGAACCGCTCTGCTGGGTGACGGCCGAGACGGTGCCGATGGGAATGCCGGGCGGGGCGTTCGAGCGGAGGCCACCGGCGGTCTCGACCGTGGAACCAACGGCGATGCGTCCCGTCGTGGCGGAGTCGTCGATGAACCGCAGCACCATCGGGCGCTTGGCGCCCTGACCGAACACCAGGCCGGTCTCGCGCAGGACCTCGATGGGCTCGAGCGGGGTGGCGGTGACCGAGGCGGGCAGGGTGGAGGTGGTGCTCACCTCCACCGGGGCCAGTGGGTCGCGCGGCGATGGCACCGTGGTGCTGGTGGTGGCCGACGGCGGCAGCGTGGTGGTGGTGGTCGATGTGGTGACCGCCTGCTCGGTGGGCCGCAACGGCAGTGTGGTGCTGGGGACGGTGATCGGACCGAGCGGGGTGAGCACCTTCGCGCCGATGCTGAACCCGGGGTCGACGACGAGCAGCACGATGGCCGAGTTGGGGAACACCTGGGTGACCTTGCCCACCAGGCCCGCACCGCTCACCACCGGCATACCGACGGCGATCCCGTCGATGCTGCCCTTGTTGATCTCGATCGTGTTCTGGAAGTTGCCCGGCGCGTCGCCCTGCACCTGCACGGTGACACTCGGGAAACTGCTCGAGCCCATCAGCCGGTTCAGGACCAGCAGTTCCTGGTACTCGAGGATGGCCGCTCGCGCCTCGATGATGGCGCCACGCTGGTTGTCGATCTCGGCGCGCAGTGCTTCGTTCTCGCGTTGCACATCGCGGTAGTCGGCGATGCCGTGCCACGCAGTGAGGACGGGCCGGGTGACCGTGCGGGCTGCCGTGTCGAACGGTTCGATCAGCAGCGAGAACAGGCTGCGCGTGCGGTCGATCATGGCGCTGCCGCGGACGTCGAGGGTGATGAGCAAGATGGAGGTGAGCACGAGCAGGACGATCGCCCGACGCCGGCCCATCGAGTAGACGGCCACTCGTTACCGCCGACTACTCGTCGCCACCGAGCGACATCAGCCCCCGCATTGCATCGATGTTCTCGAGCGCCCGACCCGACCCGATGACCACGCTGTACAGCGGCTCGTGGGCGATGTTGATGGCCATTCCCGTCTCGTGGGCGAGCCGCACGTCGAGACCGGCCAGCAGCGCGCCGCCGCCGGTGAGCATGATGCCGCGCTCCATGATGTCGGCGGCCAGCTCGGGCGGGGTCTTGTCGAGCGTGGTCTTCACCGCGTCGACGATGGCTGACACCGGCTCGGCGAGCGCCTCGCGGATCTGCTCAGTGGTGACGGCCACCGTGCGCGGCAGGCCGCTGATCATGTCGCGGCCTCGGATGTCGGCGGTGAGCTCGTTGTCGAGCGGCCAGGCCGACCCCATGTGGACCTTGATCTCCTCGGCCGTGCGGTCGCCGATGGCGAGCGAGAACTCCTTCTTCAGGTACTGCAGCACCGCATCGTCGAGCTCGTCGCCGGCGACGCGCACCGACTGCGCGGTGACGATGCCACCCAGGGAGATGACGGCCACCTCGGTGGTGCCACCACCGATGTCGACCACCATGTTGCCGCTGGGCTCGTGCACCGGCAGATCGGCGCCGATCGCTGCTGCCATCGGCTCTTCGATGATGTGCACGGGCTTGCGGGCTCCGGCGTACTCGGCAGCGTCCTGCACCGCGCGTTGCTCGACACCGGTGATGCCCGACGGCACACAGATGACCATTCGCGGCTTGTTCCAGCGACTGGCGTGCACCTTCTGGATGAAGAAGCGCAGCATCTTCTCGCACACCTCGAAGTCGGCGATGACGCCGTCTTTGAGGGGCCGGATGGTCTTGATGCGACCGGGGGTGCGGCCCATCATGCGCTTGGCCTCGATACCCACCGCCACGGGGCGGCCATCGGTGATGTCGATCGCCACGACCGAGGGCTCGTTCAGCACCACACCCTGCCCGCGGGCATAGATGAGCGTGTTGGCCGTGCCGAGGTCGATGGCGAGGTCGCGACCGAGCGCCAGCGGATTGCTTCTCGCCATGTCGTCGACCTCCTCGCTCGAAACGTGACGGGTGAGTGTACCCCGGCCTCTGTTTGTTACAGGTTCGGGAAGAAGATGCCGAGTTCGCGCTCGGCCGAGGCCAGCGAGTCGCTGCCGTGGACCAGGTTCTCGGTGAACAAGATGCCGAGGTCGCCGCGGATGGTGCCGGGGGCTGCGTTGCGCGGGTTGGTGGCGCCCATCATCGTGCGCACCACTTCCCAGGTGTTCTCGGGGCCCTCGAGCGCCAGGGCGACCACCGGACCACGGCTCATGAACTGCACCAGGTCGGCGTAGAAACCCTTGCCGACGTGCTCTTCGTAGTGGCGGGCCAGCGTGTCGGCGTCGAGCGAGCGCAGGTCCATGGCCACGATCTTCAGGTTCTTGGCCTCGAACCGGCCGAGGATCTCGCCGA
>JBIIDH010000165.1:0-5208 GCA_044238435.1 Ilumatobacteraceae bacterium | reverse complement strand
TGGCCGGCTACTGGCGCACCAGCAGCGTGCATCGCGGCACCACCACCGAGATCGCGGCCGTGGTGGCGTATCTGCTGGGCGCCTACTGCCAGCGCGACGTGGTGGTGGCGGCGGGCATCGGTGTGGCGGTGGCACTGTTGCTCGAGCAGAAGACCCGAGTGCACCACCTGCTCCGCGACGTGGTCACCGACGTGGAGGTCGACGACGCGTTGCGCTACTTCGCGATGGCGCTCATCGTGCTGCCGCTGTTGCCCGACCGCACGATCGACCACTGGGGTGTCGTCAACCCCAACGAGCTGTGGCGGCTGGTGGTCATCCTCGCCGGGCTCGGCTGGGTGGGCTACGTGGGCACACGCGTGCTCGGGCCGCGTCGCGGTCTGGTGGTGACGGGGCTGGCCGGCGGATTCGTGTCGGCCACCGCCACCACGGCGGTGCTGGCGCGCGCTGCTCGGCACGCCGCACCGGTGCAGATGCGGCCGGCGGTAGCGGGTGCGTTGGCGGCCAGCATCTCCACGTGTGTGCAGGTGGTGGCCATCGTGGCTGTCGTCGACCGGCGAGTGGCCGTGGCGCTGCTTCCCGCGATGGCGGCCGCCGCGCTGGTGCTGGGCGCAGAGGTGTGGTGGTTGGCCCGCCGCACCGGCGACGGTGAACTCGACGAGGTGACCGTGGCCCAGCGCCGTCCGCTGCAGCTGATGGCCTCACTCGTCATCGCCCTCGTGCTCACCGCCACCGTGCTGGTCTCGGCCATCCTGCAGGAGCAGTTCGGCAGCGCGGCTGCGGTGCTGACTGCTGCGGTGGCGGGCCTGGCCGATGCGCACGGCACAGCGCTGGCCATGGTGTCGCTGGTGCCCGACGGCAACCTGGCGCGCTCGACGGCGGTGGGTGCGATCGGTGCGGCACTGGCCACCAACACGGTGGTGAAGGTGGTGCTCGGCTTTGCCGTTGGTGGCCGTCGGTTCGGCCGGTTGTTCGGCCTGGGGCTCGTGGTGCCGGTGGTGTTGGCCACCGTCGGGTTGCTCGTCGCGGCCGGCAGGGTGTGACCGGCGCCGGTCAGCGCCGACGGTCAGACCCGGGTCACTCGCAGCGGACGCCGTTGTCGGGCACGGTGAGGTCGACAAGGTACCCGTCGACCACGTCGTACGAGCACTGGTTCACCCCGTAGCCGGTGTGCTGGTCGGCGACCACCACCAGCAGCACACCCTGTTCGAGTGCCTTGGCCATGTTCTCGGTGCTGCTCAGCGGGGTGGCCGGGTCGCCGGTGGTTCCCACCACCAGCACAGGGCCGGCACCGGCGCCCGTGATGTCGACCCGGGGGTCGCTCGCCTGCGGGTAGAACGAGCAGAAGTACGAGCCGGTGGTGCCAGGGGCGAAGCGCGGCGCCACCTCGATGAACTGCGCCGCGGTGGCGTCTTCCTCCTCCACTGTCAGCCGCTCGGAGGCATCCATGCACGAGATGGTCTGGAAGGCCTCGAGCGAGTTGTCGTACGTGCCGTCTTCCTGGCGCTGGTAGTAGTCGTCGTACAACTGCAGCAGCCCGGCGCCGTCGCCGTCTTGCGCGTCGGCGAGGGCCTGCTCGAGTTCGGGCCACAGGAACTGGCCGTACATCGCATTGGCGACTGCGGTGAGGGCCATGCTGCGGGTGACGTCGGGGCGGCCCTCCACGCTCGGGATCGGCTCGTCGTCGATGGACAGCATCAGTGCGTCGAAGGCACCCTCGGCGTCGCCGTCGTTGTGGAGCAGACAGTCGCTGTTCTCGCTGCACTGCTCCAGGAACGTGGCGATCGAGTTCTCGAACCCGGCGGTCTGTTGCAGGCCGCTGGTGATGAAGTCGGCGTCGGGGTCGGCGGCGCCGTCGAGCACGGCGGCGCGCACGGTGTCGGGGAACAGCGTCGCCCAGGTGGCGCCCAGTTCGCTGCCGTAGCTGAAGCCGAAGTACGAGATCGTCTCCTCGCCGAGCGCCTGGCGGATGGCGTCCATGTCGCGCGCCGAGTTGTTGGTGCCGATGTACTGGATGATGTCGGCGTTCTTCTCGGCGCAGAGGTTCTGGTACTCCTGGGCGAGATCGATGATCTGCTGACGCTCGGCGTCGTCGTCGGGGGTGATGTCGGTGCCGGCGTAGTACAGGTCGTAGTCGTCGACGCAGTCGATGGCGGGTGACGTGAGGCCGGTGCCCCGCGGGTCCCAGCCGACGATGTCGAAGTGGTCGAGCAGGGTCTCGCTGTAGATCTGGTCGGCGTACACGGCGAAGTCGCTGCCACCGAAGCCGGGCCCGCCGGGGTTCACCAGCAGGCTGCCGATGCGCTGGTCGGGGTTGTTGGCCTGGCGGCGGGCGACGTAGAGGTCGAACGAGCCCTTCGACGGGTCGGCGTAGTCGATGGGCACGGTCAGCGAGCCGGTCTCGACGGCGCCGGGGCCGGCCTCGTCGGAACCGAACGGCTGCCAGCCGAACGCAGCGCTGCTGTCGGGCAGGGGCACGCCTCCGCCCTGTTCGGGTGCGCTGGTTTCGCTGGGTGCCGTGGTGTCGCTCGGTGCGGTGGTGTCGCCGGGTGCGGTGGTGTCGCCCGGGGTAGTCGCCACGGTCGAGCCCGAGGCATCGGCGCTCTCGATGACGGTGGGCGACAGGTCGTCGCTGCAGGCGGCGGCGACGAGTGCGAACGGAAGGGCGAGAGCGGCGAGGCGGACGAACTGGCGAGAGCGCATGGGCCAGCAGCCTAGAGGCGGCTGCCCGACGGGTGGGCGGCATGGCCCGGGTCGCCGTGGGGGAGGCGGGCGCCCATCTCCCCCACGCCGACGGACCGATCGGTCAGCCGGGGACCTCGTGGATCATGTCGCAGATGTCGGCGACGACCTTGTTCACGTCGCCGGCGGTGACCTTCGTGCCGGTGTACTCGCTGAGCCACTTGGCCGCTTGGCCCGGGGTGGCGATGCCATGCGACGCGAAGTACGCCACGAACTGGCCGTGACAGGCGTTCGCGCTGGCCGGGGTGCCGTCGTGCGGGTCGCCCGTGGCGGCCGATGCCGACAGGGGCACCGCGGCGAGCGCGGAGGCGATGGCGAGGCCGGAGATGAGTTTCTTCATGGTGGTGACCTTCCTTCCTGGACGCCGCTCGGCGGGGTGCCGAGCGGTGAGTCCAGGGCTATCGGCAGGTCACCCGGTGCTGCGGGGGCGGTGTGTCGTCGGTCCTGACGCCCATGGCCCCTCAGGGAGGGCCGACATGCCCGTATCGTTCTCCCGATGCGAATGGGTCCCCACATGATGATGCCCGGCGACTCCGATGCCGTGAAGGGTGTGAAGCTGCGTCGTGGGTCGGTGCGTCGCGCGTGGGGGTTCGCGCAGCCCTACCGGGGCACCATCGTCGTGTTCCTGCTGGCCATCCTCGCTGCCGCGCTCATCGGGTTGGTGCCCCCGTTCGCGTTCCGGGCCATCCTCGACACGGCCATCCCCGATGCCAACCGTGGGCTCATCGCCGTGCTCGCCGGGTTGGTGGTGGCGGCTGCCCTGCTCGACGCGCTGCTGGCCATCGTGCAGCGGTGGTGCAGTGCGCGCATCGGCGAGGGGCTCATCTTCGATTTGCGATCGGCCTTGTTCGCCAAGGTGCAGCGCATGCCGGTGGCGTTCTTCACCCGCACCCAGACCGGTGCGCTCATCAGCCGGCTCAACAACGATGTGGTGGGTGCGCAGACCGCGGTCACCAGCACGTTGGGCAGTGTGGTCAGCAACGTCATCGTGCTGGTCACCACATTGGCCGCGATGATCCTTCTCGAGTGGCGCCTCACTCTCATCGCGTTGGTGGTGTTGCCCATCTTCATCATCCCGGCCAAGCGGGTGGGCCAGCGCCTGCAGACCATCTCACGCGAGCAGATGAGCGTGAACGCCGAGATGAACAGCCAGATGACCGAGCGGTTCAACGTGTCGGGCGCGCAGTTGGTGAAGCTGTTCGGCCGGGCCGACGACGAGGTCGGCCTGTTCCGCTCGCGGGCGGCGCGGGTGCGCGACATCGGCATCACCTCGGCCATGTACGGGCGGGTGTTCTTCGTGGCGCTGGGCCTGGTGGGCGCGCTCGGTGCGGCCGCGGTGTACGGCATCGGCGCGTTCTACGTGGTCGATGGTGCGCTCACCGCCGGCACGCTGGTCACGCTCGCGGCGCTGGTGCAGCGCATCTACCAACCGCTCACGGGCCTCACCAATGCGCGGGTGGATCTGATGACGGCGATGGTCAGCTTCGACCGGGTGTTTGAGGTGCTCGACGCGCCTGAGTCGATCACCGACCGGCCGGGTGCGGTCGACCTGGTCGACCCGGTGGGCCGCATCGAGCTCGACCACGTGCGGTTCCGGTACCCGGCGGCTGCCGACGTGACGGTGCGCTCGCTCGAGGCGCCGTCTGCGCTGGGTGGCACCGACCCCGACCGCGATGTGCTGGTCGACGTGTCGCTGGTGCTCGAGCCGGGCGAGACGGTGGCGCTGGTGGGGTCGTCGGGTTCGGGCAAGACCAGCCTGGCGTCGCTGCTCCCCCGCCTCTACGACGTGAGCGATGGCGCGGTGCGCATCGACGGGCACGACGTGCGCGACCTCACCCAGTCGTCGCTGCGTGCTGCGATCGGTGTGGTGAGCCAGGACCCACACCTGTTCCACGACACCATCGGCGCCAACCTGCGCTACGCCAAGGCCGATGCAACCGACGCCGAGCTCGACGAGGCCTGCCGCGGTGCCCGCATCCTCGACACGGTCCGCTCGCTGCCCGACGGCTACAACACGCTGGTGGGCGAGCGCGGCTACCGCATGAGCGGTGGCGAGAAGCAGCGCCTGGCCATCGCCCGGTTGCTGCTGAAGAACCCGACGGTGATGATCCTCGACGAGGCCACCAGCCACCTCGACAACGAGAACGAGGCGCACGTGCAGGAGGCGCTCGACCATGCGCTGCGTGGCCGCACGGCGCTGGTCATCGCCCACCGTCTCACCACCGTGCGCGACGCCGACCGCATCGTGGTGCTCGACGCCGGCCGCATCGCCGAGCAGGGCACGCACGACGAGTTGATGGTGCGCGACGGGCTCTACGCAGCGCAGGTGCGGGCCGGCGAGGCCGGCATCCTGGCCTGAATTCGGGCCTGGCGGGCTGCCGCGACTCGCTCAGGCCGGCGGCGCTGCCGCGGGCGGCACATCGGCCGAGGGGGTGGCGGCGGTGGCGATGGAGCGGGCGTTCAGCCATT
>JBIIDH010000164.1:0-5266 GCA_044238435.1 Ilumatobacteraceae bacterium | reverse complement strand
GGGCGTTGCGCGCCGCGGGCATCGCCACGCCGGTGTACGTGACCGTGGGGTGGAACGTGTCGGCCGCCGAACGCCATCCCGAGTGGCTGCAGGTGCGCCTCGACGGCACCCTCGTGCGCCCGCCCGCCACCGAGGCGCCGTGGGGCAACTGGCCGACGATGTGCGTGAACGGCGGCTACGCCGACGAACTCGAAGCGGTGGTGGGCGAGCTGCTCGACCGCTATCCGCTCGACGGCTTCTTCTTCGACATCGTGCGCTACGACCCCGATGCGTGCGCCTGTCAGGTGTGCCTGCCCGAACTGCGCGAGTTCGCCGCGGCCGCGGGTGGCGCCATCACCGACCCGGCACTGCGTCGTCGGTTCCACGATCACGTGGCCCGGCGGTGGATGCGGCGGATGTCGGCGTTCGTGCGCGAGCGTCGGCCCGAGGTGGGCCTGTTCTACAACTCGCGCTGGGGCATGCACCTGGCCGACGAGGTCGACGTGTACACCCACCTCGAGGTCGAGTCGCTGCCCACCGGCGGGTGGGGGTACGGCTTCTTTCCGCTGTGGGCCCGCTTCGGCCGTACACTCGGGCTGCCGATGCTGGGCATGACCGGTCGCTTCGCGCTCAGCTGGGCCGATTGGGGCGGCCTGAAGCATCCCGACGCGTTGCGCTACGACGCCGCCCAGGTGTTGGCTGCCGGCGGGCGGGTGTCGGTGGGCGATCAACTGCCCAGTCGTGGCCGGTTGGAACCCGCGGTGTACCGGGTGATCGGCGAGGTGTTCGCCGCGGTCGAGCAGGCCGAACCGTTCGTGGCCGGGGCGCGACCCGTGCCCGAGGTGGCCGTGCTGGTGCAGCACCCGGGGCACTACCGCCGCGGCCGCAACGCCAAGAACGACCACCTCGACGGGTGCGCGCGGATGCTGCTGGAACTGCACCACGACTTCGACGTGGTCACGCGCGACACGTGGGAACCGGGCCGCTACGACCTCGTCGTCGTGCCCGACCAGGGGCCTGCCGACGACACGATCGAAGCGATGCTGCGCGCCCATGTGGCGCAGGGTGGCGCACTGTTGTTCAGCAACGAGGCGCTCACCGATGCGTCGGGGCGGTGCGTGGTGGGCGATCTGGCCGGCATCACCCGGCTCGGGCGCACCACCACCAGCCCCGACTTCTACCGGGTGCGCGACCCGCGTCTGGCCGGGCGTGCCGTGCAGCTCGACTTCCCGTACACGCACTACCGCGGTGGCGTGCGGGTGGCCGCCGCACCCGGCACCGAGGTGTTGGCCACGGCCGTGCCCAGTCACTTCGACCGCACACCCGAGCACTTCTCGTCACACTTCATCACGGCCCCGCTGGGCGGCCCGGCCGGTGAGGCCGCGAGTTCGCCCGCCATCACGCTGGCGGGTCGAGTTGCGTACCTGCACGGGCCCGTGTTCGCCGTGCACGAGCGCTTTGGCCACGTGCACCACCGCGAACTCGTCGGCAAGGTGATCGACCTGCTGCTGCCCGCGCCGATGGTGCGCACCGACGCACCCAGCACGGCCACCGTCGTCGTGCACCAGCAGGGCGACCGGCAGGTGGTGCACGTGGTGAACTACCACGCCGAGCGGCGACCCACCGGGCACATCGAGGCGCTGGGCGAGCCGATCCCGTTGCGCGACGTGCGCCTCACCGTGCGTGGCACGGCGACTCGCGCCTTCACTGTGTTCGGCGGCGACGAGTTGGACGTGCACCTCGACAACGGTGCGGTCACTGTGGTGGTGCCCCGCGTGGACGTGCACGAACTGGTGGTGTTCGAGCCCTGACGGCTCGGTGGTCGTCAGCCGGTCAGGCCGGTGCAGCGCATCCACTCCCAGGCCATCAGCCCGTACCCGGCCGGGGTGGGGTGGACGCCGTCGTCGGCCCAGTGCTCGGCGGGCATGCGTCCGCAGGCGGCGACGAACATTGCGTCGAACGGCACCAGGGTGGCGTCGAATTCGTCGGCGAGCCGATGCACCACGGCCACCTTGTCGTCGAGGTCGCGACGGAACCCTTCCTCACCGGACTGCTCGAACAGCAGGAACGGCTCGCACAGCACCAGGCGCAGCGCGGGCATTGCCGCACGGGCCCGGCCGAGCAGCGCGCGGTAACGCGTTGCGAACTCGTCGGCGGTGGTGGGGTCGTTGTCGTCGAACCCGCGCCACGAGTCGTTCACACCGATCAGCACCGACAGCACATCGGGCCGCTCGGCGATGACGTCGCGCTCCCAACGCGGTTCGAGTTCGCGGGTGCGGTCGCCGCTGACGCCGCGGTTCACGAAGCGCAGCGCCAACTCGGGCCGCTGCGACCCCAGGTGCTGGGCGACGAAGCGCACGTAGCCCACTCCGAGTTCGTCGAATGGCCGCTTCGCCGGCGACGAGGTGCGGCCGGCGTCGGTGACACTGTCGCCGACGAACAGCACCGTCGCGCCCTGCCAGTCGATCGATGTCATGGCGTCGTCCACCGCTGCAGCCAGTCGGCGATGCGGGCGCCGATGTCGAGCACGGTGCGCGGCGGCCCGGCGGTGACGAAGCCGTGGGGAACACCCGGGTACACCGCCAGTTCGCAGGGCACGCCGGCGTGCACCAGTCCCTGGTACCACTGGTCGGCCTGGGTGGCGGGCACGCGGCGGTCGTCGGCCCCGTGGAACACCAGGGTGGGGGTGCGCACCTCGCCCACTCGGCGAATGGGCGAACGCAGGTCGGCGGCACCCGGGTCGCCCACCTCGCGGGCGCACAGCACCGGGCCCATGTCGCTGCTGGCCGAGAAGGCGCGCAGGTCGACCGGGGCGCCGCCCAGTGCCGCGGCGCGGAAACGGTGGTCGGTGGCGGTGAGCGCAGCCGCGAGCAGACCGCCGTAGCTGTAGCCGGTGACCGCCAGCCGCGAGGCGTCGCCGATGCCGGCATCGACCGCAGCATCGACCGTCTGCAGCACGTCGAGCACGTCGTCGCTGCACCAACCGCCCGAGGCCTCGAGCCCGCGGTACCAGTCGGTGCCGTAGCCGTCGCTGCCGCGGTAGTTGGGCAGCAGCACGTGCCAGCCGGCGAGCGCGAGGTGCAGTCGGTGCAGGTTGCCTGGGCCGAGCACGCCGTTCGACACGTTGTGCGGGCCGCCGTGCAAGTCGACCAACAGCGGCGCCGGGCCGGTGCCGGATGCGTGCCGCGAGCGCAGCAGCCAGCAGGGCACCGCACCGTCGATCTCCTCTACGGTCCACGGCACGTCGACGGTGTTGCTCGGCCAGGCCACCGTGTCACCGAAGCGCCGCAGCCGACCGGGCGAGTCGACCGCGGCCTCGGTGACCACCACCTGGCCGGCCCTCGCATCGGCGCCGGTGACCACGACGGAAAGCGGGGTGCGGGCGACGGGCACAGCATCGTCGAGCGACCCCGACCAGAGGCGGCTGACGCCCCGGTCGTTGGCTGTGCACCACACCGTCGAGCCGTCGACGATCGGTCGGGCCCCCGGGTAGGCGGGCATGCCGATGGTGATGTTGCGGTCGAGGTCGGGGAACACGCGCCGACGGCCACTGTGCGGCGAGTCGATCATCAGCACGGTGTGCTCGGGGCCGCTCTCACCGCCCGCGTACAGCAGGCTGCCGTCGGCCAGCACCACCGGGCAGGCGGCGCGCTCCCACGCGCCGTGCTCGGTGCGTGCAGTGACCGTGCCATCGAGGCCCACCTGCCACAGATCCCACCGCCACTGGCGGTCGTCGAACGGTGCCGTGAACACGAGCGCTTCGCGACCGAGCCAGGCGACGTCGCCGATCGCGCGCCGCGGTTCCACCAGGCGGCGTGTCTCGCCAGTGACGAGATCGACCACGTCGAGGGCAGTCGCCGACAACTGGCGGCCCTCGCCATCGCGCAGGTAGGCGGGCGACGAGGTGACGAGCGGGGTGCCGGGTGCCGCGTCGCGAGCGGGGGAGGGCACGGTCACCAGCAGCGCCAGCGCGGTGCCGTCGGGCGACCAGGCGAACTGGCGCACCGCGTGGTCGCCGGCCGTGAGCACCTCACCGTCGGGCCAGCGCACCACCTGGTCGACTCCCCGGGTGTCGGGCCGGATGAACGCCACCGTGTCGTCGATGGGCGACCAGCGCGGGTGCCGGTCGGAGGGCCCGGCCGATTCGGTGTCGTCCACCCGCACGCGCCGGTCCCAGCGGTTGGCTGCCAGGTCGGCGCGTGTGACCGTGCACGCCACTGCGGTGCCGTCGGCCCGCATCACCGGGTCGGTGGGCACCGCAGCGCCCAGCACCTGCAGGGCCAGCTCCATGTGCTGTTCGTAGCAGGTCAGGCTTCGGGCATGGGCACGGGATCGCCCACGTAGACGAACCGCGCGGTCGCCGTGTCGAACACGGCCTTGGTGTAGGTGACGTTGGGCTGACGACCCTGGGTCCAGTCGACCGAGTTGGTCAGCGCCGCAGTGTCGACCGTCGATGCGGTGAGCCCAGCCACCATCTGGTCGCGGTCGATGGCGCCCGGCAGGTCGGCCAGCATCAACTCGAGGGCGAAGAACGTGCTGCACACATCGAGCTGCGAGGCCAGTTCACCGAGGTTGCCCGGTGCGGGGAAGCCGACCGCGGCGTACTTGGCGAGGCACTCCTGCGCCTTCGGGCCCAGCTTGGCCGGGTCGAGTTCGAACGTGTCGAGCGAGGCGGCCCAGCCGGCGGCGATGACGTTGGCCATCTGTCCGGCGGGCGGGTTCATCGTGCTCATCGCCCCGAACTCGTTGTTGGTGTTCAGCACCCAGGTGGGCGTGAGACCCTGCTTGTCGGCTTCGGCCATCATCAGCACCACGGGGATGAACCCGGTCGACAGGTTGAACACGGCGGTCACCCCGTCGGCCTTCCACTGCAGCACGGCGTTGGGCAGTTCCGACAGAGCGGTGCCCTCGTCGGCCGCCGAGCGGACGCACGTGCCAGCGAAGGCCGACACCGTTGCGCCAGCCGCTTCGAGCGCCGGCTTCAGCGTGTTCTCGAACACTGCGGTCTGTGCCTCGCAGCCGGGGTAGGCCACACCCACCGTGTCGCCGGCGTTCAGCTTGCCCTCGGCCACGGCCAGGTCGACGGTGGCGAGCGCGGCCCGGTCGAACGTTGCGGCCTGCGGGTTCACGTGGCCGGGGAACTGCTCGAGGCTCGCCTGATCGAGGCCGGTGAAGCCACGCCCGAACAAGATGGAGCCGGCGTCGGTGGCGCAGGTGTTGAGAATGGGGTCGTTGGTGCCGACGACGACGTTGGCAACCGTGTCGCCCGCGAAGTAGGCCTCGCAGC
>JBIIDH010000074.1:0-18296 GCA_044238435.1 Ilumatobacteraceae bacterium | reverse complement strand
CGGGACCGTCGCCGAGCAGCGGCGTGATGTCGCGGAACGTCACCCCCGGCTGGGGGTAGTCGGCGATCTCGCGAACGAGTCGGGTGAGCCAGGCGGGGTTGGCCGACATGCTCTCAGGGTACCGTCCGGCGCAGGGGACGGCCGGTGATCAGCGTCGCTTCTTCTTGCGCGGCCGCGGCGCGTGGGTGAGCACGCTCTCGGGCGACGACGACGCGACCACCGTTCCGGGGTCGACACCGTCGGCCAGACGGGCCCGGGCCCGGGCGAGTTCGCGGCGGTGACCCTCGGGCGAACCGCCCAGGACGAGCCGTTCGAGCTCGGCACCCGTGACGTGTTCGCCCTGCGTGCTGCGGTTGCGCTGGTCGCGCTGTTTGAAGATGACGAACAGCGGGGCGGCCACGAAGATCGACGAGTACGAACCGATGAGCAGACCGATGAGCAGCGCCAGGGCGAACTCGCGCAGCGCCACCGCACCGAACAGCATCGAACCGACCACCAGCAGCGACAGCACCGGTAGCACGGCGGCGAGGCTGGTGTTGATGGAACGCATCAGCACCTGGTTCATCGACACGTTCATGATGTCGGGCTGGCCGAGGCGGGTGCCGGCGAAGCGTTCGGAGTTCTCGTTGATCTTGTCGAACACCACGATGGTGTCGTACAGCGAGAAGCCGAGGATGGTGAGGAAGCTCACCACCGTGGCCGGGGTGACCTCGAAACCGAACAGCGAGTACACGCCCACGCTGATGAACACGTCGTGCAGCATGGCCACGATGGCGGCCAGCGCCATCCGCCACTGGAACCGCCAACTGATGAAGAGCATCACCAGCACCAGGAAGATGACGAGGGCGCGGATGGCCTTCTCGGTGATGCTGCGACCCCACGACGAGCTGACCGAGGTGGACGACACCTCGCTCACGTCGACCTCGGCGGCGTCGGCCAGCGCCTGCTGCACCTTTGCCACGACCTCCTGCGGCTGGTCGCCCACCTGGATGCGCAGTCGTTCGCCGCTGTCGGCCGAGGTGAGTACCTGCACCTTGGCGTCGTCGCCGCTCAGTCCCTGCTCGTCGAGCAGCGTTCGCACCGAGTCGACCGTCTGGCCGTTGGACGGCACCTCCCAGGCGACACCACCCTGGAAGTCGATGCCGAGGTTCAGGCCCTGCAACAGCATCGACACGACGGTGAGCACGATGAGCACACCCGAGAAGATGAACCCGACGCGGCGGCGACCCCAGAAGTCGATGGCCGTCTCGCCGTGGTAGAGCCGACCCCACGGGCCGCGCCGGGTGTGCGGCGCCACCGACTGGGCCGACTGGGCCCCGGGCACGTTCGCGGCAACGGCGGCCGCCAGATCGGCGTCGGTGGACGGGTTGTTGAGATCGGTCACGACGCACCCCCGGCGACGGCTGCTGACGGAGACGGTGTCTGTGTGACCTCGATGCCCATCACCTTGCGCTTGGCCATCCAGTCGGTACCTGCCAGCAGCAGCACCGCTGGCCGGGTGAAGAAGTACGACACCACGAGGTCGATGAGGGTGGACAGGCCGAGGAAGAAGGCGAAGTTCCGCACCGCGCCGACGGTGAGGTACCACAGCGTGAACGCACCGATCAGCGACACCGTGTCGGCGATGAGAATGGTGCGCCAGGCACCGGCGAAGCCACGCTGGGCGCTGTTTCGCAGGGTGCGGCCGGCGCGGACCTCGTCTTTCAGACGCTCGAAGAACACCACGTACGAGTCGACGGTGACGCCGACCGACACGATGATGCCCGCCACACCCGCCAGCGACAGGGCGAGACCCTGCGTTCGCGAGAGCAGCGAGATGATGCTGTAGAGGATCGAGCCCGAGACGAGCAGACCCGCAGCCACGACGAGGCCGAGGTGGCGGTAGTACAGCACGAGCAGGAACAGCACCAGGGCGATACCAACGAGACCCGCCACGAGCGCGGCGCGCAGCGAGTCCTTACCCAGTGTGGGCGACACGTTCTGCACCGACTGGGTCTCCATGCGCACCGGCAGCGAACCGCTGCGCAGCACATTGGCGAGATCCTTGGCCTCTGACTCGCTGAAGCTGCCCGTGATCTGTACACCGTTGGTGAAGTTGACGTTCTCGACCGTGGGGGCCGAGATGATCTCGCCGTCGAGTTCGATGGCCAACTGCCGCGACGGACACGTGGCAGTAGCACTGGCGCACTGGGCGGCGAGTTGGTTCCACACGTCGGCACCCTCGGCACCGTTGCGCAGCCCGACGCGCACGCCCCAGCCGCCTCCGATGATGTCGGCGATGGCATCGTTCTCGAACACTGCGCCGCTGCCGCCGGCCGGTCCGACCAGGCACTGGCCGCCACCGCGCAGCGGGAGGAGTTGTTGCTGGGTGGGGTCGCTGATCGCCGGCGTGGTGGTGCTGGGCGCACCCTCGACCGTGGTGGTCGTGGCACCGGCCACCGTCGTGCCAGTGGCGCCGTCGACCGTCGTGGCCGACGCGGGCACGGTGGTATCGGGCACCGTGGTATCGGGCACCGTGGTACCGGGTTCGGTGGTGGCGCTGGAGGTGACCCGGCGGGCGGGGCCGGGGGCAGCCGTGGTGGTGGGCGCCAGCGTGGTGGACGAGCCCTCCCCCGCCACCGTCGTGGTGGTGGACGAGCCATCGGTCGTGCCCGGGTCGCTGATGCAACCGAGAACGGGCCGCAGGTACACCTGACCGGTGACCTGCACGAGATCGATGGCTTCCTGCTGGTTCTTCACGCCCGGCAGGTTGACGACGATGGCGTCACCCTGGCGGATGATCTCGGGCTCGGCCACACCCAGGCTGTCGACACGGTCACGGATGCGCTCGACGGCGAGGTCGAGGGCGGCTGGGTCGTAGTTGCCGACCGGCTGCTGGGTGACCGAGATGCCACCCTGCAGGTCGAGGCCGAGCGCAGGTCTGTTACCGGCGACGACGCTGAGGAGCAGGCCTCCGAAGGCCACGACCAGGATGCCGACGAGCGAGATGAGCAGCTTGCGGCGCATCACTCACCGGCAGGCGCGTCGCCGGTATCGGCGATCGGCGTCGAGCGCGGCGCATCAGTGCTGACGTTCTCGTTCGTGGGCGCGGCACCAGCATCGCCTGCCGAGGTGTCGACCTTGCGCTGCACGGCCGCACGGGCCACGCGGATCTGCACGTTGTCGTCGATCTCGAGCCACACGATGTCGCCATCGAAGCCGGTGATGAAGCCGTAGAGACCCGAGGTGGTCATCACTTCGTCGCCCACGCCGATGGCTGCCTGCATTGCGGCCTGTTCGCGCTGGCGACGGCGCTGCGGACGGATGAGAAGGAAGTACATCGCCACCGGAATGAGCAAGAAGATGCCCAACTGGACGATGGCGGCTCCGCCGGAGCCCGACGAGGTGGTCTCGGCAATGATCGAGGTGACGTTCATGGTGTCCCGCTGAGAAGGTTGTGATTCGGTCGGCGACCGATCGGTGGGAAAGCCTAGCGACCCGGCGACCGAGCGGGCCGGTCAGCCCCACACATCGAGCACCTCGCGCCGCAGCGTGGCGAAGGTACCGGCGGCGATGGCCCGACGCATCCGCGCCATCAGTTGCAGGGTCCAGCTGACGTTGTGGATGCTCACCAGACGTGACGCCGTTGGTTCGCCCACCTGGAACAGATGGCGGATGTAGCCGCGGGTGTGGCGGGTGCACACCTCGCAGGCGCACCCGGCGTCGATGGGTTCGTCGCTCAACGCGTGCTTGGCGTTCTTCACGTGCAGCTTGCCGGCGTCGGTGAGGGCGGTGCCGTGGCGGCCGAGCCGGGTCTGCAGCACGCAGTCGAACTGGTCGACCCCCAGGCCCACGGCCTCCACCAGGCTGGCCGGGTCGCCCACGCCCATCAGGTACCGCGGCCGGTCGGTGGGCAGGTGGGCGATGGCGGCGGCCAGCGCCGGCACCATCTCGGCGCGGGTCTCGCCCACACTGAGGCCACCGATGCCATAGCCGTCGAACGCGAGGGCAGCCGTGCGTTGCGCGCTCTCGGCCCGCATCGTCTCGCTGATACCACCCTGCACGATGCCGAACAGCGCCTGGTCGGGCCGTTGGTGCGCAGCCTTCGCTCGCGCTGCCCAGGCGCTGGTGCGCTCGAGCGCCAGGCGGATGACCTCGGGGGGCGACGGCAGAGGTGGGCACACGTCGAGCACCATCTGGATGTCGGCACCCAGCAGTTCCTGGGTGTGCACGGCCAGCTCGGGCGTGAAGCGGTGGCTCGACCCGTCGTAGGTGCTGCGGAACGTCACCCCGTCGTCGTCGACCTTCGGGTCGAGCGAGAAGACCTGGAACCCGCCCGAGTCGGTGAGCGTGAGACCGTTCCAACCAGCGAACCGGCCGAGGCCGCCGAACTCGGCGATGGTCTGTGCGCCGGGCCGCAGCATGAGGTGATACGTGTTGCCCAGCACGATCTCGGCGCCGAGCCGCTCGTAGTCGGCGGCGCTGAGGTACTTGATGGCGCCGCGGGTGCCCACCGGCATGAAGCACGGGGTGCGGTAGGTGCCCCGCGCCGTGGTGGCCGTGGTGGCGCGGGCATCGCCGTCGGTGTGTTCGATGGACAGGGTGACCGGGTGCATGCGCCGTGCACGGTACCGGCCGGTCAGCCGGCCGCGGCGACCGTCTCGGCCAGCAGCTCGAGGCCAGCCACGGCGAACAGCACCATGTTCTGCTCGCGGTCGTCGATGCCGGTGAGCAGGTGGCGAGTGGTCGAGGTCGGCCCGGCCACCGCCAGCCAACTGTGCCCGGCCGGGTCGCCGTAGGGGTTCGGCGGACCGGCAGCACCGGCTTCGCCCAGTCCCCAGGTGGCGCCGAGGCGCACGACGGCAGCAGCGGCGAGATGCGCCGCGAACCCCTCGGTCGCCCCACGCATGCCCGCCGGCGCCTCGACCGCGCCCTTCATCCAGGCGCGGTACGCCGCAGCGGTGTAGACCACCACCCCGCCCAGGTAGTACGCCGACGCCCCCGGCACCGCCAGCAACGCGGCGGAGATCAACCCGCCGGCCGAGCCCTCGGCAACCGCGACGGTGTCGCCCCGGGCACGCAGCAACGCGGCCGCACGGTGAGCAGGTCCGGTGAGTTCGACGGGCAGCACCCGTCCAGCATGGCCGATCAGCGCGTCGAGTGCAGGTGTCGGTCGAGCAGCATCGCGTCGCCGAAGCTGAGGAAGCGGTACTGCTCGGCGATGGCGGTCTCGTACAGACGCCGCCAGCGCGGGCCGACGAATGCATCGATCATCATCAGCAACGTGGTGCGCGGCAGGTGGAAGTTGGTCATCATCAGGTCGACCACCTTCCAGTCGTAGGGCCGGTGGATGAACAGTCGGGTACGGCCTTCGAGCGCACCGAGCGTGGCCGCGCTCTCGAGCGCGCGCACGCTGGTGGTTCCCACCGCCACCACTCGGCGGGCGGCGGCGCAGCGGTCGAGCACCTCGGCGGGCACCCGGTACCGCTCGCTGTGCATCGGGTGGTCGCGCGGGTCGTCGACGCTGACCGGCTTGAACGTGTCGAGCCCCACCACCAACTCCACCCGTGCGGTCTCGACGCCACGGGCTGCGAGCCGGTCGAGCAGTGCGGGCGTGAAGTGCAGGCCGGCCGTGGGTGCGGCCGCCGATGCGGGCTCCGCGGCGTACACCGTCTGGTAGCGATCCTGCTGTTCGAGCGGGGCGGTGATGTACGGCGGGAGGGGCATCTCACCAACCCGCACAAGGGTGTCGACCGGGTCGGCCTCGCCCAGCACCGTCACCTCGGTGGTGTCGCCTGCACTGGTGCGCGGTCCGATCTCGACCAGATCGATGCCGTCGGGACCCACCAGCCGCTCCCCCGGCTTCAACTTGCGACCCGGCCGCACCATCGCCTCCCAGCGGCGGCGGCCCTCGTCGAGCGGTTCCAGCAACAGCACCTCGGCGGCACCACCCGTGTGGCGAGTGAGGCGCAGCCGGGCAGGAATGACCTTGGTGTCGTTCACCACCAGCAGATCGCCGTCGCCGAGCAGTTCGTCGAGATCGCGCACATGGCGATGGTCGGGTGACGCCTCGCCCCGGTCGACCAGCAACCGTGCCGCGTCGCGCGGCTCGATGGGGGTCTGGGCGATGCGGTCGTCGGGCAGGCCGTAGTCGAACTCGTCGAGATGCATGGCGTGCTCAGGCTACGGACGGCCACAGCGTGACGACACGATGCGTACGATGGCACGATGCGTACCGAAGCGGTGCCCTGCGGCGATGCGGGCGAGATGTCGTTGTTCGTGTGGGAGCCCACGGGCACCCCGGTGGGATCGGTGTTGCTGATCCAGGAGATCTTCGGGGTGGGGCCGTACATCCGCGCCGTCGCCGAACGCCTCGCCACGGCGGGCTACGTGGTGGGCGCCCCCGACGTGTTCTGGCGCTTCGCCCCGAACTGGGCCAGCGACCACACCGCCGAGGGTCTGCAGGCGTCGGTCGCCCAGGTGGGCAACCTCGACGGGCCGCAGGCCATCGCCGACTGCACCGCCGCCCTCGCCCACCTGGCCGCCGTCGACGGCGTCGACGCGGCGCCTGCCGTGCTGGGTTACTGCCTCGGCGGCACCCTGGCCTGGGGCGTGGCGGCGATGGGCGAGCCGTCGTGCTGCGTCAGCTACTACGGCTCGGGCGTGCCGTCGATGATCGGCATGATCGAGCAGGTCCACTGCCCCACCCTGTTCCACTTCGGCGACGACGATCCGTACCTCCCGAACGAGGGTGTCGAGGCCGTGGCCGCGGCAATCGCCGATCGGGAAGGCTTCGTGGTGAACGTCGAACACGCCGGCCACGCATTCGACAACCACGAGAGCGAGATGTTCTGGAACGAGGCCGCGGCGAAGTCGGCGTGGGCCAAGACGATGTCGTTCCTCGAGGCCGCTCGCGGCTGAGCTCTGACCCCTGTTCGACCGTTCAGTCGAACAGGCTGGGCCCGCTGCCGGGTGCCGGCGGGGTGAGCCCGATGTGCTGCCAGGCGGCGGGCATGGCGATGCGACCGCGTGGGGTGCGAGCGATGAGGCCCTGCTGGATGAGGAACGGCTCGTACATGTCTTCCACCGTCTCGGGCTGCTCACCCACGCTGATGGCCACCGTGGACAACCCCACCGGGCCACCACCGAACTGCTGGCAGATGGCGTGCAGGATGGCGCGGTCGACCTTGTCGAGCCCGCGCCCATCGACACCGAACACGGCCAGGCCGTCGCGAGCAGTGGCGTGGCTGATGGTGCCGTCGCCACGCACCTCGGCGTAGTCGCGCACCCTCCGCAGCAGGCGGTTGGCGATACGCGGGGTACCACGCGACCGGCGGGCGATCTCCCATGCCCCCTCGTCGTCGATGGCCACCTGCAAGATGCCGGCGGCACGGCTGACGATGGCCTCGAGTTCGTCGTCGGCGTAGTAGTCGAGGCGGGCCACCAGACCGAAGCGGTCGCGCAACGGACCGGTGATCATGCCGGTGCGCGTGGTGGCCCCGATGAGTGTGAACCGCGGCAGGGTGAGCCGGATGGACGACGCGGCCGGGCCCTTGCCCACCACGATGTCGATCTGGAAGTCCTCCATCGCCGGGTAGAGGATCTCTTCGACGGCCCGCGACAGGCGGTGGATCTCGTCGATGAACAGCACGTCGCCCTCTTCGAGCTTGGTGAGGATGGCGGCGAGGTCGCCGGCCCGTTCGAGCGCCGGCCCGGAGGTGACCAGCAGTTGGCCGCCCATCTCGGCTGCCACGATGCCGGCCATGCTGGTCTTGCCCAGTCCGGGCGGGCCCGCCAGCAGCAGGTGGTCGGCCGCCTGGCCGCGCCGTTTGGCTGCCTCGAGCACGATGGCCAGGTGCTCTTTCAGCTCGCGCTGGCCGATGAACTCGTCGAGGCGTCGTGGTCGCAGGCTGACGTCGTCGATGCGGTCGACGTCGGTGGCACCGGCTGCCGGGTCGAGGAACTCGTCACGCACGTTTGGCCCCCAGCAGTTTCAGGGCCTCGCGCAACAGCGTCGAGGCATCGTCGGAGACGGGCACCTCGCGAAGCGCGTCGCGCACCTCGTCGGGGCCGTAGCCGAGGCCTGCCAGTGCCTCGCGCACCGAGCCCAGCGGGCTGACGCCGCCTGTGGCACCCACCGCCGGAGCCCCGTCGAGGATGGGCAGGTGCAGCCGGTTGCGCAGTTCGATGAGCAGCCGTTCGGCGGTCTTCTTGCCCACACCGGGCACCAGGGTGAGCGCCGCCAGATCGCCGGTGGTGACGATGTCGACCAGCGCTGCGGGCGCATGCGTGCCGAGGATGGCCATCGCCAGGGCCGGGCCGATGCCGTGCGTAGCGATGAGCACCTCGAACGTGCTGCGCTCGTCGCGCTGACGGAAGCCGTACAGCATCTGTGCGTCTTCGCGGATGTGGTGATGGATGTAGAGGAACACCGGCGACGAGGGCTCGAGTTCGGCAAGGGTGCGCGGCGACACCGCCACCAGGTAGCCGACGCCGCCCACCTCCACGAGCACCGTTGAGTCGCCGGTGCGCTCGAGCACGATGCCGCGCAGCGACCCGATCATCGTGTGCCTCCGGCGCGCACGGCGCCGACGCGTCCCGCTGCCACCCGGTCGGCCACCGGCGCCATGGCCAGGTGGCACAGCGCCAGCGCGGCAGCGTCGGCGGCATCGGGGGGTTCGGGCACGCTGGCCAAGCCGAGGCGGGCCTGCACCATCTTCTGCACCTGTTCCTTGCCGGCACCACCCCAGCCGGCCACGGCGTTCTTCACCTGGTTGGGCGTGTACTGCTCGACGCGACAGCCGGCGGCCGCCGCCTCGGCCAACGCCAACCCGCTGGCCTGGCCGACGCTCATCGCGGTGCGCACGTTGGTCTGGAAGAACACCTGCTCGACCGCCACCGCATCGGGCCGGTACTGGGTGATGAGGGCCACCAACTCGGTCTTCAGTTCGGCCAACCGGTACGGCAACGGTGTGCTGGGCGCCGTGCGGATGACACCGAGCGCCAGCGGCACGACGGTGCGGCCGCCACGCGCCTCGACCACGGCGTAGCCACAGCGGGTGAGCCCGGGGTCGATACCCAGGACGATCACTGGCGGCAGGCTCCGGTGGCGAACACGCGTACGAGCGTAGCACCGGGTCGCCCGAGGGCGACGGACTACGGTGGACGGGTGATCTCGAGGCCTCGACTCCCCCGTCTGCTCCTGGCTTGCTGCGCCGTGCTGGGCCTCCTCGCCGCCGCGTGCAGCGACGACCGCGGCTCGGAGTCGACGTCCGAGGCACCGGGTACCACCACCGCTGTGCTCGACACCACCACGACGCAATCGGTCGACACCTCCACCACCGTGGCGCCGAACACCACGGCCGAGGTGCAGCAACCGCTCGAATGCACTGCCGTAACCGCTCGAGCGTGCCTGCTGCCGTGGCCGAACGATGCGTTCACCGTGGCCGATCCGTCCACCGCCACCGGCCGCCGACTCTCCATCCCGGCTGACGCCACACCGCGTAACGCGGCAGGCGTCGCCATCGACGTCACCGACCAGAACCGGGCCGACGGGTTCTCGCCCGGCTCGGCGGTGCTGGTCGACCTGCCGGGCCTCGACCCGGTGGCCAGCGGCCTCGCCCCCAGCACCGACATCGGAGCCTCACTGACCGATGACGCACCCATCCGGATCACCGACATGGTCACCGGCGAGCGGTGGCCCTACTTCGCCGAGCTCGACGCCCAGGCGGCCGACGACGCCGACCGGTTGCTGATGATCCATCCCGCCGTCTCGCTGACGGAGGGCCACACCTACGAGGTGTCGATCGGCGATCTGGTCGACGTGAACGGCGATCCGCTGGTGGCACCCCTCAGTCGCTGGACGTTCACCGTGGCCAGCGCCGACAGCCTCAGCGGCCGCGTCCGTGCCATGCGCGACGACGCCTACGCATCGCTGGCCGACACCGCCCCGACGTTCACAGTCACCGACATCGCCGACCGCGACGGCCTGCGCATCGTCGACGGCACGATCGACGTGCCCAACTACCTCAGTGGCGACGGGTCGCCCGGGGCCACGATGCTGCTCGACGACACCGGCTCGCCGGTCCGCAGCACGACCTCGCCCACCTATCCGGCCCGCTTCCACTGCGTGTTGCCCGCCGCCCCTGCAGCGCCGGTCCCGGTCATCGTCTACGGCCACGGTCTGCTGGGCGACCGCAACGAGGTGGAGGCGCTGTCGTTCGCGGCGTCGATCGGTGTGGCCGGCGCCTGCGCCACCGACTGGATCGGCATGACCGGCGACGACATCGGCAACGTGGCCACCATCCTCGCCGACCTCTCCCGCTTTCCCGAGCAAGCCGACCGCATGCAGCAGGGCCTCCTCAACTTCCAGCTCCTGGGGCGGGCACTGAACGACGAGCGGGCCTTCGCCGCCGACCCCGCCTTCCAGACCGCCACCGGCGACCCCATCATCGCCCCTGGCGCCACCCAGTTCGTGGGCAACAGCCAGGGCGGCATCCTCGGCGGCGCCGCCAGCGCCGTCTCCACCGAGTGGCAGCGTGTCGTGCTGGGCGTGCCCGGCATCAACTACTCGTTGCTGTTGCACCGCTCGAGCGACTGGCCGCAGTTCCAGGCCGTGTTCGACACCGCCTACGCGAATGCCGTCGACCGGGTGATCGCCCTGCAACTCATCCAGTTGCTGTGGGACCGCGGCGAGAACAACGGCTATGTGCAGCATCTCACCGCCGACCCGTATCCGGGCATCAGCGCCAAGCAGGTGCTGCTGGTCGAGGCATTCGGCGACCACCAGGTCAGCAACGTCAGCACCGAGGTGCTCGCCCGCACCATCGGTGCCCGTGCCCACACCCCGGCCATCGGCCCCGGGCGCAGCAACGACCGGCTGCCGCACTGGGGCATCGAGCCGCTCGACTACGCGGCCGTGCCGCAGGCCTCGCTGATCATGTGGGACTTCGGCACCCCGGCACCGCCCACGGTGAACCTGCCGCCCACCGACCCCGAGTACGGGCGCGACCCGCACGGTGCCGCCAGCGCCGAGCCACGGGTGCTCACCCAGGCGGTCACCTTCCTGCTCACGGGCACGCTCTCGGACGCCTGCGGCGGCGCCGCCTGCACGAGCGACGTGATGACGGACTGAACCGCCGCGGCCTCAGGCCGACAGACCGCGTAGCGCGGCGACGAGTTCGTCGACCGGGCGGTAGGTGAGACCGGCGATAGCCCGGTGGGCGTAGCGCACGATGCCCTGCGCGTCGATCACGAACACGCTGCGGCGCGGGAACCCGATGGGGCCCAGCGTGCCGTACGCGGCGGCCACCTTCTTGTCGGTGTCGGCCAGCAGCGGGAACCCGAAGTCGTACTTGCCGCGGAAGTGCTCGTGGCTCTCGATGCCCTGCGCCGAGACTCCGAGCACCTGAGCGTCGAGCGACTCGAACTGCGCCAGTTCGTCGTTGTAGCTGTTGAGCTGTTTGGTGCACACCGCCGAGTCGTCGCCCGGGTAGAACACCAGCACCACCGGACGACCGGCGAACTCGCCAAGCGTGTAGTCGCGCCCACCGGTACCGGGCAGCGTGAAGTCGGGCGCACGGTCGCCCACCGACAGGGCCATCAGCCGACTGCTTCCATGATCTCGTCGCTGATGTCGAAGTTGCCGTAGACGTCCTGCACGTCGTCGTTGTCCTCGAGCGCGTCGATGATTCGCAGCACCTTCTTGGCGTCGTCGACATCGGTGACCTCGATGGTGTTCGACGACACCATCGTCGACTCGGCCGACTCGATGGCCACCTTCGCCGCCTGCAGCGCATCGCGCACGTCGTACAGCAGCGACGGGTCGCAGGTGATCTTCCAGAACTCGCCGTCGGCGGCCACATCGTCGGCGCCGGCATCGAGTGCCGCCATCATCACCTCGTCCTCGCCACCCTTGGCCAGGATGACGCCCTTGCGGCTGAACTGCCAACCCACGGCTCCGGGTTCGGCCAGCGAGCCACCCAGCTTCGAGAACACGTTGCGCACATCGGCGCTCGACCGGTTGCGGTTGTCGGTGAGCACGTCGATGAGCAGCGCCACACCACCGGGCGCATAGCCCTCGTAGGTGATGGCCTCGTAGTTGCCGCCGTCGCTCTGGCCCGTGCCGCGCTTGATGGCGCGGTCGATGAGGTCGTTGTTCATCTGCGCTGCCTTGGCCTTCAGCACCATCGTGCGCAGCGTGGCGTTGGTGGCCGGGTCGCCGCCGCCGTCGCGTGCGGCCACCTCGAGCTGACGGGCGAGCTTGGCGAACACCTTCGCCCGCCGCGCGTCGGCGGCACCCTTCTTGTGCTTGATCGTTGCCCATTTGGAATGACCGGACATGACGCGGTGGCTCCTTGTAGCGGTGGTCTCAGCTGGCTGCGGTGGCCGGCAGAGCGTGGTGGACGAGGGATACGAACAGCCCGTGCAGACGGAGGTCGTCGGTGAGTTCGGGATGGAACGAGGCGACGAGCACGTTGCCCTGGCGGGCCAGGACGGGCACTCCCCGGTGCCGGGCCAGCACCTCGACGTCGTCGCCGATGCGCTCGACTTTCGGGGCACGGATGAACACAACGTGGAACGGCTCGTCGAGGCCCACCACATCGAGGTCGTCTTCGAAGCTGTCGACCTGGCGTCCGTATCCGTTTCGGCGCACGGCGATGTCGATGGCGGCGAAGCTGCGCTGCCCCGCCCGGCCGTCGAGCACCTCGGTTGCCAGCAGGATCATGCCCGCGCAGGTGCCGAACACCGGCATCCCGGCGGCCAGACGCGCCGCGAGCGGTTCGAACAACTCGTTGGTGGCCAGCAGATGCATCATGGTGGTGCTCTCGCCACCGGGCATCACCAGCGCATCGACCGACGCGAGGTCGGTCGCGGTGCGGACCTGACGCGTGACCGCGCCCAGACGGGTCAGCGCACGCTCATGCGCGGCGAAGGCGCCCTGCAGGGCGAGCACACCGACGACCGGAGTGGCGGTGGCGTTCACCTGGGGGCTGCTCCCCCGCCGACCGCACTGCTCACCAACCCCGCTCGGCGAAGCGCTGGTTGATGGCGTCCATGCCGATACCCGTCATCGGGGCACCCAGGCCGCGGCTCACCTTGGCGAGGATGTCGGCGTCGCGGAAGTGCGTGGTGGCCTCGACGATGGCCTTGGCCCGCGGCTCGGGATCGTCGCTCTTGAAGATGCCCGAGCCGACGAACACGGCTTCGGCACCGAGCTGCATGGCCAGCGCTGCGTCGGCCGGGGTGGCGATGCCACCTGCGCAGAACAGCGGCACCGGCAGCGTGCCGGTCTCGGCGATCTCCTGTACCAGCGGCAGCGGCGCCTGCAACTGCTTGGCCCACTGGAACAGTTCGGCCTGGTCGTTGGCGGCCTGGATGCGCTTCATGTCGCCGAGGATGCTGCGCAGGTGGCGCACGGCCTCGACGATGTTGCCCGTTCCGGCCTCACCTTTGCTGCGGATCATGCAGGCACCCTCGCTGATGCGCCGCAGCGCCTCGCCGAGGTTGGTGGCGCCACACACGAACGGCACGGTGAACGCGAACTTGTCGATGTGGTGGGTCTCGTCGGCCGGGGTGAGCACTTCGCTCTCGTCGATGTAGTCGACACCGAGCGCCTGCAGGATCTGTGCCTCGACGAAGTGGCCGATACGGGCCTTGGCCATGACCGGGATGGTGACCGCGGCCTGGATGCCCTCGATCATCTCGGGGTCGCTCATGCGGGCGACGCCACCGTCGCGGCGGATGTCGGCGGGAACTCGCTCGAGCGCCATCACGGCGCAGGCTCCGGCCGACTCGGCGATACGCGCTTGCTCCGGGGTGACGACGTCCATGATGACGCCGCCCTTCATCATCTCGGCCAAGCCACGCTTGACCCGGTACGTACCCGTGGAACCGCTCGTCGAACTCATGACGGTCATCGTATCCAACCGACCTCCGGCGACCCACAGCGGATTGCGGCGGTGTGTCGGGTGCGACAGTCGAGCGTCGTCGCGAGCCGGGCGCGCCGACTCACACTCGCGGTGCGACCTTACCCACCCGGGCGAGTTCCACCCAGGTGCGGCCGGGGGTGAGGCCGATGACCGCGCCCGAGGCATCGGTGAGGGTGAACGGCTCGAGGCGGTCGTTGCGGGTCCAGGTGCCGCGCACCAGGACGCCTCCGGTGTACACCCACGCCGTACCGGTGCCGATGGTCTGGGCCTCGGGGCTGCGCGCATCGGCCGGGCTCGGCTCGTAGGCGACCTCGAGGATCACCACGTTGGCGGCGTTCACCTGACCGAGCGTGGCGTCGTTGTGCGCCTTGCCGCCTTGGGTGCGCAGATAGCTCGCCGATCCGCCGTCCCAGGTCCAGCCCACCTCGACGCCGTCCATCTTCACGTCGACACCAGGAGAAGCTTCGCCCGCCGCAGCCACACCGTCGGCGCGGTAGGTGAACTGCGCCGGGGGCGGCGACAGTTCCTCGGGCTGGTGCGACCACAGCGACTGGGTGCTGTTGTACAGCGTGTGCTCGTAGTCCTCGTTGCCACGCGGCGCCCGGTAGTACCCCGAGTTGCTCACGGCAGCAGGGCTGAGGTTCACCAGGTCGCTGGCCTTCACCGCTGCCGTGACGTTGCCGTTCCCACCGCTCCAGGCGAACAACGGCTTGTTGAGCGACCCGAGCAGGGAGATGTCCTGGGTGCGACCCGAGCGGATGGGGCCCACACGGTCGACGTCCTGGCTGTGGTACACCGCTGCGAACCGGGTGAGGTTCTCGACATTCTCCTCGTACACGATGTCGGCAGCGTTCAGGCCGAACTGGGGCCGGGCCTGGGGGTGGTTGTCGATCTTCACCACCAGGGCCCGCCGCAGCGGCAGCAGGTCGTTCGGGATGGGCAGGCCAGTGAGCGGCATCGGCGGTACCACGGCCACCGTGGTGGTGGGCGCCTCGGTGGTGGGTGCAGCAGTGGTGGCCGGGGCCTCGGTGGTGGGGGTCACCGTGGTGGAAGGTGCCACCGTCGTGGCGGGCGCACTGGTGTCGGCAGCGGTGTCGCCGTCGCCACTGCAGGACGCACTGACGAGCGATGCGGCCACCAGGCCGATGACAACAGATCGAGTTCGGTTCACAGTTCCCTCAGCAGTGCGATGCGCTCCTCGAGCGGTGGATGGGTGTCGAACAGGCGATGGATCCCGCCGAGCCGACCGGCGTCGCCCACGCCCGACATCGGCTGCTCGATCCAGAGATGGGCGGTGGCGGTGGACGCCGAATGGGTGACGGTGGTGTCGTCGCGGAGCTTCTCGAGCGCCGCGATGAGCCCGGGTGGGTAGCGGGTCATCTGGCAGGCGCTCACGTCGGCGAGGGTCTCACGCCGGCGGCTGATCGTGGCCTGCATCACCTTGGCGAGCAGCGGAGCCACGATGAGCAACGCGAAACCGAACAGGGCGAGCGGGTTGTTGCCGTCTTCGCGATCGCCCTCGCGGGGCACTCGGCCACCGTTCCACCACATCAGCCGGATGGCGGTGTCGGCGAGAATGGCGACACCACCCACCAGGGTGACAGCCAGCGTGGACACGAGGATGTCGTAGTTGCGGATGTGGGCGAGCTCGTGCGCCACCACACCTTCGAGCTCGACCCGGTTCAGCTTGTCGAGCAGACCTGAGGTGACAGCGATGGCGGCGTGGCGCGGATCGCGCCCGGTGGCGAAGGCGTTCGGGGCCGGGTCGTCGATGATGTAGATGCGCGGCTTGGGCAGGCCGCTGGCGATGCACAGCCCCTCGACGAGGTTGTGGAGGCGCTGGAACTCCTGGGGGTCGGCGGGACGAGCCCGGCTGACGGCCAATGCGATGGAGTCGGCCTTCCAGTACGAGCCGAAGGCGATGGCGCCCGAGATGACCAACGCGACGGCGGTGCCCATCAGACCGTGACCGGTGAGCACCCCTACCGCCGCACCCACCAGGGCCAGTAGGACGACGAAGCCGACGACGAGGGCTGCACTCTTGCGGCGATTGGCGCGGATGAGTTCGAACATCAGAACAGCCAGGGTAACGGCCCACGGGTGTCGAACGCGGGCACCGCCCTCCACCCGTGACGGATGCGCGGCTGGGGCCAGGTCAGAACTGCACCTTCGGCACAGCACGATCGGCGCCGTCGACCTCGAAGTAGTCGCGCTGACCGAAGTTGAACATGCCTGCCAGGACCACCGTGGGGAAGGTCTGCAGTTTGTTGTTGTAGCCCAGCACGGAGTCGTTGTAGAACTGCCGCGCATAGGCGACCCGACCTTCGGTCGCCGTGAGTTCCTCCTGCAGGGCGAGAAAGTTCTGGTTCGCCTTCAACTCGGGGTACGCCTCGCCCAGAGCGAACAGTTGACGGAGAGCGCCGCTGATCTGGTTGTCGGCGGCGGCCTGGGCATGCGGGTCGCCGGACGGGGCGGCAATGGCCGCATTGCGAGCCCGCACGACCGCCTCGAGGGTCTCTCGTTCGTGAGCGGCGTAGCCCTTCACCGTCTCGACCAGGTTGGGGACGAGGTCGATCCGTCGCTTCAACTGCACATCGATCTGCGACCAGGCGTTGTCGACCTGGTTGCGTGACCGGACGAGGCCGTTGTAGAGACCGATGACCACCAGGGCCAGCACGGCGACGACGGCGAGGACGGCGAGGACGATGATCCAGATCATGAACTGCTCCGATCGACGAACGCCGAGGCACGGGCGAGGCGAGGCACCACAGCCCTGTTGAGCAAACGGGACCACCGGCGACCCCTCGGTCGCTCGTGGAGGGCCAGACCGGTGGCAGCCAGGCGCTCGTAGTGCGCCACGTACCGCTGGGCGAGCGCCGTCATCGAGAAGTCGTCGGCCCGACGGCTTCCAGCCGCGACCAGTCGCTCGCGCAGTCGCGGGTCGGCCAGCACACGCGACAGCGCCTGAGCCAGCGCGGCGACATCACCCGGCTCGACCAGCACCGCGTCGACGTCATCGGTGGCCACGTTGCGGTACCCGTCGAGACCGCTCGCCACCACCGCTGTTCCTGCAGCCATCGCCTCGACCAGCACGACACCGAACGACTCGCCGTGCAACGACGGGGCGCAGAACACCGTCGCTGCGCGCATGCGCTCGACCTTGTCGTCCTCGCTCACCCTGCCGAGCCACACGATGCGCCGGTCGTCGCGATAGCGAGCCTGGAGCGCCTCGGAGTCGGGCCCGGTTCCCGCCACCCACACCGTCACGTCGGCAGGCAGCACCTGCAACGCCTCGAGCAGTACCCCGAGCCCCTTGCGTTCCTCGTGCCGACCCAGGAAGAAGATCGTCGGTCCGGGCGCCGGAGCCACCACACCGGTGCGGTACTCATCGAGTTCGACACCGTTGAAGAGCACCTCGTAGCGGCCGCCGATGTAGTGCTCGGCGAGTTGCTGGGCGTCTTTCGACACCGCCACGCGCAGGTCGATGCGCTCGGCCATCTGGGCCACCGGTCGGCGGAGGTAGCGGTACGCCATGCTGTCGCCGGCGGCGTGGAACGTGGCGACGATGGGCGCCGAGTTCAGCACCAGTGCGGTCTGTGTCGGGCCGGGCACGAGCGGCTCGTGCAGATGGAGCACGTCGAACGCCTCGTCGGCAAGAGCTCGGATGGTACGCAGTTGGCACGACGGATCCGGGGCGAGCGGGGCGACCGAGCCGTTGCCGGCCGTGGGCAGGCTGTTGCCCAGCGGGGTGACGAACGTGGCCGGGGGCGGCCCGTCGCATGGCGCGAGGACGCGCACCTCGACTCCCATGGAGCGCAGCACACCCGACAGACCCATCACCTGTGCCTGCACCCCACCGGGCACCGACAGGCTGTACGGGCACACCATGCCGACCCGCAGGGGCCTGCGGCGAGCGGGCGCGGGCTGTGCCGCCGGCGCCGAACCCTCTCCCCCGTTCGACGGCCGGTCGCTCATGGCAGGCACGCTACCGTCGACCGCATGACTCGTCTGCCCGCCCTGTCGGTGATCGGTGTACCCGCCAAGCGCAACGCGCTCCTCGAGGTGGCGGCCGAGGCCGACCGTCTCGGCTTCGCCGGCCTCGCCAGCCCCGGCATCCACGGCAACCTCGCTCTGTGCGGCTCGCTGGCCCACGTCACGTCGCGCATCGCCTTCTGGACGAGCATCCAGCCCATCTACCACAGCCATCCCGCCGAGGTGGCCGTCACCGCCGGGCATCTGGCCGAGGTGAGCGGCGGCCGGTTCCGCCTCGGCCTCGGCGTGAGCCACGAACCGGCCATGGAGCGATTGGGCATCGCCACCGGTCGACCACTCGCCGACATGCGGGCCTACGTGGAGGGCATCCGCGCCGCGGGCCGGGCAGCCGGC
>JBIIDH010000163.1:0-5402 GCA_044238435.1 Ilumatobacteraceae bacterium | reverse complement strand
TCGGTGGCCTCAAGGACGACCTGCCCAAGGGCTGGATCGACGAGACCAAGCAGGTGATGAAGAAGCTGCGCACGTTCTGCGACGAGATCGAGGGCCTGCTGTTCGGCAACGAGATCTTCCAGAGCCGTACCCGCGGCATCGGCGTCATCCCCGCCGCCGTTGCGCAGCAGTACGGCCTGTCGGGCGCCAACCTGCGCGCCAGCGGCGTCGACTGGGACCTGCGCCGCGACCAGCGTCTGCCGCTCGCCTACGACAAGGTCGACTGGAAGGTCTGGACCCACCCCGACGGCGACAGCTTCGCCCGCTGCTGGGTGCGCCTGCAGGAGACCCGCGAGGCCACCCGTATCGTCGACCAGTTGCTCGACGGCATCCCGTCGGGCCCGGTCATGGCCAAGGTGCCGCGCATCATCAAGGTGCCCGAGGGCGAGGCCTACGTCAGCACCGAGAACCCGCTCGGCGAGATGGGCTACTACGTCGTCAGCAAGGGCGACCTCGGCCCGTTCCGCGTGCGCATCCGCACCGCCAGCTTCAACAACATCTCCATCGTGCCCTGGGTGCTGCGCGGCGTGTACGTCCCCGACATCATCACGATCCTCGCCTCGCTGTACTTCATCCTCGGAGACATCGACAAGTGACGCTCGCGATCGATCTTCCCTACTGGGCACAGTCGCTGCTGCGCGTGCTGGGCGGTGCGGTGGCCGTGCTGCTGCCGGCCGGCACGATCGTGTACCTGTTCCTGTTCAAGATGATGAGCTTCATGCAGAGTCGTCTCGGCCCCATGGAGGCCGGCCCCTACGGCTCGCTGCAGTTGGTCGCCGAAGTGGGCAAGTGGCTGCAGAAGGAAGACATCCAGCCCGAGCGCGCCGACAAGCGCATCTTCAAGCTCGCCCCGCTCATCGTCCTCGTGTCGACGTTCATCCTGGTCGCCGTCGTGCCGTTCGGCCCCGACGCCTACTTCACCGACTTCGAGGCGGGCATCTTCTACGCGTTGGCGGTCAGCTCGGTCAGCGTGCTCGGCATCCTCATCGCCGGCTGGAGCAGTGCCAACAAGTACTCGCTGCTCGGTGGTCTGCGTGCGGCCGGCCAGCTCATCGCCTACGAACTGCCGATGGTGCTCGCCGTCATCGGTGTGGTCATCCAGGCCGGCACGATGAACCTGCAGCAGATCGTCGTGGCCCAGAACGCCGGCTCGATGTTCGGCTGGGACGGCCTCGGCAACCCGTACGTGCTCACCCAGTTCGTCGGCTTCCTGGTGTTCATGATCGCCGTGCAGGCCGAACTCACCCAGACGCCCTTCGACATGCCCATCGCCGAGAGCGAACTCGTGTCGGGCTACATGACCGAGTACTCGGGCTTCCGCTTCCTCATCTTCTTCATCGCCGAGTTCGCCAACGTGGGCATCTTCACGCTCATCGCCAGCGTGCTGTTCCTCGGTGGATGGGGTGTTCCGTTCAGCTGGTTCGGCTGGGACACGATCGACTCGGTCGACAACTGGATGAACGTGGTGGGCCCGCTCATCATGGTCACCAAGATGCTCGCCCTGTCGTTCCTGGTGATGTGGGTGCGCTTCAGCTTCCCCCGTCTCCGTGAGGACCAGCTGCAGCGCTTCGCCTGGAAGGTGCTCATCCCGGTCTCGCTCGTCAACATCATGCTGACCGCGATCTTGAAGGTGGTCTTCTGATGCCCATGGCCCCGAAGATGCCCGGTGCTGCCAAGGGTCTCGGCGTCACGCTGAGCACCCTGCTGCAGACCATCAAGCCGAAGAAGCTCGGCGGTGGTGCCAACACCGTGCAGTACCCGCACGAGAAGGAAGCCCCGCCGCTGCGTGCCCGCGGTGTCATCGCATTGCGCGAAGACAACTGCACCTCGTGCATGCTGTGCGCGCGTAGCTGCCCCGACTGGTGCATCTACATCGAAGGACACAAAGAACTCGCCCCGCCGCGCCGTGCCGGTGGTGCACCGCGCAAGGTGAACAAGCTCGACCGCTTCGACATCGACTACGCGCTGTGCATGTACTGCGGTATCTGCGTCGAGGTGTGCCCGTTCGACGCCCTGTTCTGGAGCCCCGAGTACGAGTACAGCGAGCCGCACATCGCCGACCTGCTGCACGACAAGACCAAGCTCGGTGAATGGATGGAGACGGTGCCCGAAGCCCCCGAGCTCGAGGCCGGCGCGGAGAAGAAGAAGAAGTGAGCGCGGTCGTGTTGGCTTCCGACGTCCAGGTAGCGCAGAACATCGGGTTCGGCATCATCGCCGCGATCATGGTGGTGGGCGCGCTGAAGGTGGTCACCAGCAAGAACGTGGTGCACGCTGCGCTGGCCCTCGTGCTGGTCCTGGCCGGCGCCGCCGCCCAGTACCTGCTGCTGGCTGCCGAGTTCGTCGCCGTCACCCAGGTGCTCGTCTATGTGGGCGCCGTGATGGTGCTGTTCCTCTTCGGTGTCATGCTCACCCGCGCCAAGCTGGGTGCCGAGACCGACCTGAACAACAAGAACCATCTGCTCGGCGTGCCCGTGGCCCTCTTGTTGCTCGGCGTGATGGTGTGGGTGCTCGTCGACGGCTTCCGCGACGCAAAGCTTCCGCAGGGCGCCGATGCGCAGCCCGTGTCGGTGCAGCAGGTCAGCGACAGCATCTTCGACCCCTACCTGCTGCCCTTCTGGGCGCTCTCGTTCGTGCTGCTCGCCGCCGTCATCGGCGCCATCGTGCTGGCCAGGAAGGACTGATCGCCGATGATGGTCAACAACTTCCTCATCCTCGGCGCCGTGCTGTTCTGCATCGGCGTCTATGGCGTCATCGCCCGCAAGAACGCGGTGATGGTGCTGATGAGCGTCGAGCTCATCCTCAACTCGGTGAACCTCAACCTGCTCGCCTTCAGTCAGATGAACGGCAACGTCGACGGCCACACCTTTGCGCTCTACATCATCGCCGTGGCCGCCGCCGAGGTGGGCGTGGGCCTGGCGATGGTGCTGCTCGTCTACCGCAACCGCAAGAGCATCGCGCTCGACGAGCTGTCGGAAATGAAGGGCTGAGCCATGCTCGCGAACGAAGCCGTCGCCGCGTCCTCCGGATGGTTCCTCGATCACGCGTTCCTGATCCCCATCATCCCGGCCGTTGCGTTCGTCATCATCATCTTCTTCGGCAAGCGCCTGCCCATGAAGGGCAGCGAGGTGGGCATCGCCAGCATGGCGGCGTCGCTCGTGCTCGCCGTCGGCACCACGGTGCAGTGGGTACAGCGGGTCAACTCCGTCGGTGGTGAAGAGGCCGGCGCGCTGAGCAAGGGCTTCTTCGGCTTCACCCGTGGCCTGCTGGCCGGCGGTGGCGAGGCCGAGCCCTACGTGCAGCCGGTCATCCGCTCGTGGACCTGGTGGAGCAGCGGCAACATGGAGTTCGGCTTCGGCCAGCACATCGACGGCCTCGCCGTGATGCTGCTGCTGATCGTCACCTTCATCTCCACCCTCGTGCAGATCTACTCGCTCGAGTACGTGCGCGGCGACCGTCGCTACACCCATTTCTTCGCCAGCCTCACGCTGTTCAGCGCCGGCATGTTGGTGATGGTGCTCGCCGAGAACACCGTGCAGTTGGTGCTCGGCTGGGAGATCATGGGCCTCTGCTCGTTCATGCTCATCGGTCACTGGTGGGAGGAACGGGCCAACAGCGAGGCTGCACTGAAGGCGTTCTGGACCGTGCGCACCGGCGACATGGGTCTGCTCGTCGGCGTGGCCATCCTGTTCGGCGCCTCGGGCACGTTCAGCATCCACGACACCAGCAAGTGGGCGATGGACCCGACCACCAGCCACACCGTGCTGCTGTGGGCCTCCGTTGCGCTGTTCATCGCGGCCATCGGCAAGTCGGGCCAGTTCCCGCTGCACACCTGGCTGCCCGACGCCATGGCGGGTCCCACGCCGGTCAGTTCGCTGCTGCACTCGAGCACGATGGTGGTGGCCGGCGTGTTCCTTGTGGCCCGCCTCTACCCGGTGTTCTACAACGGGCTCTCCATCGCGCAAGACGGCAACACCGCCAACTTCATCGCCATCATCGGTGGCATCACCATCGTCATCGCGGCGGGCCTGGCGTTCGTGCAGAACGACATCAAGAAGGTGCTCGCCTACTCCACCGTCAGCCAGCTCGGCTACATGATGATGGGCCTTGGTGTGGGTGCCTGGACGCCGGCGGTGTTCCACATCTTCACCCACGCCTTCTTCAAGTGCTGCCTGTTCCTGTGCGCCGGTTCGGTGGCGCACTCGGGTTCGCACCACAGCTTCGACATGAAGAAGGACATGGGTGGTCTCGCCAAGAAGATGCCCATCACGGCCACAGCGTGGATTCTCTCCACGTTGGCGTTGTGCGGCGTGCCGTTCTTCAGCGGCTTCTTCTCCAAGGACGAGATCATCGACAACGCCCATTACCAGGGCTACACGATCTTCTGGATCGTCGGTCTGGTCGGCGCCTTCATGACGACGGCGTACATGACCCGGGCCACGTACCTCACGTTCTTCGGCGCGGCCCGTGGTGCGGCAGCCGGCGAGCACCACGACGAGCACGCCGACGCCCATGCCACGCACGACGCGCATGACGCGCACGCGGTCGACGCACACGCCGCTCACGGCCACGACGCACACGACACCCACGGTGCCGCCGCCCACGACGATCACGGTCACGGCGTCCACGCCGGCCCGCACGAATCGCCGTGGCTCATCACCGGGCCCATCGTCATCCTCGCCGTGCTGGCCGTGGTCAGCGGCTACATCAACGCCGCACCGTTCCACATCGAGAAGTTCCTCGAGTGGGTCGAGCCACGTGGCAGCGAGTGGGCGCCTGCCCTCGAACACGCCGTGTTCAAGTGGATCAACGCCGTGCCGTCCATCGTGCTGGTGGCCCTCGGCTTCATCGTCAGCCTCGCCATCTGTCGCGGCCTGTACAACAGCGAGAAGTTCCCGCTGAAGGGTCTCACCCAGCGCTTCGGCCCGGCCCGCGCCGGCTACGCGTTCCTGGCGAACAAGTACTACCTCGACGCCCTCTACGGCGCCATCATCAAGGCCATCGCCTACCCGATCTCGAAGGCTGCGTACTGGGTGAACCAGCACGTGCTCGACGGCATCGTCAACGGTGTGGGCATCGGTGGCCGCAAGTCGGGTGAGTGGGTGTACCGCAACGTCGATCAGCGATTGGTCGACGGCGCGGTGAACGGCAGCGGTGCCGCAGCTCGCGGCACGGGCGGCGCGCTGCGCCCGCTGCAATCAGGCAAGGTCAACCAGTACGGAGCGTTGCTGTTCGGTGCCGCAGCAGTCGTCGCGCTCGTACTCGTCATCGTGAACAGCTAGGGAGCACAACGACCATGGACGTCCTCCGCGACCAGAACTGGCTGCTGAGCCTCGGCACATTCCTGCCGTTGGCCGGTGTGCTGG
>JBIIDH010000073.1:0-18561 GCA_044238435.1 Ilumatobacteraceae bacterium | reverse complement strand
GGTGCGGGCGATGAGGATGCCGAACTGGCTGTGGTGGCCGCCGCTGGTCCAGATCTTCGAGCCGTTCACCACGTACTCGTCGCCGTCGCGCTCGGCACGCGTGGCGAGCGACGCCAGGTCGGAGCCCGAGTCGGGCTCGCTGAACATCTGGCACCACACCTCTTCGCCACTGAAGATCTTGGGGAGGTAGCGGTCCTTCTGCTCCTGCGTGCCGGCCAGGAAGATGGTGGGCGCCGCCCATCCGATGCCGATGGCGTTCCCCGGCCGCTTCACGCCGGCCCGCCGCATCTCGTCGTCGATGATGAGTTGGTGCAGTGGGTCGGCCTCGAGGCCGAAGGGGCGCGGCCAGTGGGGTACCACGTAACCCGCCTCCGCCAGGGTGCGGCCGTCGGGGTCGGGGTGCTCGGCCAACCAGCGGCGCACCTCGATGCGGCGCGGGTCGTCGTCGGGCGGCAGTTCGAAATCCATCGGGTCTCCTGGAGGCGCGTTCGGTGGCCAGTCTGGCGCGCACCCGAGGGTCGTTCGCGCACCCGGGGTGCGGACACGACTCGTATGGACGGGTACGACTCGGGTGGGCGGGGGTGACTCGGGTGTGTGGGGGCACAAGGGGGCGGGGGGTGGTGTGTTGTCGGTGCACAGGTGCGGGTGGGGTGTGACGTGCGACGATGGGATTGAGAACGAGCGCGGTGATTCGGGTACGTTCGCACCCGGGGAACGCTCTCAGCACGAGGCTCAGCACGAGGAGGACCGGGCATGGTCGGTGGCGCACTGAAGATGTCGAGCATGGACGATCTCGACCTGCGGATGTCGGACAAGGTCCGGCCGCTGTTCGAGGCCGTGCGGGCATTCATCCGCGACGAGGTCGACCCGATCACCGAGGAGTTCTACCGACTCGGCGAGGGACGAGCCGATCGCTGGAGCTGGGCTCCGGGCCAGCTCGAACTGCTCGACACCGTGAAGGCCAAGGCTCGTGCCCAGGGCCTGTGGAACTTCTTCCTGCCCGACGCCGAGACCGGCGAAGGCCTGAGCAATCTCGACTACGCCTACATCGCGGTCGAGCTGGGCAAGAACCGTCTGGCCAGCGAGTGCCTGAACTGCTCGGCGCCCGACACCGGCAACATGGAGGTGCTCGAGCGGGTGGGCACCCCCGAGCAGAAGGAGCGGTGGCTCGAGCCGCTGCTGCGCGGCGAGATCCGCTCGGCCTACGCGATGACCGAGCCCGGCATCATGAGCAGCGACGCCAAGCAGATCCAGACCGCCGCCGTGCTCGACGGCGACGAGTGGGTCATCAACGGCGAGAAGTTCTACATCTCCGGCGCCGGCGACCCGCGCTGCAAGATCATGATCACGATGGTGCGCACCAGCCCGCACGCCGACACCTACAAGCAGCAGAGCCAGATCCTCGTGCCGATCGACGCCCCCGGTGTCGAGATCGTCGGCCCGATGGAGGTGTTCGGCAGCGACGACGCACCGCACGGCCACATGCACATCCGCTTCACCGACGTGCGCGTGCCGAAGGACAACATCCTGCTGGGCGAGGGCCGCGGCTTCGAGATCTCGCAGCTGCGCCTCGGGCCCGGCCGTATCCACCACTGCATGCGTTCGGTGGGCGTGGCCGAGAAGGCCATCGAGATGATGGTCGACCGTGGTCTCAGCCGTGAGGGCTTCGGCAAGAAGCTGATCAACCTCGGCAAGAACATGGAGGTCATCAGCCGCTGCCGTATCGAGGTGGAGGCGATGCGCCTGATGGTGCTGCGTGCCGCCAAGGCCATGGACGTGCTCGGCAACGCCGAGGCGCGTGTGTGGGTGAGCGCCGTGAAGGCGATGGTGCCCGAGAAGTGCTGCCAGATCATCGACGAGGCCATTCAGATGCACGGCGCCGCCGGTATCTCGCAGTGGTTCCCGCTGGCCGACATGTACCACAGCCAGCGCACCCTGCGGTTGGCCGACGGCCCCGACGAGGTGCACCACCAGGTGGTGGGCCGCGCCGAGGCCAAGAGCCGCGAGAGCGACCGCAACAACGCTGCTCAGCACATGACCCGCGGCTCGATGTTCACCGGCCCGGCCTGACCGGCGCCGGCACTCAGCCCTCGAGTTGTGCGGCGAGGCCCTGCACGGCCTCGATGAACTCGTCGATCATGTCGAACACCACCTGGGCGGCGGGCTTCACCGTGTTCATGGTGCCGACGATCTGACCGACGAAGTAGTTGGTGAGCTGCTCGGCGCCCGTGCCGGGCCGGTGCGCGGCGCGGTCGATCCGCGCCAGTGCCTCGCCCACGAGGATGGGCTGCATGGGCATGCCGAGTGGGGCGGGGTTCGCCGGGTTGTCCCACTCGTCGGTCCACGCGGTCCGCAACTGACGGGCCGGCTTACCGGTGCGTGAACGCGAGCGCAGCGTGTCGGACGACGTGGCCGCGAGGAACTTCTGTTTCACCACCGGGTGCGTCTCGGCCTCCTCGGTGGTGAGCCACACCGAGCCGCACCACACGCCCTGCGCGCCCAGCGCCATGGCCGCAGCCATCTGGCGACCGCGGCCGATACCGCCGGCACCGAGCACAGGCACGCGTCCCACGGCGTCGACGATCTCGGGGATGAGCACCATCGTGCCCACCTCGCCGGTGTGGCCACCGGCCTCGGCGCCCTGGGCGATGATCACGTCGACACCGGCGTTGACGTGCCGTTCGGCGTGCTGTGCCTTCCCTGCGAGTGCGCCCACTCGGCGCCCCTCCTGCTTGGCGCGCTCGATCATGTGCGCGGGCGGCGGGCCGAGCGCGTTCACGACGATGGCCGTGCGGTGGGCGAGTGCGATCTCGAGTTGCGAGTCGGCCTGGTTGGCCGAGAAGGGCACGGGTGCCGCATCCGAGCCGCTGCCCGACAGGCTGCTGTCGCGGCGGCGCGACTCGTCGGGCAGGGGTGGCACGTCGTAGCGGCGCAGCAGGTCGTCGACGAAGGTCACGTGCTCGGCGGGGATGAGGGCGCGGATGTCGCCCATGCTGACCCCGCCCTGGTCGGAGCCGGCGTACTTGGCGGGCACGATCATGTCGACGCCGTAGGGGCGGTCGCCCACCTCGGCCTCGATCCAGGCCAGGTCGATCTCGAGCTGCTCGTCGGTGTGGGCCACCGCACCGAGCACCCCCATCCCCCCGGCCTTGCACACGGCCGCCACCACGTCGCGGCAGTGCGTGAACGCCACGATCGGCACATCGATGCCGAACATCTCGGTGATCGCAGTCTTCACCCGGTGACCTCCCAGCCGGACCGCGCCCTGGGCGGCCCCGGCACGGGGATGGTATCCGCCCGGTCTGGATCGGCTCCCAGCGGGTGGGTGTGCTTGTGACGCCATGCGCGGCGTGCAACAATCCGGACGTCGACGTGGTGGGCTGCGATACACGCAGCCCTGGGGACGCCTCGACAGAAGGGGATCACATGAGTTCGCACCGTTCCGGTGCCCGACGCTCGGGTCATGTGCTGCTGGCATCCGTCGCAGCGCTCGGCCTCGTCGTCGGTGCCTGCAGCAAGAAAGACGAAGGAGGCTCGACGGTCGACACCACGCCGGTCGAGACCGCCGCGCCGGTCGACTCGGGGGCACCCGTCGAGACCAGCGCACCATCCGTCGACACCACCGCTGCGCCTGAGACCACGGCCGCACCCGCCAAGGAGCCGGTGTACGGCGGCGACCTGGTGGTGAGCGGCGAGGCCGAGGTGTCGAACGCCTGGACCCCGGCCGCCATCCAGTGCGACCAGTACTGCTACGTGCGCGCCGGCAGCTTCTACGAGACGCTCACCGCGCGCAACATCGACGGTACCTACTCGGGTGTGCTGGCCGAGAGCTTCGAGCCCAACGCCGACTTCACCGAGTGGACCTTCACACTCCGGTCGGGCATCACGTTCCAGGACGGCACACCGTTCGACGCCGACGCTGCGATCTACAACATCCAGCAGCATGCCTCGAGCCTGCTCACCGCTGCGGCCATCGCCGACTTCGGGCGCAACCCCGATAGCTCGTTCGCGATCGAGAAGATCGACGACATGTCGTTCGTCATCAAGACCGGAAAGGGCGGCGACCTGTCGCAGCCCCGTCCGTGGGCGACGCTGCCGTCGTACCTCGCCGGTCAGTTGGGCTTCATGGCATCGCCCACCTGGTTGGAAGCCGTGAAGGCCGGCACCGCCGACCCGGTGCTGGCCATCGGCACCGGCCCCTTCATCGTGCAGAGCTACGCCCCGCAGGACAAGCTCATCGTGAAGAAGAACCCGACCTACTGGCGCAAGGATGCCAACGGCAACCAGTTGCCGTACCTCGACAGCATCGAGTTCCGCGTCATCCAGGACAGCGAGACCGCGGGCGAGGCGCTGCGCAGCGGCGACATCGACATCTTCGCCACGTCGTCGGCGGCGGTCATCGCCGACTTCCGCGAGACGCCCGACGAGTTCCCGATGCCCGAGCAGCAGAAGTTCGGCGAGACCGGCTACACGATGATCGACCTCGACAAGCCTGGTCCGCTGCAGGACAAGCGGGTGCGTTGCGCGATGCGCAAGGCAGTGAACGCGCAGGAACTGATCGAGCTCACCGGCGGCGGCATCCTGCAGGTGGCCAACGGTCCGTTCTCGCCCGGCCAGGAGGGCTACCTCGAGGACAACGGCGTGTCGACCGAACAGGATCTCGAAGGCGCCCAGGCGCTGATCGACGAGTACCTCGCCGAGAACCCGGGTCCGGTCCAGGTCAAGTACGGCACCACGGTGAGCAACATCAACGCTCAGATCGCCGAGTTGCTGCAGGGCTACTGGAGCGAGATCGGCGTCGAGACCGAAATCGTCCAGATCCCGCAGGACCAGTTCATCACCAAGGCGCTGTTCGGTGACCCCGACTTCGTGATGTTCGGCTGGCGCCAGCACGGCGGCACCTCCGTCGACGGCCAGTACCTGTGGTGGCACTCGTCGACGGCCAAGCCCGACGGCGAACTGTCGCTGAACTTCGCCCGACTGCGCGACCCGGTGGTCGACGAGAACCTCGACGCGGCCCGCGGCGAGGCCGACTCGGCCAAGCGCGCCGAGTTCGCCCAGAACATCAACCGTCGCATGGCCGAGGAGTGCTTGAACTTCCCGGGTTCCTGGACGATCTGGGGCATCCCGCACGCACCGAAGGTGCAGGACGTGGGTGTGGGCGTGCTGCCCGACGGGAAGGCGTTCGAGGACTCGGGCGGCTTCTTCGGCGTGGGCACGCTCTGGATCGACCCCGACCAGGCCTGATCCGCCCGACGACTTCACGTAGTGATGCGCACACCGCCCGGTGACCCCGGGCGGTGTGTCGCGTCAGGCGTGCGGATCGACCAGCACCCGACCGCGCATCGCGCCGGCCAGGATGCGGTCGAGCTGGGCGCCGAGCGCCTCGAGCCCCACCACCTCGGCCTGCTCGGTGTCGAGCCAGGCGGGGCGCAGGTCGGTGGCGATGCGCTGCCACATCGCCCGGCGCGGCCCGATGGGGGTCTGCACGCTGTCGATACCCAGCAGGTTCACGCCGCGCAGGATGAACGGGAACACGGTGGTGGGCAGGTCGGTGCCGCCGGTGAGGCCGCTGGCAGCCGCCGAGGCGCCGTAGCGGAGCGTGCGGATGACGTACGCAAGGGTGCTGCCGCCCACGCAGTCGACGGCGCCGGCCCAGCGTTCGCGTTCGAGCGGACGGCCCGAGTCGGCGGAGGTCTCGCTGCGGTCGATCACGTCGGTGGCGCCGATCGAGCGCAGCCAGTCGGCCGCCGAAGCCTTGCCGCTGCTGGCCACCACCTCGTACCCGCGGGCGGCGAGCATGCCGACGGCCATCGAGCCCACACCACCGGTGGCACCGGTGACCAGCACGGGCCCGGTGCCCGGCTGCAGGCCGGCCCGCTCGAGCGCATCGACCGACAGGGCTGCGGTGTAGCCGGCGGTGCCCACCAGCATCGCCGTGCGGGCGTCGAGTCCGGCGGGCATGGGCACCACCCAGTCGGCGGGCACACGGGCGTGCGTGGCGTAGCCACCGTGGTGGGCGACGCCGATGTCGTAGCCGTGGGCGATGACCGACGAGCCAACCGCGATGGTGGGGTCGGCCGACTCGACCACACGCCCGGCGAGGTCGACGCCCGGCACGAGCGGGTCGATGCGAGCGATCTTGCCCGACTCGGTGCTGGCGAGGCCGTCTTTGTAGTTGATGCCCGAGAACTCGACCTCGATGAGCACGTCGCCGTCGCCGAGCGCGTCGGTGGCGATGGTGGTGATCGAGCGGGTCCAGGTGCCGGTTTCGTTCTTGCCGACGGTGTAGGCGCGCACGCTGTCCATGGTGAGGGTCCCTTCGTGGGTCAGGCCGCGAGGCCGAGGTCGTTGATGATGTCGTCGACGGTGTGGCGCCATGCTGACGCACTGCGACCGGTGGGCCGAAGTCGACCGAGCACCTGGCGTGCTGCATCGGCCCCGGCGACGAGTCGCCCGTGCCGGACCGACCACACCTCGTCGTGGCTGCGCAGCAGGTCGACGACGGCATCGACCGGTCGAGCGAGCTGGGCGAGGGCGTCGGACTCGTAGACGCACACGTTGTAGGCGGCGTGTGCACCCACGGCGGCGGCAGCGGTACCGACCACCTCGGCCCATCGGTGCTCGAAGTCGAAGATCGTGCCCGGATCGTCGAGGCTCGCCATGACCGCAGAGGTCTCGGCGAACACGAGGCCGATGTGCCGCCCCTCGACCGCAGGGGCCAGACGGCGCAACTCGGTGCCGAGCGCGGCGGTGATGGCAGCGGGGCGGTAGTGGCCGGCGCTGCGCCGCAGGTCGATCGACAGGGTGTCGTGGTCGGTGTCGCCTGTGCGGGCCACCACCCATGCATCGAGACCACGGCCCGCCCTGCGTCGGGCCGCCTGCACCGCCGCGGTCTGCCCGTCGTCGGTGACGAGCAGCGTGTGTCGGCCGACGCCACGCATGCTCTGGGCGAACAACTCCGCCGCGTCGAATCCGAGGGCATGGGCCAGGCGGGCGACGACGTCGACCGTGGGAGTGCGGCCCGGCCGTGCCGGGTGGGCTGCCGCCCGTTCGAGGGCGACGACGTAGGGCTGCGAGATGCCTGCTCGGGCAGCCAGATCGCGGGTCGACCAGCCGAGACGGCGGCGTCCACTGAGCAGTGCTCGCGCGAACGCCACCGGGTCGAACTCGACCGGACCGTCGGGGGAGCGGGGGATTCGTGGCGCAGCGATGCGATCACTATAGTGATCGCTTGTGAGTACCACCGAAAGCGTCGACAGCATGGGCTCGAACCCCATCGTCGATGGGCCGGCCGTGGTACGGCTCGTGCGTTCGCCATGGCTCTGGTTCGGATCGCTCGTCGCTCTTGCCTGGGTGCTGCTGATGGTGCTCCACCTCCGATCGGGCGACCACGCCGCGCATGCATCGCTCGGCACCGTGGTGGCCATGTGGCTGGTGATGGTGCTGGCGATGATGGCTCCCACTGCCGTGCCGGTCCTGGCCTCGCTGCGCGACATCGTGCGCAACGACTCGACGACGACCTGGTGGGCGTTCCTCGGCGGCTATCTCGTCGTCTGGTCGGTGGTTGCGGCCGTGATGGCGGTGGCGCAGTGGTGGCTGTCGAGCGTGGGGCTGCTCGACCCGGCCGGTGCCAGCACCTCGTACTGGCTCACGGCGGCGTTGCTGCTGGCTGCGGGCGGCTACCAGTTCTCGGCCCTGAAGCACCGCTGCCAGACCGAGTGCGAACGACCGATGACCTTCTTCTGGCGGCACTGGCGCAGCGGCACCGGCGGGGCACTGCGCATGGGGCTGCGCCACGGTGCCGTGTGCGTGGGCTGCTGCTGGCTGCTGATGCTGCTCGCGTTCGTGGCCGGCGCGGCCAGCGTCTGGTTCATGCTGCTGTGCGCCGTGGTGATGGCGGCCGAGAAGGTGCCGGCCATCGGTCGCCGCATCTCGGTGCCGCTCGGCACGGCGCTGCTCGTGGCAGGCGCGCTGATGGCAGTGGCCGCCGCGGCCGTGGGCGACACGTCGTCGTCGAACTACAGAGAGGAACACCATGGAACCCTGGTCGATCGAGGGTGAGCTCATCCTCAACTGCAACTGCACGGTGTTCTGTCCGTGCGTGGTGTCGCTCGGCAAGCACCCGCCCACCGAGGGCTACTGCCAGGCGTGGGCCGGTATCCGCATCGACCGCGGCCGATCGGGCGACGTCGACCTGAGCGGCTTGAACATCGCCATGCTGCTCGACATCCCCGGCAAGATGGAGCGCGGCAACTGGACCCTCGCGTTGTGGATCGACGAGCGCGCCACCGACGCCCAGTTCGAACGCATCGAGACCATCATGAGCGGCCGCGGTCGCGGCACCACCGGGCTGTTCAAGTTGCTCGTCGGTCAGTACCTCGGTGCCGAGCGTGCCCCGGTGGCGTTCACCACCGACGGCGACACCCGCTCGCTGTCGGTGGGGAAGTACATCCAGGGTTCGGTCACGCCCATCAGCGGGGCGCGCAGCGGCGAAGACGTCAGCATCGTCAACACCCAGTACTGGATGGGGCCCGAGGTCACCGTGGCCGAAGCCACCGTCGGCCGGGTCCGTGCCTTCGGTCGGGTGTGGAACTTCGAGGGTCGCAGCGCCGAGATCTGTTCGATCCGGTGGGAAGGGCCGTGAGCGCGCCAGAGATCGCGCTCACCAAGCGACTGCGCAGTACGCCGTGGTCGAGCCGCATCGAGGCCTTCGGCCTGCAGGCCTACACGGTGTACAACCACATGCTGCTGCCCACCCGCTTTCGCGGCGTGGAGGACGACTACTGGCACCTCCGCTCGGCGGTGCAGGTGTGGGACGTGGGCTGCGAGCGCCAGGTGGAACTCGTCGGTCCCGACGCCGCACGTCTGGCGCAGCTGCTCACCGTGCGCGACCTCCGTTCGCTCGACGTGGGCCGCTGCGTCTTCGCCCCGGTGTGCGACCGCGACGGCAAGCTGATCAACGACCCGGTGGCACTGCGGATCGCCGACGACCGGTACTGGTTCTCGGTGTCCGACTCCGACGTGGTGCTGTGGGCAGGTGGTCTGGCCCTGGGCATGGGCCTCGACGTGGAGGTGCGCGAGCCCGACGTGTGGCCGCTGGCAGTGCAGGGCCCCCACGCCGAGGAGGTGGTGGTCGCCGTGTTCGGCGAGGCGGCACGCGCCATCCGCTTCTTCCGCTTCGAGACGCTCGACTTCCACGGGCACCCGTTGCGCGTGGCGCGCAGCGGGTGGAGCGCGCAGGGCGGCTTCGAGGTGTACGTCGACGATGCCGAGGTGGGCCAGCGTCTGTACGACGAGCTGATGGTCGCCGGCGAACCGCTGGGCATCCGCCCCGGGTGCCCCAACCTGATCGAGCGCATCGAGGGTGGCTTCACCACCTACGGCACCGACATCACCCGCGAGCACACGGCCCTCGAGGGCGGCCTCGGCAAGTACTGCGCGCTCGACGCTCCCATCGAGGCCATCGGCCTCGACGCACTGCGCCGCCAGGCCGCCGAAGGGGTGTCCCGACGGGCGGTGGGCATCGCCGTGCAGGGCGCTCCGCTGCCGAACCCGCGTGACCACTGGGACGTCGCGGTCGGTGGAGCGGTGGTCGGTGCGATCACCTCGGCGGCCTGGTCGCCGCGCCTCGGCTACAGCGTGGCCATCGGCATGCTCGCCGCGGCTGCGGCCGAGGCCGGCACGGCGGTGGTGGTGATGGGCCCCGACGGCGAGCAGCCGGCCACCGTGGTGGAGATGCCGTTCCCGGGCGCCTCGCAGCGCTAGTCGTTCGTACCCCTGATCGGCGACCTTCGCCGCTGAGCGGGGCCCCGTTGGCCGCGCCACGGTGGCGCGATGACGATGCGCCTCCGTGTGGCGGCGGCCGTCGCGGCGGGCGCGCTCGCCGTCGGAGGCTGCTCGGGTTCCGAACCGGCCGATGACCGCGCCTCGGCGACGAGTGCCACCGCGGCCAGCACGACTGCCGTGCCGGGCCCCAGCACCACCGACCCGGCCACCGAACAGATGCTGATCGGTGCCGCCTTCCTCACGTTCTTCGGCGGCGCGGCCAGCGACGTGGACGAGAAGGTGGCCGTGCTGCAGGACGGCGAGCGCTACCGCTCGATGATCGTCGATGCCAGCGCGAACGAGCAGTTCCAGGCGATGACCGTCGACATCCGCGAAATCCGTCTGCTCGAAGCCGACGCGTGCACGGCGATGGGGGAGGAGATCCCGTGTGCCGTGGTGACCCACGACCTGTTCGTGGGCGGTGCTCCGGCCCTGGTGGGCCAGGACAGCGCAGCGGTGAGGGTCGGCGACGAGTGGAAGGTCGCGGCATCGGCGTGGTGCCGCGTCGTTGCAATCGGCGGCGAACAGTGCCCGTGACGCGGCGAGCCCGGCAGCGATGATGCGGCAGCGCGTGCCATGACCTTTCTCGGCGTGATGCTTCGCAACCTGCGCGTGAAGCCGCTGCGCTCGGTGTTGCTGGTGGTGGCCGTGGCGGTGGGTGTGGCGGCGGGCATCACCATCGGCATCGTCACCTACAGCCTGCGCGAGACCGCGGTGCAGATCCTCCAGGTGGGGCGCGCCGACTTCTCGATCACTCAGCGTGGGGTGACCGACGTGCTGAACAGCGTGATGGACGAAGGCGACCTCGATGCAATCGCGGCCGACCCCGACGTGCTGAGCACGGTGGGAGTGCTGGTGGCGCTCGAAGATCTCGGCCCCGACAACCCGATGTTCCTCGAGATCGGTGTGCCCCCGACCGCGTTGGAGGAGTTCGGTGTGCGCATCGTGGCCGGGCGGGCGTACAGGGCGGAGGCTGACGACGAGGTGATGCTCGGATTCCGGGCCGCACGCAATCTCGACAAGGAAGTGGGTGACACGCTGCAGTTGGGGGACGACGAGTACACGGTGGTGGGGCTGTACGCCACCGATCAGGAGTTCGGCGACTCGGCCTCGATGCTGCCGCTGGTGCACCTGCAGGCCGGAGAGCGCAAACCCGGCGACGTCACCATCGCCTTCGTCCGGGTGCTGCCGGGTACCGATGTCGAGGCCCTCCGCCAGCGCATCGAACGCGACCATCCGCAGTTGGTGACGGTGCGCACCGCCAGCGAGTTCGGTCGGGCCGACCGCAACCTCCAACTGCTGTCGGCAGCCGACGACGGTGCCACCGTGCTGGCCCTCGCAGTGGGTGTGATCGTGGTGACCAACACGATGCTGCTCACCTGCTTCGAGCGCACCCGAGAGTTCGGGGTGCTGCGCGCCATCGGTTGGTCGCGTCGGCGGGTGATGGTGCTGGTGTTCGGCGAGACGCTGATCATCAGCCTGGTCGGCGCAGCGGTCGGGGTGGCGTTGTCGGCGCTGGCCGTGCAGGTGGTGGCGCAACTCGCCAGCCTGCAAGGGGTACTGCATCCCGAGTACCGACCCGCCGTGTTCGGGCGGGCGCTCGCCACCGCCACCGGAATCGGCCTGCTGGGTGCGCTGTACCCGGCGCTGCGGGCAGCGTTCCTGGCCCCGCTCGAGGCACTGCGCCGTGAGTGAGGTGACCGAGGTGTCACCGCCCGCGATCGAGGTGACCGGTGTGCACAAGTCGTTCGACCGCGGTCGGGTGACGGTGCTGAGCGACATCGATCTGACGGTGCAGCGCGGATCGTTCGTCGCCATCACCGGAGCCTCGGGGTGCGGGAAGTCGACGCTGCTGCACCTGCTGGCCGCGCTCGACCGCCCCACCACCGGCACCATCTGCATCGACGGCCGCGACCTCGCCCACCGCCACGACCTGAACCGCTACCGACGCAGCATCGGACTGGTGTTCCAACTGCACAATCTGCTGCCCCACCTCGCAGCGGTGGAGAACGTGGAACTCGCGCTGTTCGGTACGCACCGTTCCGCGGGCGAACGTCGTGATGCGGCCGCGGCGATGTTGGAGCGGCTGGGCATGGGCGCCATGGCCGGCCGGGCGCCGACCCGTCTGTCGGGCGGCGAGCGCCAGCGCGTCGCCATCGCCCGCGCGCTGGCAGGCGAGCCGACGCTGCTGCTGGCCGACGAGCCGACCGCGAACCTCGACCATGACGCCGTCGACGTCGTGCTGACCTTGTTCGACCGACTGCGCCGCGACCGGCAGATGACGGTGGTGATGGTGACCCACGACGTCGTCGTGGCAGCCGCCGCCGAGCGGCGCCTCGAACTGCGCAACGGCCGTCTGTACGAGTGACCGCGCGTGGATGCAGCGAGGTGGCTCGTCTGGCAACATCGGCTTCCATGACGACCCCGTGGTACGAGACCCGCACGTATGCCGATGGCATCACCCGCGTGCGCGAGCGGTTCATCGACGGAGAGGTCCGCTGCAACATGTGGCACATCCGTGGCCGCGACCGCGACGTGCTGGTCGACACCGGGTTCGGGTTGCGGCCGCTGCGCGACGAGATCGCTGCGCTCCGCGAGCGGCCGGTGCTGGCCGTGGCGTCGCACAGTCACTTCGACCATGTGGGTGGCCACTACCAGTTCGACGAACGCCTGGTGCACCCCGCCGAGGCCCACATCCTCGCCGCCCCCACCGACGAAAACACTGTCTGGCGTGGATGGGAGACCGGCTCGGTGGTATTGGCCGAACCGGAACCGGGCTTCGACCAGTTGCAGTGGCACGTGCCTGCCGCCCCGGCCACCCGCTTGGTCGACGAGGGCGATGTGATCGACCTGGGCGACCGTGTGCTTCAGGTGCTGCACCTGCCCGGCCATTCACCCGGCTCGATCGGCCTGTACGAGGCGGCCACCCGCACGCTGTTCACCGGTGACGTGATCTACGACGGCGAGTTGTACGACTGGCTCTATCACTCCGATCGCGAGCAGTACCGCGAGACGCTCGCCCGGGTGCGCGAACTGCCGGCCGACACGTTCCACTGCGGCCACGAGGAGAGTTTCGGGCGCGACCGGTTGATCGACCTGGTCGACGCCTATCTCGAACGGCCGCCGACGGCGAAGCGGTGACGTCGGGGCCGGTCGGGCAGACTCGCGAGATGACCGCTCCCGTGGCTCCCGGCGCACTCGCCGGCATCCGCATCCTCGATCTCACCTCGGTGGTGATGGGGCCGTACGCCACCCAAATCCTGGGCGACCTCGGCGCCGAGGTGATCAGCGTGGAGGAGGTGGGCGGCGACACCAACCGCATCATGGGGCCGGGGCCCGAGCCGGGTCTCACCGGCGTGGCCATGAACCTGTTGCGGAACAAGCGCAACGTGTGTCTCGATCTGAAGCACCCCGGCGGACGCGATGCCTTCCTGCGCATCGCCGCCACCTGCGACGTGTTCGTCACCAACCTGCGACCCGCCCCGCTGGGTCGCCTCGGTCTCGACTACGCGGCCATCAGCGCCGTGCGGCCCGACATCGTGATGGTGCAGGCGCACGGTTGGCCGTCCGACGGACCCGATGCCAACAAACCCGCGTACGACGACGTCATCCAGGCGGGCTCGGGCATCGCCCACACGTTCCAACTGCAGACCGGCACGCCCGCGCTGGCGCCCACGCTGGTGGCCGACAAGGTGTCGGGCCTCACGCTCGTCTACGCCATCCTTGCTGCCCTGTTCCACCGCCAGCGCACGGGTGAGGGTCAGTTCGTCGAGGTGCCGATGATCGATGCCATCTCGTCGTTCAACCTCGTCGAGCACGGTTGCGCGGCCATACCCGTGCCTGCCCTCGGCCCCGCTGGTTACCCCCGCATCACGGTGCCCGAGCGCCGCCCGTTCGCCACCAGCGACGGCTGGGTGGCGGTGCTGCCGTACTCGACCAAGGACTACGACGCCATCTTCCGTGAAGGCGGGCGCGACGACATGCTGGGCGATCCGCGCGCTGCCACCGCGGCCTCGCGCATGGCCAACGCCGGCGCCCTGTACGCCGTCGTCGAGCAGATCGTGGCCACGCGCACCACGGCGTTCTGGGTGGCGTTCTGCAAGCAGCACGACATCCCCGCCTCGGCCGTGCGCACCGTCGACGAACTCGTGGCCGAGCTGCCCGTCGCCGAGCACCCGTCCGGTGGCAGGTACCACGTCATCCCGCCGCCGGTGCGGTTCTCGGCCACGCCGGCATCGGTGCGTCGGCCGGCGCCACGGCTCGGTCAGCACAGCCAGGAGGTGCTGCGCGAGGTGGGTCTCGACCAGCAGGCCATTGCAGCGCTCGGTGCCGATGGTGTGCTCGGCCCGTCGCCGCAGGGCGACTGACCGGTCCACCCAGAGAGCGTCAGATCCGTTCCAGTGCACCGCCGTCGAACAGCGGCTGCATGTCGAACTCGGCGATGTCGGCCTGCAACTCGTCGGCCGACGGAGCGCCGGTGGCCACCTCGGCGGCATCGAGGATGGGGCCGAGCAGCCGGGCATCGCTCGACGAGTTGAGGAACAGCGTCGGCCGGCTGAGCACGAAGGCCACGGCCCGCCGCAGCGCATCACCCGCGGGCAGCGGCTGGTACCAGGCGTAGTGCGGTTCGGTGCTGTCGGTGGGCCAGCGGCGGCGAGCCACCGACTTGATGGTCTGCACCGCCACACCGCGATCGGCGCACACCGCCACCAACTCGTCGAACGCCGGCCCGTACACCGGGTCGGCGAGCATGAGCGGGTTGCAGGGGCACAGCACCGAGTCGAAGGCGAACCGTTCCAGGCTACGAAGGTGCATGGCAGCGATGCGAGTGCCGTGGCCCGTCACCCCGATGAACCGCACCAGGCCCTCGTCGCGGGCCTGCACCATCGCCTCCACGGCACCACCCGGGCCGTGGGCGGTGTCCCATTCGTCGGCCTCGACCAGGTTGTGCAGTTGGATGAGGTCGACATGGTCGACGCCCATCCGCTCGAGCGATCGTTCCAGTTCGCGTCGTGCTGCCTCGCCGGTGCGCTCGCCGGTCTTGGTGGCGAGGAACACGTCGGCGCGGCGCCGGGCGAGGAACGGCCGCAGCCGCAGCTCCGACTCGCCGTACGACGCGGCCGTGTCGATGTGGTTGATGCCGCGGCTGACGGCCAGGTCGAGCGTTGCGTCGGCCCGCTCCTGGCTCATCGCGCCGAGGGCTGCCGCGCCGAAGACGACCCGGCTCGAGCGATGGCCGGTGCGGCCGAAGGGGAGGGTGGCGAGCACGGTGTAACGGTTCAGTCGAACGTGAGCACGGGCTTGATGACGGCACCGCTGGCGCTGGCGGCCTCGGCCTCGTTGATCTGGTCGATCGGGAAGCGGGTGATCAATTCGTGGAACGGGAACTTCCCGTCGGCGTTCAGTCGGGCCAGCAACGGGATGAATTCGCTGGGCGTGGAGTCGCCCTCCATCACTCCGGTGATGGTGCGGCCGCTGATCATCGAGATGAAGTTCAGGCTCAGCTCGCCGAAGCCCACACCGGCCAACGCCAGCGTGCCGATGGTGTTCAGCGCGTCGTGGCTGGCACGCACGATGGCGGCGTTGCCCGTGGTGTCGAAGGCGTAGTCGGTGCCCCCACCCGTGATCGCGTGGATCTGGGCGGTGATCTCGGCCGGACTACCGCTGATCGCGTGCGTTGCGCCGAAGTGACGGGCCAACTCGAGTCGGTTGGCATGGCGGTCGACGGCGATGATGGTGCCGGCGCCCACCACCTTCGCGGCCATCACGGCGCTCAGCCCCAGCGCGCCGGCACCGGTGACGACGAGGCTGGCCCCGGCTTCGACGGCGAGGGTGTTCATCACGGCACCGGCACCGGTCTGGATGCCGCAGCCGAGCGGCCCCAGCGAGGCGAGGTCGTACGAGGCGTCCACCTTCACCACCGACTGCTGGGCCACCACGGTGTGCGAGGCGAAGCTCGACTGACCGAAGTAGTGCGACCCCACCCGGTTGCCCGCCGCGTCGGTGAACGCTGAGGTGCCGTCGGGGCGGCCACCCGACATGTTGTGCAGGCTGAAGTTGAAGCAGTACGGGAGGCGGCCCTTCGCGCAGGCCGGGCAGGCGCCGCACGAGTTGAACGACAGCACTACGTGGTCGCCCGGTGCGACGCTGGTGACGTCGGCGCCGACCGCCTCGACGATGCCGGCGCCCTCGTGGCCGTACACCTGCGGTCCGGCGAAGAACTCGGGCGGCAGTTCGCGGCTGAGCAGGTCGGTGTGGCACATACCGGCCGCCACCATCCGTACCAGCACTTCGTTCGACCTCGGCTCGGCCACCTCGAGCGTCTCGACCGTGAACGGGCCGTTGCCCGCCCGCAACACCGCTGCTGTCACCTGCATGTCGACCTCCCGTGTCGTTCGTCGCTGCGCATCATTGCCGCTCGCGTGGCTCGCGCGCGGTCAGAAGTGCAGTGTGGGCCCCACACCCGATGCCGTGCGCAGTCGCTCGAGCTCGGGATCGGTCTGCCAGAAGTCGTCCATCCCGTGGTCGTGGATGCGTTCGGCGATGAGTTGCAGGGCGATGTCGTGGCGCACGTACTCGGCAGCCACCAGCGCGACCGCTGAGTCGTCGCTCCACACGCCCCACACCTCGCCCCCGTCGATGCCGGCGATGACCACGGCGGCGTGATCGGCAACGACCGTGAAGATCTTGCGTCCGAGCCGGGAGAGCACCACCTCGGGCGACGAGTAGCGGTGGTGGTACACGCGGCCCACGGGCGGGTCGAACCCGCCGAACACGATGATCGACACATCGACGCCACGTTCGTCGGCCCGTTCGAGCGCCGGGCGCAGGACTGCCGCCTCGTCGGGCCACACCGACACGAACAGCGACGACCGAGCACCCTCGATGACATCGATGGCACGTTCGAGCACACCCTGGATGCCGCGCACATTGCTGACGACGCGGGTCTGTGGCGGGGTGCCCAGTTCGGGCAGCAGGGTGGCGAGGCCGTCGATCGTGCCCGACATCTCGCGGCGCAGGCGGCCGATGAGCGCTTCGGCGGGCAGGGCCACGTACCCCACGGCACCACCCTCGCCCTTCACCTCGAACGCCGCGCCGCGGGCGACCAGTTTCGACAGGGTCTCGTACACGGTGCTGCGCGGCACGCCGCTGGCCTTGGCCACCTCGTAGCCGTTCAGTTCGGCGCCCGCGGCGAGGAGTGCGAGGTAGGCCTTGGCCTCGTAGCCCGACATCCCGGCCGACTGCAGCAGTTCGAGGGCCTGCTCACGGTGCATGGTCGACGACCGTAGCCGACGAACATGCGTCGTCAGTCGGCTAGCGACGCATCGGTCGGTGGGCTACCATCGCCGGCAGCAGGGCACAGCCTGCCGATCCAGAGGGGGATTCATGACTCAACGCCACCGTGCACCGGCCCGACTGCTCGCAGCCGGCCTGGTTGCTGCCGGGTTGCTCGTCGCTGCGTGCGGCGACGACGACGCCAGCACCGACACCACTGCCGCCGCAGCGGAGACCACTGCCGCTGCAGTGGAGACCACCGCCGCCGCCGAGACCACCGCTCCTGCAGCGGAGACCACGGCACCCGCCGCCGAGACCACCGCCGCTCCGGCCGAGGGTCTCGCCAGCGCCGACGCGCTCGCCCGCGTCGAGGCCTTCCGCCAGCCCGTCACCGAACTGCCCTTCAGCACCCCGGTGGCCGCCGAGGCCGGCAAGAAGGTGTTCTACGTGCAGTGCGGCGTCGCCGTCTGTGCCGAGATCGCCGTCGGTATCGAGGCCGCCGCCGCAGCCGCAGGGTGGACCTACGAGACCGCATCGCACCAGGACACGCCCGACACGGTCGCGTCGGCCTTCGACGCCGCCATCGCGGCCGGTGCCGATGTCATCCTCACCAGCGGTAACCCGCGCGAGTGGTTCGCCTCGCAGTTGGCCACGTTGAAGGACAGCGGCATCCCGGTCATCGCGTGGTCGCTGCCCGAGGGCTACGAGCCGGGTGACGGCATCGCCGCCAACCTGCTCACCCAGGACGACTACTACTTCTACGGCGTGCTGATGGCCGACTATGCGGCCGCCACCACCGTCACCGGCAACATCCACTTCGTCGGCCTGCCCACCTTCCCGGTGCTGTCGATCGTGCAGCAGGGCTTCACCGACGAGATCGCCAAGGCCTGCCCCACGTGCACCGTGGAAGTCAGCGAAGTCGCGGTCACCGACATCGGCACCAACCTGCCCGGCCAGATCACCTCGGCCCTGCAGGCGAACCCCGATCTCGACATGATCGTGTACGCCTTCGGCGGCATGCTGTACGGCGTGCCCGACGCGCTCGACGCAGCCGGTCTGGTGAACCAGGCCAAGGCCGTGTCGCAGGCCGGTGGCCCGCTGAACTTCGGCTTCATCGCCAACGACCAGCACCAGGTGGCCGAAGTGGCCCTCGCCTCCGAGCTGCTCGGCTGGCGTGCCATCGACGCCGCTGCCCGCGTGCTCGCCGGTGAAGGCCCCGGTCGCGCCGAGACCCCGGCCAACGCCGTGGTCGACGGTCACCCGGACATCTTGTCGGGCGGTCTGCCGCTGCAGATCCTCGAGAAGGGCTCGATCGCCGATCCGTCCGCACTCTGGATCGGTGTCGAGGGCTTCCAGGACCAGTTCAAGGCGCTGTGGGGCGTCTGATCCGGTTCGGCCGACACGTGGCTACCTCGTCGGGCCCGTGTCGGCGCTGATCGATGAACAGACCGGTGGGGT
>JBIIDH010000008.1:0-55910 GCA_044238435.1 Ilumatobacteraceae bacterium | reverse complement strand
ATTCATGTTCCGACTGATCAGCACCCAGGGCCGCGCCGCACTCCAGAACGGCGAGCACTGGCACGACCTCGCCACCCTCAGCGGCGACGCCGCACTCGCCGACCCGATGATGGCCATCGCCCGCTTCGCCGAACTGCACCAGTGGCAGCAGGCCACCGAGGGCCGCACCCCCGACGGCACGGTCGACCCGGCGGCGCTCGACAACCCGGTGCCCCGACCGCAGAAGGTGTTCGCCATCGGCCTCAACTACGGCCGTCACGCTGCCGAGACCGGGGCCCAGCTGCCGCCGTCGCCGCTCACCTTCACCAAGTTCCCCAGCTGCCTCGTCGGGCCCACGGCCGATATCGAACTGTCGGGCGACACCGTCGACTGGGAGGTCGAACTGGTGGTGGTCATCGGCATCGGTGGCCGCAACATCAGCCGCGACCAGGCATGGAGCCATGTGGCCGGACTCACCCTCGGCCAGGACATCAGCGACCGCACCGTGCAGCGCGCTGGCATGCCGCCGCAGTTCTCGCTCGGCAAGAGCTTCGACACCTACGGCCCACTCGGGCCCGCCATCGTGTCGGTCGATGCGTTCCCCGACCCCGACAACATCGGCGTGTGGTGCGATGTGGCCGGCGAACGGATGCAGGACGGTCGCACCGACGACCTCATCTTCGACGTCGCCCACCTCGTGTCGTACCTGTCGGACATCTGCACCCTGGTGCCGGGCGACATCATCTTCACCGGCACTCCCGAGGGCGTGGGTATGGCCCGCGGCCGCTTCCTGCAGGCCGGCGAACTCGTCGAGTCGGGGGCCGACGTGATCGGCACCCTGTCGAACCGCTGCGTCGCGAGCGCCCGCTGATGGGCCTGCACCGCCTGCTCTCGATGCGGGTGGGCGTACCCGACCCGCAGGCCCTCGGTTCGTTCTACGGCGAACTCGGCCTCACCAGCGATGGCAACGGCGGATTCGCCGGCACCGACGCCGGCACCCAGCTCGTCGTCGACCACCACGCCTTCCGGCGACTGCTCGAGGTGCGCATCGGCGCCACCGACGACGCCACGCTCACCGACATCGCTGCCCGGCTCACCGCGCACGGCCTGCAGCCGCGCCACTCCGACGGCGTGCTCTCCGTGGTCGACCCGGCCACGGAGGTGACGTTCCGGGTGGAGGTGGCGGCGCCGTTCGTGCAGCACGCCGTCGGGCCGGCCGCCGTCGAGAACCGCCCGGGGGTGAACATCCGCCGCAACGCCCGCGCCGCTGCGGTCACCCAGTCGCCACGCCCACCGCGCCGCCTCGGCCATCTGGTCATCGGCACCCCCGACCTCGCCGGCACCCGGGCGCTGCTCGTCGATGGACTCGGCTTCAAGCCGACCGACGAGTTCCCGGGCATCATCTCGTTCCTGCGCTGCTCGTTCGACCACCACAACGTCGGCCTGGTGAACTCGCCCGTGCCGCTGCTGCAGCACTACTCGTGGGAGTGCGACGACGTCGATCACGTCGGTCACGCCGCCACGGCCATGCTCCGTGTCGACGCTCAGCGGCAGGCCTGGGGGTTCGGTCGCCACTTCATCGGCTCGAACTTCTACTGGTACCTGCACGACCCGTCGGGCTCGTTCATCGAGCTGTACAGCGACCTCGACCAGATCGACGACGACGAGGCCTGGGACGCCACCGGCCGCACCCCGTTCCTGCCGTCGCAGATCGGCCATGTCTGGGGTCCGGCGATGCCCGCCGAGTTCATCGCCCCCACCGACCTCGACACGCTCCAGGCCGGTTGGGCCGCACTCCGCTGAGATGACCGCCGTCGACCTCGCCATCATCGGGTTCGGCCCGGTGGGCTGCACCCTCGCCGCCCTCGCTGCCCGACGCGGCCTGCGCACCATCGTGCTCGAGCGCGACGTCGACCTGTTCGCACTGCCGCGCGCCGCCCACTTCGACGGCGAGATCGCACGCATCCTCCAAGAGGTCGGCTGCATGGACGAGATCGCCTCGTCGATCCGGGTCAACGCGGGCATGGACTTCCTCACTGCCGACCGCCAGGTGCTGTTGTCGATGCGCTCCGCCCCCACCTCGCCATCGGGCTGGCCCGGGTCGCAACTGTTCTTCCAACCCGGCCTCGAGCGACCGCTACGCGCTGCCGCCATCCGCCACGGTGCCGATGTGCGCCTCGGCACCACCGTCGTGTCGATCGATCAGTCCGAGCACGAGGTGTCGCTCGGCCTCGACGACGGCTCCACCGTGCAGGCGTCGTGGGTCGTCGCGTGCGACGGTGCCCGGTCGACAGCTCGACGTCTGCTCGGCATGACGATGGACGACCTGCAGTTCGAGGAACCGTGGCTGGTGCTCGACCTGATCCTCCACCCGGATTCGGTCGAGCCCTGCAGCGTCACCCTGCAGGTGTGCGACCCCGCCCGACCGCACACGCTGGTGCCGATGCCGGTGCCGCGCTTCCGCTTCGAGTTCATGCTGTTACCGGGCGAAGACCCCGAGTGGATCCAGCGCCCCGAGGTGATCGACGACCTGCTCGCCCCCTGGGTCGACCCGACGACGGTGACGGTGGAACGAGCCGCCGTGTACACGTTCCACGGACTCATCGCCCAGCAGTGGCGCAGCGGCCGCGTGCTGCTGGCCGGCGACGCCGCGCACCAGATGCCACCGTTCCTCGGCCAGGGCATGTGCTCGGGCATGCGCGACGCCGCGAACCTGGCGTGGAAGCTCGATGCCGTGGTGCAGGGCGCCCACCCGGCACTGCTCGACACCTACCAGGCCGAACGCGACCCGCATGTGCGCTCGATCATCGAGTCGGCGGTGGGGTTCGGTCGGCTCATCTGCACCACCGACCGCGCCGTGGCGGCCGGCCGCGACGAGTCGATGCTGGCCGCCCGTGCCGCCCAGACGCCCGAGCAGCGCGAACAGCGCAACGACGGCGCCCCGATGCCGGCGCTCGGTGCCAGCCCACTGGTGCTCGACGGTGGTGGCCGCCCAGCGGTGCAGGTGACGGTCGACGGCACACGGTTCGACGACGTGGTGGGCCAGCGGTTCGCCGTCGTCGCACGCAGCGAACAACTGCTGCACAGCACCGGGGCTGCGGCCTGGGCCGATCTCGGCGCCGCGTTGCTGACCGGGTACGACGAGCTGCTCGACCGGGCCGGGAGCGACGTGGCCGTGGTGCGCCCCGACCGCTACCTGTTGTCGGCCGGGGCCTCCTGTCCCCCGCCGCCCGCCCTGCTCATGGTGCGCTGACGCCCGACCGTCAGAGGACGGCGAACGATCCGCTGCCGGTGGCCACCATCTTGCCGTCGTCGCCGAACACACGCGACTCGAGGTGCACCACCCGGCTGCCCGGCTTCACCACAGTCGTCTCACAGGTGAGCACCCCGGCCAGTGCAGGGCGCAGGAACCGCACCTGCACCTCAATGGTGGCCGGTCGCTGGCCGGTCTCGAGCGTCGACATCGCGGCACCACCCATCGACGTGTCGATGAGCGCGAACAGCACCGCACCGTGCACCACCCCGTGCGGGTTCATGTGGTCGGGCCCGATCACGAGGCGAGCCACCGCCCTTCCCACGTCGAACGTCTCGACCTCGAAGCCGACAAGATCGGCGAAGGGATGGGGCAGTTTCGGCGCGTCGCTCACCGGGCGATCATCGCGCGCTACGGAGAAGCGAGCGGCACGACGTCGGGCAGCGTGACGTCGAGCAGTTCGAGATCGGCCGTGCAGTCGGCGAAGCGGTAAGGCATGCCTGCGGGCACCACGAAGGTGTCGCCCGCCACCAGAGCGAATGGCTCGTGCCCGTCGCACTCGAGCGTCACCCCGCCCTCGAGCACGAAGCCGAACACGAACTCGGCGTCGTGCACGCCCCGCTCGGTATGGGTGGTGCCGGCCGTCGGCCGTGCCACCCGTGCGGCAGCAAGGCCCTCGGTGGCGGCGCCGATGCCCGTGTCGCGGTACATGAAGCCGGCGTGGCGCCATGGGTGCCAGTCGGCCTCGGCCGCGATGTGGCGCACGTAGCGCTGGCCGCCGAACACCCGCTCGGGCAGCACCCGCCCGGTGGGAAGGGCGATGTCGTGGTCGGCAAGGGTCTCGTGCTCGGCGGGACAGCCCAGTTCGATCACCTCGAGGCCGTCGCCGCTCTCGAGCACCCGGTGGCGGATCTCGGGCGGCTGCAGTACGCAGTCGCCGGCGTTGAGGATGAACGGCTCGCCCTGGTCCTCGTACACGAGGCGCACCCAGCCCCGGTAGCAGTAGATCATCTGGAAACGCACCTTGTGGTAGTGCACGTAGTCGGGTACGGGGCCCCCGGTGGGGATGCGGATGTGCGAGCCGATGAACCGGCCGCCCTGTCGGCCCGGGATGACGTCGCGGTAATGCATGCCAGCACGGCCGACACCCCATGACGATGCCTCGCCGGCCCGGTTCACCACCAGCGACTGGGCGATTGGCGGCAGCACGACGCCCGGGTCGGCCGGCACGAGGTGGACCAGGGTGCCGTTGGGAGCGACCAACTCGGTGTCGCCCTCACCGAACGCAACCGGATCGGCGCACAACAATCGCAGACGGCCGGCCTGCGACGTATCGCCCGGCTGCAGACGCAGGCTCAGGCCGTGGCCCGACAGCTCGGCCACCGACGGGCTGTCGGCCGGGAAGATGGCATCGACCCGGAACCCGAGGCGCTGGGTGAAGAAGGTGATGGTGGGCGACAGGTCGGTACATGGCAGCACCACCTGTGCACCGCGCACCGGCCCCGACGGCAGCTGCTGGAGTTCGGTCAGGTCGCCCATGACGGCCGACGCTAGCCTCGCCCCCCGGGACAGCCCCCACCGATTCCATGACCTCATCGACCCCCACCCCCAGTCGCTCACTCCTGCTCGGTATCGACACGGGGGGCACGTTCACCGACGCAGTCGTGTACGACGAGGCAACCTCCACGGTGGTGGCCACCGCCAAATCGCCCACCACCCACCACGACCTGGCAATCGGCATCCTCGGCGCCATCGACGCCGTGCTCCACGAGGCGGGCGTCGAACCGGCACGCATCGAACTCGTGTCGTTGTCGACCACGCTGGCCACCAATGCCCTGGTCGAGGGCCGCGGCCGACCGGTGGGCGCCGTCATCGTCGGTTTCGACGAGGCGGTCCTGGAACGGGCCGGCCTGGCCGAGGCGCTCGCCGGTGACCCGGCCGTGTTCCTGGCCGGCGGACACGATTCGCACGGCTCGCCCTGTGCACCGCTCGACCTCGACGCACTCGGTGTGTGGCTCGACGACGTGGCCGACCGGGTCGACGGCTTCGCCGTCACCGCCCAGTTCAGCGTGCGCAACCCCGAGCACGAACTGGCGGCCGCCACGCTGGTGCGCGCCCGCACGGGCAAGCCGGTGAGCTGCAGCCACCAACTCTCGGCGAAGCTGAACGGACCCAAGCGTGCCGTCACGGCGGTGCTGAACGCCCGCCTCGTGCCCATCATCCACGACCTCGTCGCCACCACCGAACGAACCCTCGTCGAGCGGGGCATCCACGCCCCCGTGATGGTGGTACGCGGCGACGGTTCACTCGTGTCGGCAGCCTTCGTGAGCGAGCGCCCGATCGAGACCATCCTGTCGGGGCCGGCCGCCAGCCTGGTGGGTGCGGCTCACCTCACCCGCCTCGACGACGCCATCATCTCCGACATCGGTGGCACCACCACCGACATCGCCGTGCTGCGCGCCGGCGCGCCGACCGTCAGCCAGGAGGGCGCGACGGTGGGCGGGCACCAGACGATGGTGGCTGCCGTTGCCATGTTCACCCACGGCCTCGGCGGCGACAGCGAGGTGCGCCACGACGACCGCGCCGCCGGGCCCGTGCTGCTCATCGGGCCACGCCGCATCGTGCCGCTGTGCAGCCTTGCGGCCAGCGAACACGACTGGCTGACGGCGATGCTCGAGCGCCAGGTGGCCGCCGACACCCCGGCCGACACCGACGGTCTGGTCCTGCTGGCGGCCCACCCCGACACCTGGCCAGCCGGTCTCGAACCAGCGGAACGCAAGGTGCTCGACGCGATGGGCGGGCACATCGCCCCCGCCACCGGCATCATCACCAACGCCACCGCACGACGTGCCGTCGACCGACTGGTGCGCCGCGGTGTGCTGCGACTGGCGGGCTTCACCCCCACCGACGCCAGCCACGTGCTGGGGATCCAGCGCACGTTCGACCCGCGTATCGCCGAGTTGGGCGCCACCGTGTTCGCCCGTCGCCGCGACCGACTCGGCCGACCCATCGCCGACGACGCAGCCGGCGTGGCCCGGCTCACCATCGACACGCTGGTGCGCCGCTCGGCCGAGGCCGTGCTCGCTGCAGCGTTCCAGTACGACGGACAGCCAGGGGGCACCGTGGCCACGGCCCTGGTGCAGGCGGCACTCGACCGCCGCTTCACCGCGGTACGGGTCGACATCGGCCTCGACGTACCACTGGTGGCGCTCGGCGCCTCGGCCCACGCCTACTACCCGTCGGTCGCCCACCTACTGGGCACCGAGGCCGTGGTGCCGGTCCATGCGGGGGTGGCCAACGCCGTCGGGGCAGTGGTCGGACGGGTGCGCATCACCCGCACGTGCACCATCAGCGCACCGCAGATCGGCCAGTACCTGGTGCACGCCGGCCCCACCCCGTCGATGCACACATCGCTCGACGACGCCCTCACCGCGGCCACGGCCGCCACCGAGGCCGCCCTCACCGCCGACATGCATGCCGCGGGGGCGTCCACCTACGAGACCAGTCGCTCGTTCGACGAACGCACGGTCGATCTGTCGGGTTCACCGATGTTCGTCGAGGGTGTCCTCACGCTCACCGGCTCGGGCCGCCCCGACCTCGACAGCTGACCCGGTCAAGAATCACTCAAGTTCGCGCGGGTCGCGGCCGATACTCCTCCGTGCGCCGAATCACGCTGTGTGCGACAGCGGCTGTTGCCCTGTGCCTTCTCCTCCCCATCGCTGCCCCTGTGCAGGCAGCGAGCAGTGTTGCCGCTGGCCGTAAGGCCTCCACCGAGTACACGGTGCAGCCCGGCGACTACCTGCTCGGCATCGCCAAGAAGCTGAACGTCGGCTTCCGCGACCTGCTGACGGTGAACCAGCTCACCCCCACCAGCCCGTTGTACCCGGGCGATGTGTTGAAGGTGCCCACCACCAAGCTCTCGACCAAGGCCACGCCCGCTGCGCCTGCGACGAGCGGCACGACGCCAGCGGCAACGACCACGCCCGCTCGTGCTGCACAGACCCCCGTGACGTACACCGTGCAGACGGGCGATGCCATTCTCGGCATCGCCAAGCGGTACGGCCTGAAGTACGGAGCGATCCTGAAGCTGAACGGCATCACGCTCGACGCAGTGCTGCGCCCCGGCGACACCCTGCTGCTGCCCCCCGGCGCCACGCCGGTGCAGGCGGCACCGCCCCTCACCACGGTCCCGGCCACCACGGTCCCGGCCACCACGGTCCCGGCCACCACTGTCCCACCAACCACCGTGCCGGCCACCACCGTGCCGGCAGCGACGGCCCCGGCGACCACGGCGCCTCCTGCGCCGGCACCGGCGGCCACGCCCATCGACACCGTGGTCGCGTTCGCCAAGGCCCAGGTGGGCAAGCCGTACCAGTTCTTCACCGCCGGTCCCGACACGTTCGACTGCTCGGGCCTCACCCTGGCCAGTTACAAGCAGATCGGCGTCAACTTGACGCACCAGAGCCTCGCCCAGTCGAAGCAGGGCCGCGCCGTCGACTGGACGGTCGAGCCCATCAAGGCAGGCGATCTCGTGTTCATGTACTCGAGTCGCAACCCCAGCGTCATCAGCCATGTGGGCATCGCCATCAGCCCCACCCGCTGGGTGCACGCGCCGCGGCCCGGCGACGTGGTGCGCGAAGGCCCGCTCCCGCCGGCCAGCCGTATCATCGCCGTTCGGCGCTTCGTCGAGACCTGACCGGGCTCAGCCCAGTCGCGCCAGCGCGGCATCGAGTTCGGTCAGCAACACGTCGGCATCGCTGCGGGCGAACACGATCGGCGGTTTGATCTTCAGCACGTTGTCGGCCGGGCCGTCGGTGCTGACCAGCACTCCCCGGTCGCGCAGCGCGTTCGCCACGTCGGCCGCCAGCGCAGTGGCCGGTTGGCGCGTCGCGCGATCGACGACGAGATCGACACCCAGGTACATGCCCTCGCCGCGCACATCGCCGATGGCCTGGTGTCGGCCCTGCAGGTCGACGAACCCGTCGAGCAGCATCCGGCCCACGTCGTTCGCCCGCGCCTGCAGGCCCTCACCCTCGATCACGTCGAGCACGGCCATGCCCACCGCACAGCTGACCGGATTGCCGCCGAACGTGGAGAAGAACTCCATGCCGTTGGCGAAGGCCGCAGCGATCTCGGTGGTGGTGACCACGGCTGCCAGCGGATGACCGTTACCCATCGGTTTACCGAGGGTGACGATGTCGGGCACCACCCCCTGCAACTCGAACCCCCACATCGCCGCACCGACGCGGCCGAAGCCCACCTGCACCTCGTCGGCGATGCACAGCGCACCCGTAGCGCGTGCATGCGCATAGGCAGCGGCGAGATACCCCTGGGGGAACACCACCTGCCCACCGCAGCCGCTGATCGACTCGGCGATGAACGCCGCCGGTGCCGGGTGGGCGTCGCGTACCGATTCGGCATAGCGCTCGCCCGCATCGGGCACGTCGGCGCCGAAGCGGCCCCGGTAGGGGTCGGGCAGTTCGGCCAGGTGCACGTGGTCGGCCTTGCCGGCACCGCCCTTGCGGTTGAACTTGTAGGCGCTCACCTCGATGGCGGCAGCGGTGTTGCCGTGATAGCCCCAGTCGACCGCCACCACATCGCGCCGGCCGGTGACGGTGCGGGCGATGCGCAGCGCCAACTCGGTGGCCTCGCTGCCGGAGTTGACGAAATACACCACCCGCAGCGGGTCGGGGAACAGCGCCGTGAGGCGTTCGGCGTAGCGGCCGATCAGCGGGTGCAGGTAGCGGGTGTTGGTGTTCAGCACCGCCGCCTGGCGGGCCAGGGCGCCGACGACGTACGGATGGGCGTGACCCACGTGGCACACGTTGTTCACGCAGTCGAGGAAGCCGCGGCCGGTGGCGTCGACCAGGTACGCGCCCTCGCCGCGCACGATGGTGAGCGGGCGGCGATAGCTGATGCTCAGGCTCGGGCCGAGGTGGGCGCGCCGTGCCGCGAGCAACTCGTCGGTGGGTGGCGCCGGCTGGGTGAAGGTCTCGGGGGCCAGGCGGATGAGGGCGTTGGCGTCGGGCACGATCGAGCGCCAGATGCTCATCCGGCTGGGCTCGCCGGCGCCCTCGAAATTGCCGTTGAACACCCCCTCGTCGTCGACGAGCAGATCGGTCATCACCTGCACGTGCACGTGCGGGCTCCAACCGCCGTTCACGGTGTGGTCGCCGATGAAGCCCACCACATCGCCCGCCTCCACGTGCTGGCCCGGTCGCACGGTGGTGAGCGTGCGTCGCGACAGGTGCCCGTACAGCACCCAGAACGGGCCGGCGTCGCCCGCCTCGTGCTGCAGCACCACCGTCGGGCCGTAGTCGTAGGCGGCGTCGTTGTCGACCACGCTCAGCACGGTGCCGGGCAGCATGGCGCGCACCGGGGTGTCGGCATCGATGAACAGGTCGATGCCGAGGTGCACCGACCGCGGCTCGGGCGCGTCGGTGCGGAACTGGTCGCCCTGGTAGCACGAGCGGTCCTCGTCGTACGCACCCACGCCCACCTCGGCGCCGCGGGCATGCAGCTCGTCGCGCAGCCAGGCCTCGTAGGCAACCGGGTCGGCGGCGTGCTCGGTGCCGGGTGCGCCGTCGGCCAGGCTCAGCAGCATGCGGCCGGTGCGGGTGAGGTCGAACGGCAGCACCGGCCCTGGGCGACACTCGGGCGAGTGCATCCAGGCGACGACGGCGTCGTGACGCGGCACCGGGGTGAGGCCGGCTGCGTCGCGAGCGACGAAGTGCCAGAACTCGGGGCGCACGGCCATCAGGCGCCGCAGCAAGCGCAACGCCGGTGCCTGCGAGACGAGCAGGTAGTCGTTGTCGGCGAAGTCGCGCGCACGGTGCGACGAGATGGTCACACTCATCGCCAGGCGCGCCACCACCAGGTCGAACAGCACCTGCAGTTCGCGCTCGTCGAGGACGAACTCGGCCACGTACCCGCCCACCACACGCCGGGCGACGGCCACGAGGTCGGCCTGGTCGAGCAGTGCGTAGGCCAGCGCAACGGCGAGTTCGTTCACCTGCCGGGCCACCAGCATGTCGCCGAAGTCGATCAGGCCGGTCACCGCGTCGCCATCGGCCAGCACGTTGTAGTCGTTCGCGTCGTGGTGCACGACCGCAGCGCGCAGCGCGGGCAGCAGCGGCACCACACGGCGCAGGTGACGGTCGAACCCCCGCTCCACCACTGCCCGGTCGGCAGGGTCGGCGATGTCGGCCGTCCACGGGCGCACGTCCTGGGCGCGGTCGAGGTTCCACAGGAAGTCGGGCCGATGGGCGGCGGGGTGGCCGAAGCCGGCCAGGGCTGCCGACAGGCGGCCGAGCGTGCGGCCGAGGTGTCGATCGAGCGCCTCGGTGCGGGCCACGGTGGCGAGCGGCCCACCGGGCAGCCAGGTGACACAGCGGACGAGGTGCTCGCCCTGATCGCTCGCCCACCGGGCTGCGGGCGCGCCGTCGATGGTGTGCCACACCCGCGGCACCGGCAGTGCGGGGTCGACCCGGGCCAGATGGTCGAGCACCCGGTGCTGCAGGTCGAGCGTGGCCGGGTGCTCGGCGGCGTTGGCCACCTTCACCACCCACTCGCCGTCGGGTCCGGCGAGGCGCAGGTTCAGATCGCGTTCGCTGTCGAGCGGCGTGAGGGTGCCGCTCAGTCCGAAGTCGACACGCAATCCGGCCGCCACATCGGCCTCGGCGAACCGCGGCGGCGGCTGGGCGAAGACGTCGCCCGTCACGGCGCGCCGAGCAGCCCCGACAGGGCCTTCTCGGCCAGGCCGAGGTCGCTGCGCTGGTCGGCGGTGATGCGGCTGAGGTAGCTGATGGCGACGCTGTTGCGCTCGACGATGCCACCGTCGGTGTCGACCGGCAGTTCCACCTGGGTGCCCCAGCTCATCCGCACGTGGAACGCCCCGTCGTGGCCGTGCTTCGGCTCGAGCGTGGCGCTCGACATCGACCGCGGTGGCTGCGTGCCCACCGCAGCGTGGCGCCACCCCTCGATCTCGTGCAGTTCACAGTTCGGCACGTTGAGATTCGCCACCACCGGCTCCGACGGCATGTCGGCCACCAGGCCCTCCACGAATGCGTCGGCGACAGCGGCCGCGGTGTGCCACTTCTGGCCGATGAGCATCTCGTCCCAGCCCTGGCCCTCGACACCGAACCCGGTGACAGCCTGGCTGACGGCTACACCGCTGATGTTGCCGATGCGGGCCGTGTAGGCAGCGCCGATGGTGCCCGAGTGGTACACCGAGCGGCCCACGTTGGCGCCCGGGTTGATGCCCGAGACGATCAGGTCGAACGGGGCGCCGAAGGCACCGAGACGGGCGAACATCACGCACAGCGCGGGCGGGCCGGTGACGGCCCAGGCCTCGTCGATGCCCTCCACCTGGGTGCGGTACACCTCGGGCTGGATGAGGTGCAGCGCGCCGAGGGCGGCGCTGGCGCCGGAGTACTCGCGGTCGGGGGCGATGATCACCACCTCGCCGTGGCGACGCATCGCCCGGGCGAGGATGTGCAGCCCCACCGAATCGATGCCGTCGTCGTTGGTCAGCAGGATGCGCATCCCCCCATCGTGCCCGATCCGCGGTATGCCGCGGGGATCGGGCACGATAGGAGGCGTGAACGTGCTCGATTCCCTGCCCCGCCCCGCCGAGTCGCGTCTGGCGTTGCGGGTCACTCCCGACGCGGTGCGCCGCCTTCGGGGCGGGCACCCGTGGCTGTTCGACGGTTCCATCACCTCGGTCAGCCGTGAGGGTGCACCGGGCGACCTCGCGGTGGTGTTCGACGACGACCGCCGGTTCGTGGCCATCGGCCTGTGGGACCCCGAGTCGCCCATCCGCGTGAAGGTGCTGCACCACGGCAAACCGGTCACCATCGACGCCGACTGGTTCCGAGCCCGGCTGGCCGATGCAATCGCTCGGCGCCGCACGCTCGCCGAGTCGGCGGGCACCGCCACCGCCACCACCGGCTACCGGGTGGTGCACGGCGAGAACGACGGCCTGCCCGGCCTGGTGCTCGACCGCTACGGCCACGTTGCCGTGCTGAAGCTCTACTCCGCAGCATGGGTGCCGCACCTGGCCACCCTGGTACCACTCATCATCGAGGCGCTGCCCTCGCGGTCACTGGTCCTGCGCCTGGCCCGCCAGGTCGACGTACCCGGTCTGCACGAGGGCCTGTCGCTGTTCGGGCCGCCTGTGGTCGAGCCCGTGCCGTTCACCGAGCACGGCCTGCACTTCGAGGCCGACGTGGTGCGCGGCCAGAAGACCGGTCACTTCCTCGATCAGCGCGACAACCGCATCCGCGTCGGAGCGATGTCAGCAGGGGCGCGGGTCCTCGACCTGTTCTCGTGCAACGGCGGATTCTCGGTGCACGCCGCCGCCGGTGGCGCCACCAGCGTGCACAGCGTCGATTCCAGTCCGTTCGCCATCGAGGCGGCGCGCACCAACATGCTGCTCAACGCCACGCTGCCGGCAGTGGCAGCGTGCCGCCACGACACCACCATCGGCGAGGCCTTCGGCGTGATGGAGCGACTCGCCGCTGCCCGTACCCGCTTCGACATCGTGGTCATCGACCCGCCGTCGTTCGCATCGAATGCGCTGGCCGCGCCGAAGGCCATCACCGCCTACCAGCGGCTCACCACGCTGGGGTTGGCGCTGGTGGAACGCGACGGCCTGCTGGTGCAGGCGTCGTGCTCGTCGCGGGTCACCGAACCCGACTTCGCCCGGGCGGTGCACACCGCTGCCGCAGCCGCCGGCTACGACCTCGACGAGGTGGCCCGCACCGGGCACTCCCTCGACCACCCGATCGGCTTCCCGGAAGGCGCCTACCTGAAGGCCATCTTCGCCCGGCCGCAACGGATCAAGCGCTCATGATTGCCGTGCCGGTGGTCGACCTGGGCGATGAGCCCGGTGCGGTCGCTGCAGCCGTGCGCAGCGCCTGTGCCGAGGTGGGCTTCCTGCAGGTGACCGGTCACGGGGTCGACCCGGTGGTCGTCGACCGGGCCTGGCAGGCGGCGCGCGCCTTCTTCGACCTGCCCACGGCCGACAAGCTCGCTGCCGCTCGCCGCTCCCCGGCCGACGCCTATGGCTACATCCCGCTCGAGGTCGAGTCGTTGAACCGCTCACTCGACGATTCCGCTGCCCCGGCCGACCTGAAGGAGACCTTCAACATGGGGCCGCCGCAGCCACCGAGGCGCGCGCTGGTCGACGACGGCGAACGATGGGCGTTCGCCCCCACTCCGTTCCCGCCGACGCTGCCTGAACTCGAACCGGCACTGGCTGCGTACTTCAGCGCCCTGCTCGACCTGTCGGCCCGGATGATGGGCTGGTTCGCCGTGGCCCTCGGCCTGCCCCGCGACCACTTCGCCGCGCTCATCGACGAGTCGCCCAGCGCGCTCCGGGTGATCGACTACCCGCACCGCGATCGACCGCCGCTGCCCGGCCAACTGCGGGCCGGTGCGCACACCGACTACGGCACGCTCACGCTGCTGCTGCAAGACGATGCGCCGGGCGGCCTCGAGGTGCTCGACCCGCGTACCGACCAGTGGACGCCCGTGCCCGCCGTGTCCGGCGCGTTCGTGGTGAACCAGGGCGACCTGATGGCGCGCTGGACCAACGACCGCTGGCGTTCCACGCTGCACCGCGTGGTGAATCCGCCCCGCGACCACGCCGGTTCCACCCGTCGGCAGAGCATCGCCTTCTTTCACAACGCCAACTACCACGCCGTGGTCGAGTGCCTGCCCACCTGCGTCGAGCCGGGCGAGGCTCGCCGTCACGCCCCCGTTGAAGCCGGGCCGCACCTGATGAGCAAGTTCCACCGCACCGTGCAGACCGAGCCGGGGCCGCGGCACGCGCCGGGTACGGTCGCACCATGAGCTCTGCGTTCGAACTGGCCGCCGGCCGGGTGGCAGCCGGCGAGTCGACCGCCCACGACGAGGCCCGCTCGCTGGTGGCACAGATGACCTCCGACGAGAAGCTCGAGTGCCTCGACGGCGACGTCGACTGCTGGCCCGGCATGGCGGGCCTGATGCGCGGCAGCTACCACCAGCGCACGTTCCCCGCCGCGGTCGTCGACCGCCTCGGCGTCCCCGGTCTTCAGTTCAGCGACGGGCCCCGTGGCTGCGTGATCGGCCGCAAGACGGCGTTCCCGGTCAGCATGGCGCGCGGCGCCGCTTGGGACGTCGACCTCGAACAGCGCATCGGCGCGGCCATCGGCGCCGAACTGCGCACCGAGGGCGCCACCTACTACGGCGGGGTGTGCGTGAACCTGCTGCGCCACCCGGGTTGGGGCCGTGCGCAGGAGACCTACGGCGAAGAGCCGTTCCACGTGGGCGAGATGGGCCGCGCCCTCATGCTGGGCGCCCAGCAGCACGTGATGGCCTGCGTGAAGCACTTCGCCGTGAACTCGATGGAGAACGCCCGCTTCAAAGTCGATGTCCGCGCCGACGAACGGGCTCTGCACGAGGTGTACCTGCCCCACTTCCGACGCATCGTCGAGAGCGGTGTGGCCAGCGTGATGAGCGCCTACAACTCGCTGAACGGCTCGTTCTGCGGCGAGAACCACGAACTGCTCACCGGCATCCTGCGCGACGAATGGGGCTTCGACGGCTTCGTCATCTCCGATTTCATCCACGGTCTGCGCGACGCGGTGCAGTCGGTGGAGGCTGGCCTCGACATCGAGATGCCCTTCCGCCAGTTGCGCCGCTGGCGCCTGCCCGAGGCGATCGAACGCGGCCGCCTCGGCGACGCCACCCTCGACGCCTCGGTGACCCGCACGGTGGCCACGCTGCTGCGCTTCCACGCGGTCACCTCGCGGCCTGCCGACCCGTCCGCCGTGCTGTCGGGCGAGCATCGCGCCCTGGCCCGCGAGGCCGCGGCGAAGAGCATCGTGCTGCTGCGCAACGAAGACAACGCCCTGCCGCTCGACGCGGCGCGCCTGAGCCGCGTCGCCGTGATCGGCCGCCTCGCCCGGGTGCGCAACCTGGGCGACCGCGGCTCGAGCGATGTGATCGTGCCCGACTGCGTCACGCCACTCGACGGGTTGCGGGCCGCCCTGCCCGGCGCCGAGGTGGTGCACGACGACCGCGATGCCACGCTGGCCGATGGCGCCGACGCCGTGGTCGTCGTGGTGGGCTACACCCACCGCGACGAGGGCGAGTACATCGACCCCGCCGCCACGAACCATCTCACCGAACTGCTCTTCCCGCCGATGGAGGAGGCCGATCGGGCCGACCTGTCGCTGGCCTCCCCCACCGACCCGATGGCGGGCGGCGTGGGCGGCGACCGGCGGCACCTGCGCCTCAGCAGCGACGACGAGGCCCTGGTGCTCGCCGTGGCAGCACGGCACCCGCGCACGATCGTCGTGGTGATGGCGGGCAGCGCCGTGGTGATGGAGGCATGGCGCGAGCGGGTGCCGGGCATCGTGATGCTCTGGTATCCCGGCATCGAGGGCGGTCACGCTCTGGCCGATGCGCTGCTGGGTGCGGTGAACCCTAGTGGTCGGCTGCCGTTCGTCGTACCCACCGACGAGGCCCACCTACCGCACTGGGCGCCCGACGCCGACAGCGAGACCTACGACCTGTGGCACGGTCACTGGCTGCTGGCCCGCGACGGCAACACCCCGGCGTACCCCTTCGGGTTCGGCCTGTCGTACACCACGTTCGCGGTGCAGGGGCTCGACGTGCAACTGATGGAACGAGCGTCCAACGGTTTCGGCGGCGCGGTCGCCCGTGTGACCCTGGCCAACACGGGCGCCCGCGACGGGGCCACCGTGGTGCAGGTGTACGGCGGCCTGCCCACCAGCTCCGTCGACCGACCGGAGCGCCGCCTCATCGGCTTCGCCCGGGTGGAGGTGCCCGCCGCGACCACGGTGGAGGTGGACGTCGACCTCGACCTGCGCCAGCTCGACGTGCGCCGCCACCGCGACTGGGTCACCGAGGGCGGCGACTACACCATCACGGCCGGGCTCCACTCGCTCGACCCCCACGCTGCGACGGCGCACCTGCAGCAACCAGGGGTCTAGCCTGCCGGTATGGCACTGCACCCCAACGGCGTGAACCACCTGGCCATCGCCACCCGCGACATCAAGCAGCAGATCGAGTTCTTCACCCAGGTGCTCGGTGGCGAACTGAAGGCCCTGTACTGGATGCACGGCGTGCCCAACACGTTCCACGCGTTCGTCGAGCTGAGCCCCAGTTGCTACATCGCCTTCCAGCAGCACCCCGACAACCCGGCAGACATGCAGGTGGGTGTCACGCATGCGGGCAACTCGGGCGGCACGGTCACCGCCGGCACGATGCAGCACCTGGCGCTGAACGTCGACACCCTCGACGACCTGTACGCCATGCGCGACCGGCTGCGCAGCAACGGTGTGCCCGTCATGGGGCCGCTGAACCACGGCATGGTGCACAGCATCTACTTCGCCGGACCCGAGGGCCTGGCGCTCGAGATCACCCACGGTGGCGCCATCGACGGCATCGCCTGGGTCGACCCCGAGGTGCAGGCCCTGGCCGGCATCAGCGACGACGACCTGCGCCGCTACCGCGACCCCGCCCCGTTCGAGCGGCCCACCGAACCGGTGCCGCAGCCCACGCTCGACGGCCCCGGCCCGCACCTGGTGTACCCGCCGGCGGTGTACCGGCAGTTGATGACCACGCCCGACGAGATCATGTGGAACGCCGTCGAGTCGGAACCCCCGGTGACGACGCACCGGTAACGTGCCGGGCATGGAGCAGTACGACCTCGTCATCATCGGCACCGGCAGCGGCAACTCGATCATCGGGCCGGCGTTCGACGACTGGTCGATCGCCATCGTCGAAGAGGGCGTGTTCGGTGGCACCTGCCTGAATCGTGGGTGCATCCCCACGAAGATGTTCGTGCACGCCGCCGATGTGGCGCACTCCGTCGTCCACGCAGCACACCTCGGCATCGACGCCAGCGTGCAGCAGGTGCGCTGGCGCGACATCCGCGACCGCGTGTTCGGCCGCATCGACCCCATCGCGGCCGGGGGCGAGCGCTACCGCCGGCACGACTGCCCCAACGTCACCGTGCACGCCGGCCGTGGCCGCTTCGTCGGCCCCCGCCAGGTGGAGGTGGCCGGCCACGACGGGTCGGTCACGCGCATCGAGGGCCGCCATGTGGTGCTGGCCGCGGGTGCCCGCCCCACCATCCCCGACATTCCCGGCCTGGTCGAGGTCGGCTACCACACCAGCGACGACATCATGCGCCTCGACGAAGTACCCGAGCACCTCATCGTGCTTGGCGGCGGCTTCATCGCCTGCGAACTGGCGCACGTGTTCGGTGCGTTCGGGGCGAAGGTGACGATGATCCAGCGCAGCCTGCAGTTGATGCGCGCCGAAGACCACGACGTGTCGGCCGCCATCACGGCTGCGTTCGCGCAGCGCTTCGACCTGCGCCTCGGCCAGCAGGTCGACCACGTCGAACGCACCACTGCAGGCGTCGAGGTGCACCTCGCCGACGGCACCGTGGTGGTGGGCAGCCACCTGCTCGTTGCCACCGGGCGCACCCCCAACAGCGACACGGTCGACGCCACGGCGGGCGGCCTGGCCGTGCACCCCGACGGCCGCGTGGTGGTGGATGCTTCGGGCGCCACCTCGGTGCCCGGCGTGTGGGCGCTCGGCGACATCAGCTCACCGCACATGCTGAAGCACGTCGCCAACCACGAGATGCGCGTCGTCGCCCACAACCTCGCCCACCCCGAGCAGTTGCGCACGTTCAACCACGACTTCGTGCCGCACGCCGTGTTCACCAACCCCCAGATCGCCGCCGTGGGGCTCACCGAGATGGAAGCCCGGGCCGCAGGGATCGACGTGATGGTGAAGACCCAGCGCTACGGCGACGTGGCCTACGGCTGGGCGCTGGAGGACACCACCAGCTTCTGCAAGCTCATCGCCGATCGCACCACCCGCCGCCTGGTGGGTGCGCACATCATCGGACCGCATGCGTCGAGCCTCATCCAGCAGGTCATCCAGGGCATGAACGCCCACCAGACCGTCGACCAGATGGCCACCGAGCAGTACTACATCCACCCGGCGTTGCCCGAGCTGATCGAGAACGCGCTGCTGGGGTTCCCACCTGCCTGAGGCGGCGGGCCCTACGCGCCGAAGTCGCGATCGGGCGGGTTCGTCGAAGTGAGCACCGACCGGTGGCGCGGCTCGAGCGCCGCCACCATCTGCATGTCGGTGAATACCCAGAACGTGTCGGTGAGGATGGCGTCGAGCACCATCTCGGCCACCTGCTCGGGCGCCATGCCCGAGCGGATCTGATCGGTCACGTAGGCCCGCACGAACTCCTCCATCGGTGTCGGCTCGGCGGTGCCACGCGGGGCCGCCCATTCAGGCCGGTTGCGAGTGGAGTCGACGATGGCCGTGTTCACCCACCCGGGGCACAGGCACGACACACCCACCTTCGCTGCGCGCAGTCGCTGGTCGTGGTACAGACCCTCGGTGATGCCGACCACGGCCCACTTGCTGGCCGAGTACGCCGAGTGGCCGGGGAAGTGACCGGCCATCGACGCCGTGTTCACGATGTGGCCGTCGCCGTGCTCGACCAGGTGCGGCAGGAACGCCCGATGGCCATGGATCACACCCCACAGGTTCACGTCGAGCACCCACCGCCATTCGGCCTCACTGACCCACTCGCCACCGCCCATGCTGCCGCCCACACCGGCGTTGTTGCACAGCACGTGCACACGGCCGAATGCCTCGATGGCGGCATCGCGCAACCGGTCGACCGCATCTCCGTCGCTGACGTCGGTGGGCACGCCGATGGCCTGCGCGCCGGTGGCCGTGATGGCTGCCACCGCAGCGTCGAGCGCGGGCACCTCCACATCGGCCAGCACCACGTTCATGCCCGCCCGGGCGAACCGTTCGGCGAACGCGCGGCCCATGCCCGAGCCTGCTCCGGTGACCACTGCTGTCTTGCCCTGCACGCTGTCCATCGTCGGATGGTACCGTCCGCGCATGCCGTCGGCCTTCTTGCACCCGTTCGCCAAGCCCACCCGCGAGTCGTTCATCCGTATCGTGCGGGGTGAGGGAGCGCTCCTCTGGGACGCCGACGGCAACGAGCTGGTCGACGGCATGGCCAGCCTCTGGTACTGCGCCGTGGGCCACGGCCGGGGCGAGATCGCCGACGCCGTGGCCACTCAGATGCGCACGCTCGAGGCCTACAGCTGCTTCGATCCGTTCACCAACGGCCCCGCCGACGAGTTGGCCGAGGTACTGCACGGCATCGCCCCGATGGACGACAGCCGAGTGTTCCTGTGCTGCTCGGGCAGCGAGGCCGTCGACAGCGCGATGAAGCTGGCCCGCATGGCCCACGTGCAGGCGGGCCAACCGCAGCGCAAGCTCATCATCAGCAGGGTGCGCGGGTACCACGGCACCGCCTACGGCGGCACCAGCGCCCAGGGCATCGCCCCGAACCGCGAGAACTTCGAGCCCTACGTGGGTGATGTCGTGCAGGTGCCGGCCGACGACGTCGAGTCGTTGGCCTCGCTGATGGCCCAGCACAGCGACACCCTGGCTGCCGTGCTGCTCGAACCGGTGCAGGGCGCAGGCGGCATCTACCCGCCTGCCGAGGGCTACCTCGAGTCGGTGCGCCGCCTGTGCGATCAGCACGGCGCCTACCTCATCTTCGACGAGGTCATCAGCGGCTACGGCCGCCTCGGCCACTGGTTCGCCGCCCATCGCTTCGGGGTGCGCCCCGACCTGGTCACCTTCGCCAAGGCGGTCACCTCCGGCTATCAGCCCCTGGGTGGTGTGTTCGTCGGGCCGGCCCCGCGGGCGGCGCTCGAGTCCGACCCCGACTTCTTCCTGCGCCACGGCTTCACCTACTCGGGCCATGCCTCGGCCTGCGCCGCAGCGCTCGCCAATCTGGCCATCATCCGCCGCGAGGGCCTGGTCGAGCGGGCGCACCACGTGGGTGCCCGCCTGCGCGACGGCCTGCAGGCGTTGGCGTCCGATGGGGTGATCGACCACACCCGCGGCGACGGGGCGATGTGGGCCGCCGGTCTGCACCCGCACCAGAACTCGACGGCGCTGCGCGACGCGATGCTGCGCAGCGGGGTGATCACGCGGGCCATCAACGCCGACACGCTCACGTTCTGCCCGCCGCTCGTCATCACCGACGAACAGATCGACCGCATCGTCGACGCACTCGCCACGGCGGCCCGCTGATGGATGTCACCGCCGCCGTCCACGCCCGCAGCTCGGTGCGCGAATTCCTGTCCGACCCGGTCGACGACGCCGTGCTGCGCCAGTTGCTGGTCGATGCCTCGTACGCCCCCAGCGGCGGCAACCTCCAGCCGTGGCGCATCTACGTCGTGAACGGCGAGTCGATGACCCGACTGCGCGAGTACCTGCCCACGCAGCCGCCGCTCGAAGCCGGCGAGTACGACATCTACCCGAAGGCGCTCACCGAGCCGTACCGCACCAACCGGTTCACCATCGGCGAGCAGATGTACGCCACGCTGGGCATCGCCCGCGACGACAAGCAGGGCCGCTTCCAGCAGTTCGCCCGCAACGGCGACTTCTTCGGTGCCCCGGCCGCACTGTTCTGTTTCGTCGATCGGCAGATGGGCCTGCCCCAGTGGAGCGACCTCGGCATGTTCCTGCAGACCTTCATGCTGCTCGCGGTCGAGCGGGGCCTCGCCACCTGCGCCCAGGAGTACTGGTCGGTGCGCCACGGCGCAATCGGCTCGTTCGTCGGGGCACCCGACAACGAGATGCTGTTCTGCGGCATGTCGATCGGCTACGCCGATCCGGCCGCACCCGTGAATGCGCTGCGCAGCGAGCGGATGCCGCTCGACCAGTGGGCCCGCTTCGTCTGACCACCTGAGAGAGCCATGACCCAAGCCATCTTCAACCCCTTCGACCCGGCGTTCCGGGCCAATCCCTACCCGTTCTACGCGGCGCTGCGCGAGCACGACCCGGTGCACGTATCGCCGTTCGGCTTCACCGTGCTCACCCGCTACGACGACGTGGCCCGCACCCTGCGCGGCGCCGAGTTCGCCCGCGACATCGAGGCCCATACGCCACCGCCGGCCGACCCGGTGCGCCTGGCCCGACGCCAGCGGTTCCAGGAGCGCCTCGAACGCGGCGATGCGGCCAAGACCATCCTCAACCTCGACCCGCCCGACCACACCCGGCTGCGCCGTCTGGTGAACCTCGGCTTCACCCCCAGCGCCATCGAACGACTGCGCCCGCGGGTGCAGCAACTCGTCGACGACGTACTCGACCGCGCCGCCGAACGCGGCGAGATGGAGTTGGTCGACGAACTCGCCTTCACCGTGCCGTTCCAGGTGATCAGCGATCTGCTCGACCTGCCCACCGACCACTCCGACGAGATCCGCGACTGGTCGCAGGCCCTCACCGCGTCGCTCGAACCCACGGCCACCGAGGCCACCCTCGACGCCGCCGAATCGGCAGGCCGCTCGTTGGGCGAGTACCTCGCCGACGTGATCGAGCACCGCCGGCAGCACCTCGGCGACGACCTGCTGTCGACCCTCATCGTGGCCGAGGAGGAGGGCGACCGCCTCTCCCCCGTCGAACTGCGTTCGTTCGTCGTGCTGCTGTACGTGGCCGGCCACGAGACCACCGTGAACCTCATCGGCAACGGCATGCTGGCGCTGCTGCGCCACCCCGACGAACTGCGCCGCTGGGCGGCCGACCCCGGCCTCGACACCACCGCGGTCGACGAACTGCTGCGCTACGACGGCCCGGTGCAGCAGACCGTGCGGGTACCGCTCGACGAGGTGCGTTACGGCGACGTGGCCGTGCCCGCCGGTTCGATGGTGATGACCGTGCTCGGCTCGGCCAGCCACGACCCCGCCGTGTTCGACGAACCCGACGTGCTGCGCCTCGACCGGCCCAACGCCAACCGCCACCTCGGCTTCGCCGCCGGGGTGCACTACTGCCTGGGTGCGTCGCTGGCGAAGCTCGAGGCCCAGGTGGCCCTCACCTCGCTCATCCGCCGTTTCCCCGACGTGCAGTTGGCGGGCGAACCGCGTTGGCGCGACCGCCTCACCATCCGCGGCGTCGAACACCTGCCCCTGTCGCTGCGCTGAGGCGTCGGTCAGCGACTGACGAAGTCGACCAGATCGCTGATGGCTGCCGCGGTGATGTCGGGGCAGGCGATCGGCATCACCTCGATGCCATGGGTGGTACCGAGCACCGTGCGTGCCCGAGCGGGCACACCTGCGCGCAGCAGCAACCGGTAGTAGTTGATGCCCTCGTCGCGCAGCGGGTCGCACTCGTTCACGCTGATCACCGTGCGGGGCAGGCCACGCACATCGTCCTCGGTGGCGAATCCCGGCCAGGCGAGCGGGTCGCGGGCCTCGAACGCCTCGATGCCGTAGCCCATCGCACCCCGGTTGTTGTGCAGGTCGAGGAAGATGCCGTTGTTCTCCGTCGACGACGGGTTCTCGGCCAGCGGCCAGGCGCCCGCGATGTAGGGACACAGCGCATAGAGACCCGACACCAATCCGATGTCGCCGTCGCGGAGCAGTTTCATGCCCGTGGCAAGGGTGAGGTTGCCGCCACCGCTCTCGCCGGCCACCACGATGCGGCTGGTGTCGACACCGAGTGCAGCAGCCTTGGCGTGCACCCACTTCAGGCCCGACACGCAGTCGTTCAGACCTGCCGGATACGGGGCGACCTCGGGCACCGACGACGGCGACACCGCGTTGCGGAAGTCGACCATCACCACCACGACGTTACGGTTGGCGATGTTCTTCCCCCAGCCGCTGTAGTTGCCGTCGAAACAACTCAGCGACGCCATCCCTCCGCCGTGGATGTAGTAGACGCACGGCAGCACGGCGTCGCTGTCGGGGCGCATCACACGGAGGTTGATGGTGTTGCCGTCGGGCTGCGACACGACCCGCTCGACATGGATGCGAAGGCAGGCGGTGGGCGCCGCCTCCTCGGTGTCGCACACCGACATCATCGCCCGATACGCGTTCACCCCGGCGAGCGCCTCGGGTGAGTTCGACTCGACGAGCAACTGGTCACGGTTCGCCACGTCGGGCGCCGCGAAACTGGGCATCGCCGCGAGCAACACCTTGATGCGCGGATCGATACGCGGATCTGACGCCGGATCGACGGTCACGACACATCCCCTGTGGTCGACTCGCCTACGGGTTGGCGAGCAGGTGGATGAGACTACTCGTGTCCCAACGGCGGCCGCCGCGCTCGACGACCTGCGCGTAGAACTGGTCGACCAGTGCCGTCATCGGCAGACGGGCGCCGTTGTTGTCGGCTTCACGCAGCACGATGTCGAGGTCTTTGCGCATCCACTCGACGGCGAACCCGAACTCGAACTCGCCGCGGGCCATGGTGCGGCCGCGGTTCTCCATCTGCCAACTCTGCGCCGCGCCGTAGCGGATGACATCGATGACGGCATCGGGGTCGAGGCCGGCCTTCATCGCGAAGTTGATGCCCTCCGACAGACCCTGCACGATGCCGGCGATGCAGATCTGGTTCACCATCTTGGTGAGTTGGCCCGAACCGGCCGTACCCATCAGCGAGATGGCCTTGGCATAGGCCGCCATCACCGGCTCGGCGAGGCCGTAGAAGGCCGCATCGTCGCTGCCGCACATGATGGTGAGCTGCCCGTTCTCGGCGCCCGCCTGCCCCCCCGAGACCGGGGCGTCGACGAAACCGACGCCGGTCTCGGCGCACGCCTCGGCCAGTTCGCGCGCCACCTCGGCCGAGGCCGTGGTGTGGTCGACCAGCACTGCACCGGCCTCCACCCCGGCCAGCACGCCGTTCGGGCCGTACACCACCTCGCGCACGTCGTTGTCGTTGCCGACGCACATCATCACGAACTCGGCGCCCTCGGCCGCTTCGCGCGGTGTGGGGGCGGCGCGGTTGCCGTAGAGCGCGACCCAGGCGAGCGCCTTGTCGGGGTTGCGGTTGTAGACGGTGACGGAATGGCCGGCGGCGGCGAGGTGGCGTGCCATCGGGGCACCCATCACACCGAGACCGATGAAGGCGACGGAACTCATGTCCCTAGTCTTGCCGGTCACAAGGGCACGGAGTGTCAGGTCTGGTAGATGCTCACCGATCTCGACCCGGCGAACAGTCGGGCCGCGGCCACCGCCGCCAGCCCGACCACGGTGGCGGTCGACCAGCCCAACCCGCTCAGTACCAGCGCGGCCGCTGCCAGCGGGCAACCGTAGGCGCCGGCGAGCATGACGGCAGCGCCGATCAGCGTCGTCGCCGCAGGAGGCGCGCCGACCATGCCCCATCGATCGAGCACGACGCCTACCGTCGCCCCGATGGCCAGCATCGGCAGGAACAGGCCGCCCACCACACCGGCGCGCACCATCGCCCCCACCAGGCCGATGAAGATCGCCAGCAGCACGACCACGCCGATGGTGTCGCCGTGTCCGGCCCACGACATCAACTGGTAGCCCGAACCGAACAGCACTGCGTAGCCGGTCTCGAACTGGGCCAGCGGCACAGCGATCAGCAACGGGATCACCGCCCACGCGATCCGCCGCGAAGGCGACAGCGCCGGTGCCTCCTTGGCGCGTCGAACGACCGTCACGAACACACGGGCGACGATCCCCACCACCACGACCACGACGGCTGCCGTGGCGACGAGCGTGAGCAACGAGCCCCCGGGGTCGGCGCCGACGATCCCGCCCGAACCATGCCGGTGCCGCAGGACTGCCCAACCAGCGGCGCCACCGGCGGCGAGCGCGACGACGTCGGCACGGCGCGGTCGCCCGCGGCGGGCGACCTCCACGGCGAACAGCGCCGACGCGAGTGGCGCGTTGATCACCATCGTCACGGCCGCGGTCGCCGCTGCGAGCACAGCCGGACGCTCGCGCCAGCCGCGCCGCTGCGGCACGACGGCCCCGGCCGCGCCACCGAAGTACACGGCCGGGCCCTCGTACCCGAGAGGCACTCCGAAACCGACCCCTGCCACCAACGCCGCCAGCCGCGCCGGCGCCGAACGCACGTCGACACGTCCCTCGTTCAGCCCGCGCGCATAGTCGTCGGCCGTCGCCGGCGTCACCCTGGCCAGCACGACGATGCCGACCGCCACCGCCGCACCTGCTGCCGGGGCGAAGGCGGTGACCCACTTCGCCTGGAGGCGGACCCAGTCGAGCAGGTCCTGGAACACCGGCTCGAGCCACCCGAACAGCAACGCTGCCACCGCCGCCGTGGCGACGACGAGCAGGAGTTCACGCGCGCGCGTCATGGCTGCAGGCTGGCGACCAGGTCGTCGATCAGGTCGGCGGGGGTCGACGGGTGCATGAACACGACGCGGCCCACAGCCTCGCCGCGATACGTGGAGGGGGCGACGAATGCGATCTGGTCGGCCAGCAGGCGCTCGGCCCACAGCTTCCACTCGGGCGCATCCCAACCGTCGCGGCGGAACAACACCACGCCGAGTTCAGGACGCAACACCACGCTGGCCACCGGGCAGGCCTCGAGCGCAGCAGCGAAGTCGGACGCCAGGTCGATGCTGGCCCGGATGGCGTCGCGGAAGGCGTCGAGGCCGTGCAGGGTGAGGGCGAACCACAACGGCATCCCGCTGGCCCGGCGGGTGAGCTGGAAGCCGAGATCGCAGGGGTTGTAGGCCTCCTCGTCGGTGCGCAGCACGTCGATGTAGGGGCCGTGCTGGGTGTGGACCTCGCGGGCCAGGTGCGGCTGCCGATACACCAGCGCACACGACCCAGCGGTGGAGAACAGCCACTTGTGCGGGTCGACGATGAACGAGTCGGCCCGCTCGATCCCGGCGAAGCGCTCGCGCAGTTCCGGCAGCAGCATCGCGGCCAGACCGTATGCGCCATCGACGTGCAACCAGGCACCCACCTCGGCGGCCACGTCGGCGCAGCCCGCAAGGTCGTCGATCACCCCTCCGTTGGTGCTGCCGCCCGAGGCCACGATGGCGGCAATATCGAAGCGATCACCGATCGCGGCACGCAACGCCGCGGCCGTGAGGCGGTAGTCGGCCCCGGTGGGCACCACCAGCGCCTCCATGCCGAGCAGGTGCAGTGCGTTGCGCACCGAGGCGTGCGCCGTGTCGGCGACGGCTACCGCCCGCCGACTGGGTGCCTGGTCGCGGGCGACGGCGAGCGCCGACAGGTTGCCGATCGAGCCGCCGCTCATGAAGCAGCCGCTCGCTCCCTGGGGCATCCCCGCCGTGCGGGCCAGCAGGTCGATGACCTCCACTTCGGCGGCCACCGCACCGGCGGCCTCGAGCCAACTCTCGGCCGAGAAGTTCGCCGCACTCACCACCGTGTCCATCCACACCGATGCGGCTGTGGGTGACATCGGGATGAACGCGCAGAACCGGTTGCTGTCGAGGCCGATCGTGTTGGGCACCACCACATCGGTGAAACGCCGCCACGCCTCGTCGAGGCCGACGCCTTCGTCGGTGATGCCACCGGCCAATGCCTCGGCCAGGTCGCGTCGATCACCCACCCGCCCCACCGGGCTGTGGGCGATGCGGTCGGTGATCCATGCGGTGGCCCGCGCCGCCAGGTCGCCGATGTCGGCATCGGCGCCGTGCAGGCGATCGACGGCCGTCATCTCCAGGTCATTCGGGGGTGACGTAGGCCGAGGTGATGCCGCCGTCGATGATGAGGCTCTGGCCGGTCATCCAGCTCGACTCGTTGCTCGCCAGGAACAACGCACCGTTGGCGATCTCGACCGGCTCACCGAAGCGACCCATCGGGATGTGCACCAGACGGCGGTTGCGCTTGGCGTCGTCGCTCAGGAACTTGGCGAGCAGCGGCGTCATGATCGGCCCGGGGCACAGCGAGTTGGCGCGCAGGCCCTGGCGCGCATAGATGACGGCGATCTCGCGGGTCATCGCCAGCACTGCACCCTTCGACGCCGTGTAGGCCACCTGCGGGGTGGCAGCGCCCATGTGCGCCACGAACGAGGCCACATTGATGATCGAGCTCGATTGCCCACTGGCCTTGGCCGACTCGAGCATCGCCGGGATGGCGTACTTGCAGCCCAGCATCACGCCGAGGACATTGATGTCCATCGTGCGCTGATAGGTGTCGATGCTGGTGGTGACCGGGTTGTCGTCGTCGCCCAGCATGACGCCGGCGTTGTTGTACAGCACGTGCAGGCCGCCGAACGTCTCGACCGCGTGCTGCACCGCGGCCTCCACCGAACCGGGGTCGGTGACGTCGCAGCTCACGTAGCTGGCCTCGCCGCCGGCAGCGGCGATGGCTTCCACCACCTCGTCGCCGTCGGCCATGTCGGCCACGACCACCTTGGCGCCCTGCGCCGCGAACAACTCGGCGCCCACGCGACCGAGACCCGATGCTGCACCTGTGATGAGGGCCACTCTGCCTTCGAGACGATTCATGGCGCCGACGGTAGCCGACCGGCAAGACTGACCACCTGATGACCAGCGATGCCTCCACCACCTGGCGGGTGCTCACGTGGAACGTGCGTGGCGCAGCCCGGCCGCCGTTGGCCGCGCTCGCCGAGGTCATCCGCGAGTACGAGCCCGATGTCGTGGCGCTGCAGGAGATCCAGCCGCACCAGGCCCGCGATCTGGCCCAGTTACTGGGCTGGCAGCACCGCTGGGGACGCAAGCACTACCCGTACTCGCACGCGGTGTGGTGGAAGGCGGAAGGCCTGGCCATCATGTCGCCGCACCGGCTCACCCACTTCCACCACCAGACCATCTCGCCGGGTGTGCATCCGTGGACCTGGCGGCACCGTGTGCTGCTGGCGGCCGACGTGGAGCGCGGCAGCGACCGCCTGCGGGTGGTGAACACCCACCTCGCCGCGCATGCCTCGGGCGCCGACCAGCGCATCGCCCAGGCAGGTCGGGTGGCGGCGCGGGTGCGCGCCGACGCCGCGCCGCTCACGGTGGTGGCCGGCGACCTCAACGCCCCCGACGAGGTGGAGGTGCTCCGCGAGTTCCGAGCAGTCGACCTGCGCGACCCGGGCGGCGGCCCCACCAACCCGTCGATCGCACCGGCGCAGCGCCTCGACTACGTGCTCATTCCCGAGCACGCCCGCCTGGTCGAGCAGGCGCAGCCCGACGGCGGCGAGTGGTGGTGGGCGCTCAGCGACCACATCCCCGTGCTGGTCGCCTTCGAGGCCTGAGGAGTGCCGGAGATGACCGAGACCGCCACCCACACCGCGCTGATCATTCCGGCTCCGTCAGTCGGCGAGCTCTGCCGGCTCGCCGAGCAGTTCCCACGGAGCCGTACCTCGGCACCCGTTGCCCACATCACGATCGCGACGCCGTTCGTGCCCGAACCCGAACTGTCGATCACGACCCTCGACGCTCTGGCGATGGTTGCGGCCGCAACGCCGGTCTTCGTCTGTCGGCTCTCGGCATGCCGAGATTTCGAGAATGGCAGGTACTACCTCGCGCCCGATGAGCCAGCTCCATTCAGCGACCTCCAGTCGACGGTGATGGCCTCGTTTCCGAGCCTCACAGCCCGTGCCGACGCCCCTTCGTTCGTGCCTCACCTGTCGCTCGGCGTCGAACGAGATGCCGAGTGCCGCCAGCACCTCATGCTCGAGGTGTCCGACATGTTGCCAGTCGAGTTCGTGGCACGACATCTGATGGTCGTCCGGTCAGGGCCTGATGACTGGGAAGAGCTTGCGTCGTTCGAGTTCAGATGATCCAGGAGTCCGACAACGACCCTGGACATTCGATCGGTGGCTGGCACATCCACTCCGACCATCGAGCGTCGTCTGCGGCGGTGCGATCAGCTGAACGATCGGGCCATCACACGGTCGATCGACGCCCTGTGAGGCATCCCGATCGCTCGCGCCAGACGCTCGAGATCCGCCCGGTCAACCAGCGACGCCGCTGCAAGTGCCGTGCAGTACTCGGCATCCTTGGTGCGCCCAGCAGCGGCTTTCGAAATCCAGACATCGCTCGCGCTCAGGCACCATCCCACCTTTGCCCCAGCAACGGATTCGCTGATCAACGGGACGAGTCGTTCGCGCCAGCCCTCAGCCAACACTGCAACCTCGATTTCGACACCTTCGGCGTAGTAGCCGTAGGTGGCGTGGAACATCGAACCCTCACCGAGCGCTCCTTCGATGAGCAGCGCGAGGTCGGCGCGATCGACACCCAGTGAGATTCTCGAGATCTCGTGATCCACAGCGATGTCGGCTTCGATCGATCGCGTCACCTCGTACGGCAGTTCCACGTCATCGACTGTCGCCAGGATCGCCTGGGAGCCGAGCACGATCACGTCATCGACGCCAACCACGGTGGCTGCAGCGCGCACGACATGGGCCAGTTGCTCGCGATTCACATCTGCACCGCCGCTGCCGCCGCCAGCACCAGTCGGCGCTCGTCATCGGTCATCAACCCAGAGAACGGGGCCACTTGGCGCAGATCGTCGCCGTCGGGATCGTCGCGCAGCAGGAGTTGTGCCACCGCCTCGGGGCCGTCGTCGACCGCATGACGCCATGTTCTGACCCACTGCTCACCCGATTGACCTCGAACAGTGGCCGCCAGTCCATCCAACTGCTCGATCGCGAGATGTCGGGCATCGTCCCACCGCTCGCGAACGCGGTAGGCCGTCGCAGCTGCCATGGCAAGGCGTAGTCGGCGCTGCCGATCGAGCGCCAGCTCGTGTCGGGATGGCACGAACCGAAGTTCGAGCTCCAGACCGACCGCTTCTGCGATCCGACTCAGCGTCGACAGCCGCGGCTCCTTTCGGCCCGCCTCATAGTCGGCGACGGTAGGGCCCGACGTACCTGCGGCTTCTGCCACGGCGCGCTGGCTGAGGCCGGTCCTGGCTCGAACCGTCTTGATGATCGCCGATGTGTCCACCCGCTACCTCCCATGCTATTCGTTCGAATAGCATACGGTATTCGAGGCCTGAGCGGTCATCGACCGAATACCTCTCGTTCGATCCAGATCCTGAGGTCGTCGATCTCGTGGTCGACCGCGGCAGCCATCTGCTTGGTGAACCGCTCGTCTTCGTGGACGGCATCCACGCGCAGGCTGCGACGTTTCTTGTCGGCGGTCGCGTCGAGCTTGCCGACCAGTCGATCGCCGAACAGGATCGGCAGCGCGAAGTACCCCCACTTCCGCTCGGTCGCCGGCTTGTACATCTCGAGCGCGTAGTCGAACCCGAACAGTTCGGCCATCCGGCTGCGGTCGTACACGAGCCGGTCGAGCGGTGACAGCAGGGCTGCCCGGCCCTCGAACGGGCGGCTCAGTGCGTCGAGCGCATCCGGGTCGACGCGCCACTCGCCGCGGACGCCATCGACGACCGCAGCGATGCCGGTGTCGCCGACATCATTGGGCTCGATCGGCGTCTCGACCGCGCGAGCGCGGGCGATCCCGAGCGCACGCAGGCGCCGATCGGCACGGATGCGGTTGGCGGCGGCGGCGGGCACGATCGGCGCGTCGGGGTACACCCGCTCAGCGAGGTCCCACACACGGTCGCGGCCACGGTGACCGGCGATGGCGACCTCACCGCGCTGGCCCATGAACTCGAGCAGCATCCCGACGTTCTTGTTGTTGTTCCAGCCCGACGATGCCCACGGCGTCGAACACGAGTCGGGGATCTGCTTCGACGACAGCGGCCCCTCGGCGCGCAGCCGCCGCAGGATGTCGCGACGGCATCCTTCGTTCGCATCGAGCCAGTCGCTCTGGCGCTGGCGATACGCGGGTACGTCGCGCTCGCCCGGCCAACTGGCCATCTCGGCGCGGTACAGAGCGACATCGTCGGCCGGTCGCAGGATGCCGCGCAGGTCGACGACCCGATGCTCGGCCAGCGCGGCGGCCAGGTGCGCCGTCGAGTACGACGGACCGAGTCGGCTCCACAGCACCAGGTCGGCGCTCGGGGCCACCGACTTCGTCCCGTCCACCTGCACCGCAGCAAGGTGACGCACCACGTCGATGAAATCGGTCGGCCGATGGGCGTCGAGCAGTTGGGCACTCACCGCGATGCGGCGGGCATCGCGCAACGTCAGTCGTTGCACCTCAGTCACACGCTGTCGTCTGGCTCACCGGCCTAGATGCGCTCCCAGTAGCGGCGGAGTTCCCAGTCGGTGACGGTCTGGTTGAACGCCTGCCACTCGGCCTTGGCCATGGTGAGGATGTGGTGGTGCACCTCGTCACCGAAGCACTCGCGGGCGATACTCGACTGTTCCCACAGGGCGATGGCGTCGGGCAGGTTCCACGGGATGCGATCGATGGCGGCGGCCTCGTAGCCGTTGCCCACGTAGGGCTCGCCGAGGGGCAGTTTGTGGCGGATGCCGTACAGGCCACCGGCGATCTGACCGGCGAAGGCGAAGTACGAGTTGGCATCGGCGCCGGGGATGCGGCACTCGACGCGGGTGCCCTTGCCGTGGCCCACCTTGCGGAAGCCGAGGGTGCGGTTGTCGACACCCCAGCCGATACCGGTGGGAGCCCACGAACCGAGCTGGAAGCGCTTGTAGCTGTTGACGGTGGGCGCCCACAGCAGGCTGAACTCGCGGGCGGTGGCGATGAGGCCGGCCAGGTAGTGCTGGAACATCTCGCTCATGCCGTGCTGGCCGTGATGTCCATCTGCGTGCCCATCGAACAGGGCCTGGCTGCCGTCGAGGCTCCACATGCTCGAGTGGATGTGACACGACGAGCCGGTGTCGCTGAAGTCGTACTTGGCCATGAACGTCACCGAACGGCCGTTCAGATGGGCGATCTCCTTGGCGGCCGTCTTGTAGACGCTGTTGCGGTCGGCCATCTCGACAGCCGTGGTGTAGTCGAGGTTGATCTCGTGCTGGCCCTTGCCGGCCTCACCCTTCGAGAACTCCACCGGCACACCGGCCGCTTCGAGGTTGCGGCGGATCTGGCCGAGGATGTACTCGTCCTTGGTGGTCTGCAGGATGTGGTAGTCCTCGATCCACGGCGAGTGCGGGCGCAGACCGCGGTAGCCCTTGTCGTGGGCCTCGTCGTAGGTGTCGCGGAACAGGTAGAACTCGATCTCGCTGGCCACCATCGGCAGCAGTCCCATCGCCGCCGCCTCGTCGACCTGGCGCTGCAGGATGCTACGCGGCGCAACCTCGATCAGTTCGCCGGTGCTCACGTTCAGCAGATCGCACATGATCATCGCCGTCTTCTCGACCCACGGGATGAGCCGTACGGTGTTCCAGTCGGCACGGGCCAGCATGTCGCCGTAGCCCTGCTCGTAACTGGTGAACCGGTAGCCCGACACGGGGTTGTTGTCCATGTCGCAGGCGATGAGGTAGTCGCAGTTCTCGGTGCCGGCGTCGGCCACACTCTGCAGAAAGAACCGGCCCGTGGTGCGCTTACCCACCAGGCGACCCTGCAGATCGGGGAACACCATCAGCACGGTGTCGATCTCACCGTTGCGGATGAGTGCCTCGAGTTCGTCGCGTGAAAGCAGTCCGGCCATGCCTGGACTGTAGATCGCGCGGGAGGTCAGGCCTTCTTCTTGGCGGCGGGCTCGGCCTTGGCAGGCTTCAGCACACCCTTGGCGAGCGCCTCGTCGAGGAACTTCTCGGCCTCCTCCGCGCTCACCTTCAACGCTGGGGCGATCTCGCTGATGAGGTTGATGCGGGCCCGGTCGTACATCGTGCGCTCGGCCGCCGACAGCGAAGCGTCGCGGTTACGGGCAGCGAGGTTGCGCACCACTTCGGCCACTTGGTACACGTCGCCGCTCTTCAACTTCTCCTGGTGGTTCTTGAACCGCCGACTCCAGTTGCTGGGCACACGCGGATCGGGCTTCGACAGCACCGACACGAGGTCTTCCAACTCGTCGGCCGACACGGGCGGGCGGACGCCCACCTCGGCCGCCTTGGCGGTGGGCACCGACAGGGTCATCTCGTTGATGACGGTGCGCAAGATGAGGTACTCCTGCGTGGAGCCGAAGGCTTCCATCTTCTTCGTGCCCATGACGAGGCACGCACCGTGCTGGGGGTAGATGACCGTGTCACCCTTCTTGAACTTCACGCATGACCTCACTGAGTGGGAACGGCCGGCGGGCAGGTCGTGGCCCGTGCGGACCGTTGTCCAAGGGTAGGGCACGATTGCACCATTCCCTCCCGAACGGGCCGATCAGCCGGTGTGTCAGCCCTGATTCGTGCGTTCGGCCAGAGTGGCGGTGCGCTCGATGCGCTCGCCATCGCGCAAGATGGTGAGGGTGAACTCGGCACCCGGCTCGCTGTCGCGGATACGGGCGATGAGGCCACCCTGGCCGTTGATGACCCGGCCGTCGGCCGCCACCACGATGTCGCCCACCTCGATGCCCGCCACCTCGGCGGGGCTGTCGGTCGACACCTCGGTGATGAGGGCCCCGGAACCACCGTCGGTACGGTTCTCGATGGCTACCCCGAGGAAGCCCTCGACCAGTTCGTCGCCCTGCGACCGGCGGCGGAGCGCGTCGATCTCGTCGATGAGATCGCGGGCCGAGATGGCGAACCCCACGTTGGTGGCGGTGCCGGCGCTGATGGTGGCCACGGCGGTGTTGATGCCCACCACCTCACCCCGAGCGTTCACCAGTGGGCCGCCCGAGTTGCCCGACGAGATGGGCGCATCGGTCTGCACCAGTCCGCCGAGCGCGCCGTCCTCGGTGAGCAACGTGCGCTCGAGCGCCGACACCACTCCGGTGCTCACCGTCGCCGCACCGTCGAGACCGAGCGCGAACCCGATGGCCACCACCGGTTCGCCGACCGCGATGGCGTCGGGCGCCGCGATGACAGCGGGCCGGAAACCGGCACCATCGATACGCAGCAGGGCCAGGTCGTTCGGCGGATCGGCGGCCAGCACCGCAGCGGTGCGGGGTTCGGTCTCGCCCGACAGGCGCACCCGCACCTCGTCGGCGCCGCGCACCACGTGTTCGTTCGTGATCACCTCGCCGTCGGCGGTGATGATGACCCCGCTGCCGGTGGCCACCTCGGCACCGTCGACCAGCGACACCACGGTGACCACGCTTGGCCCCACCTCGGCGGCGATGGCGGCCGCGTCGATGATGGGCGAGATGCCGACCGAACCATCGCTCGGCGAACCCGACGGGCCGGACGCCACCGACACGGGCTGACCGGCGCTGGGCACCACGTCGTCGTCGGCCAGGCGGGCGCCGAGGAACCCACCGGCGAGGCCAACGGGCAGGGCTACGAGCACGGCGGCGAGCAGCCAGCGCCACCGAGGCAGCGACGGCGCGCCAGCCTGCTGGGGTGCAGTGCTCGGCGGCAGAGGGGGTAGCGGCGGGGGCAGAGGGGTCATGGCGTGCTCCGACGATGGGTTGGTGTGCCCCCGGAGAGACTCGAACTCCCAACCAACGGGGTAGAAACCCGCTGCTCTATCCGTTGAGCTACGGAGGCGTTGCCGCCAATCTACTGGCGCGGTGCGGCACCCGGTCCGGCGAGCAGTTCGCGGCGCAGCAGGTCGAGCGCGCTGATGACGCTCATCTGGCGCATCTGATCGCGCTGCCCCGGCAGGCGCAGGGTACGGGTGAGCGTTCGACGGCCGGCAGTCCCAGCATCGGGCAGGCTCACCCCGACGCACAGCGTGCCCACCGGCATCCCGTCCTGCTCGGCAGGGCCGGCCACCCCGGTGAGCGCCAGGCCCACGTCGCTGCCCAGTACCCGGCACACGCCTTCAGCCATTGCGGCAGCGGTGGTCTCGTTCACCACCGGACCCTCGGGCACGCCGAGCAGTTCGAACTTCACCTCGCTCGCGTAACTGACGATGCACCCCCGGAACGTTTGGCTGGCACCGGGCACGGCGGTGATGCGGCCAGACACCAGGCCACCGGTGACCGACTCGGCCACGCCGAGCATGAGACCCTGGTCGCGCAGCAGGCCCAGCACCACCGACTCCATCGTGTCGTCGTCGACGCCGAACACCTGGTCGCCCACGATGGCGCGCACATCGGCCTCCACGGGTGCCAGCAGCGCCTCGGCGGCATCCACCGTGGGTGCCTTCGCGGTGAGGCGCACCTTGATGCCCTCCCATCCGCTGGCCAGGAACGCCAGGGTGACACCCGAGCCGTGCGCCTCGTGATGGGCGTCGAGTGCGGCGATGACCGGTTCGAGTCGTTCGTTGAGCGCGCTCTCGCTCTCTCCCCAGGTGCGCAGCGTGCGACTGACGATCGCCGACGCTTCACCGGCACGCCGACGCAGATCGGGCAGCACCGCCCGCTCGAGCATGTCCTTCATCTCGTGCGGCACGCCCGGTACGGCGTACATCACCTTCTCCACCCCGTCGACAGAGACCGGGCAGATGAGCCCGGGCGCCGTACCGCGGGTCTGCGCGATGACGGTGGCCCCGTCGGGAACCTGGGCCTGGCGCAGGTTGTTCGGCGCCATGTAGCGGCCACGGGCGGCGAACAATTCGCTGATCACCGCCGCCACCTCGTCGTCGTGGTGCAGACCGACGCCCATCACCGCGGCGATGGCCTCACGGGTGAGGTCGTCGTGGGTGGGGCCGAGACCGCCGCACACGATGACCGCATCGGCCTCGGCCAGCGCCCGGCGGAACACCGCTTCGATGCGGGCCAGGTTGTCGCCCACCTTCACCTGCAGCAGCGAGTCGATGCCGTTCATCGCCAACTGCTCGCCGATCCACGACGAGTTGGTGTCGACGATCTGGCCGAGCAGCAGTTCGGTGCCGACGGCGACGACGTCACACCGCATGGGCCGCCGCGCGGGCTCGCCAGAAGTACTGCCCGGCGCTCACCAGCGCCAGCGCCACCGATACCCACAGCAGCCCGTTCCACAGCCACTTCGCGTCCATGCTCGTGAGCGGCGCGATGGCGAAGCCCACCGACAGCTGCTGGGTGACCGTCTTCCACTTCGCCAACTTGCTGGCCGGCACGCTGATGCCCTTGGCCCCCACGAACGAGCGGTAGAGGCTGATGATCAACTCGCGAACAGCGATGACGACCACCGGCACGATCCAGAACATGTTGCGGCTCACCAGGGTGAACATCGCCCCGAGCACCAGCACCTTGTCGGCCAGCGGGTCGAGGAAGGTGCCGAGCGTGGTGGTGCCGTGCCGCCGCGCCAGCCAGCCGTCGATGCCGTCGCTCACGCACAGTACGAACCACAGCAGGAACGCCGGCCACGAACCCTGCGGGCCGTCGGGGAACATCCAGAACACCAGCGGCGCGACGAGGAAGCGGCTGATGGTGACGAGGTTGGCCCAGGTGGCGATGGCCGACGGATCGACGGGCATGGTCAGGCCTCCTCCCCCACGAGGTCGGGGCCCATCGCGTCGGTGACGACGATCTCCACGAACTCGCCGACGGGCAGGTGGTGCGGAACCTCCACCACGCCGTCGATCTCGGGGGCCTCGCGATGAGTACGTGCCTCACCGGGTTCGTCGACCAGCACGGTGAGCGTGGCGCCGATGAGCGCGTCGCGCCGCCGCGCCGTGATGTCGTCCTGCATCTCGCGCAGTTCGGCGAGGCGCTCGTTCATCAGCCGTGGGTCGACCGCCCCATCGAGGGTGTAGGCGTGCGTACCCTCCTCGGGTGAGTAGGCGAAGAACCCGCACCAGTCGAGTTCGGCTTCCTCCACGAAGCGCAGCAGTTCGTCGTGATCGGCCTCGGTCTCGCCGGGGTAGCCAACGATGAAGTTGCTGCGGAACGCTGCCTCGGGCTCGCGGTCGCGGATGTCGGCAATACGGCGCAGGAACCGGTCGCCGTCGCCCCAGCGGCGCATGCGCCGCAGCAGCGGCTTGCTGACGTGCTGCAGCGACAGGTCGAAGTAGGGCACACCGGTGTCGCAGATGGCGTCGATGAGGTCGTCGCTGAGATCGCTCGGATACAGGTACAGCAACCTGGTCCACGGCACCCGGGCCGACACGGCGCGCACAAGCGGCACGATGGATCCCGCACCCAGTTCGTCGGGACGGTCCTTGCCGTAGCTGGCGAGGTCTTGCGCCACCAGCACGATCTCGCGCGCCTCGAGCTGGTCGACCTCGGCCAGGATGGCGTCGATGTCGCGGCTGCGCTGCGGGCCACGGAACGACGGGATGGCGCAGAACCCACACGTGCGGTCGCAGCCCTCGGCGATCTTCACGTACGCCCACGGCGCCGTGGCCTTGGGTCGCGGCAGGTTCAGCAGATCGAACGACGGGATGGGCGCAGCGCTGACCGCGATGGAGCGTTTTCCCGGCTTGGCGGCCAGCGTGACGGGCACCCCGAACCCGGCCACCTGATCGACCTCGGGCAGAGCCTCGGCGAGTTCGGCACCGTACCGCTCGGCCATGCACCCGGTCACCACCAGGCGCGCGCCGTCGCGGCGCTTGTCGTCGAGGGCCAAGATGGTGTCGATGCTCTCGCGCCGCGCGTCTTCGATGAAGGCGCAGGTGTTCACCACCACCAGGTCGGCGGCAGCGGGGTCGTCGGTGGCGGTCATGCCGTCGGCCAGCAGGGTGCCGATGATCTTGTCGCTGTCGACCTGGTTCTTCGGGCAGCCCAAGGTCTCGACGTAGAACTGCTGCCCCATGGCCTGCAGGCTAACCGCTACAGGTAGTTCAGCCGCAGGCCCCGGTTCGGCCAGCGCATGTGCAGCAGCTTGCCGGTGCCCGACACCGTGATGTAGGCGTCGCGGTACTCGCCGCTGCCGTCGTTGTCGCCGAAGCAGATGTTGGTGGTGAGCAGGTCGCCGGTGGCGATGTGGCTCATCTCGCCATGAGGCGTGATGACCGTGATGCCACCGTTCACCAGCGTGGCCACGCACACGTTGCCCTCGCCGTCGACCGCCAGCGAGTCGAGCAGTTGGTAGCCGGGCAGACCGGCCAACACCACCGATGGGTCGACCGGAGCGGCGGGCTCGAGCACACCGGGCGAGGCGACGCGGCGCTGGAACACGCGGCCGCTGTGCGTCTCTGCCCAGTACAGCATCGAACCGTCGGGCGACAGGCCGATGCCGTTGGGGCCCTCCACCGGGTGCACCACCTCGGTGATGGAGCTACCGTCGGCCTTGGCGTAGTAGATGCTGGTGAGGTCGCTGGTGCGGGCGGCGCCGTCGCGGATGCCGTGATCGGTGAACCAGAACCCACCGTGGGCGTCGAACACGAGGTCGTTCGGCGCCCGCAGCGCGCGGCCGTCGCAGTGCGTGTAGAGGTCGGTCACCGCACCGGTGTCGAGGTCGACTCTCTGGATGCGGCCACCGATGTAGCGCGACGGATCGAACGGGCCCGGGAACAGCAGATCGCCCATGTCGACGGGCGTGAAGCACCCGCCGTTGTTGCACAGGTAGAGCGCACCGTCAGGGCCGATGGCTGCGCCGTTGGGCCCGCCGACGATGTCGGCGACCGTCTCCTTGGTGCCGTCGGGGTGCACGCGGGTGATACGCGGCCCGAACATCTCCACCAGCACGACGCTGCCGTCGGGCATGGCGATCGGTCCCTCCGGGAACCGCAACCCCGACGTGATCTCGCGCAACTCAGCCATCACTGGACCCCCCTTGTCGACCAGGCGAACAGTGTGCCACAGCCACCCACGGACGTTCGTCAGCGGCCGTCGTCGGCCTGGCGGAGCAGTTCGTACTCCTCCACCGTCATCAGCACGGCGCGGGCCTTGGAGCCCTCGCTGGGGCCGACGATGCCGCGTTGCTCGAGCAGGTCCATGATGCGCCCGGCCCGAGCGAAGCCGACCTTCAGCTTGCGCTGGAGCATCGATGTGCTGCCGAGTTGACTACGTACCACCAACTCGATGGCCTGCCGCATCAACGCCTCGTCCTCGTCGTCGTCGCCACCCGTCGAGCCCCCGCTGAACAAGCCACCGCCGGAGCCTTCCTCGTCGCCCTCGACTCCGCTGACGTATACGGGCTCGGGGCTCTGGCGACGCCAGTGGGCCACGACCTTGCGCACCTCTTCCTCGCTGACGAACGCGCCCTGGATGCGTTGCGACACGTTCGAGTTGCCGGGCAACAGCAGCATGTCGCCCTTGCCCACCAGCTTCTCGGCGCCGGGCTGGTCGAGGATGACCCGGCTGTCGGTGAGCGACGACACGGCGAACGCCATGCGGGCCGGCACGTTGGCCTTGATGACGCCGGTGATGACGTTCACGCTGGGGCGCTGCGTGGCGACGATGAGGTGGATGCCCACCGCACGCGCCTTCTGGGCGATGCGGGTGATGCTCTCCTCCACGTCGCGGGCCGCCACCATCATCAGGTCGTTCAACTCGTCGACCACCACCACGATGTACGGCATCCGCTCGAAGCGGTTCACGACCTCCACCCCGTCGGCGCCGACGGGCGACGCCTCGGCCGGGTCGGTGACCAGTTCGCCACGGTCGAACGCCGCGTTGTAGCCGCCGATGTCGCGGAAGCCCACCTCGAACAGCAGGTCGTACCGGCGCTCCATCTCGCGCACCGCCCAGGCCAGGGCGTTGGCCGCCTTCTTCGGGTTGGTGACCGGCTGGGTGAGCAGATGCGGCAACCGGTTGTACTGACCCATCTCGACCTGCTTGGGATCGATGAGGATGAGCTTCACCTGATCGGGCGTGGTGCGCATGAGCAGCGAGGTGATGATGCAATTGATGCCGCTGCTCTTGCCGGCGCCGGTGGCGCCCGCGACGAGCAGGTGCGGCGTGGTGGCGAGGTTGAGGAACACCGAGCGACCGGCGATGTCTTTGCCCACGGCCACGTCGAGCGGGTGGTTGGCCACCTTGGCCTCGGTCGACGACATGATGTCGCCCAGCGCCACCAATTGGCGCGTGTGGTTGGGCACCTCGACACCAATGGCCGACTTGCCCGGGATGGGGGCCAGGATGCGCACGTCGGTGGCCGCCATGGCGTAGGCGATGTCGCGGTTGAGGCTGGTGATGCGCGCCACCTTCACGCCCGACCCGAGTTCGAGTTCGTAGCGGGTGACGGTGGGACCCACCGTCTGGCCGAGCAACTTGGTCTCGACCCCGTGCGAGGCGAGCGACTCGACCAGGGTGCGGCCGCGCGCCTCGACCTCGGCTTTGTTGATGGTCTGGGCCTCGCTGCGCAGCAGGTAGTTGCCCGGCGGCAACGACCACGGCCCGCGCTCGGCGCCGGGTCCGAGGTCGAGCGAGGTCTGCTCGGCGCTCTCGATGGCCTCGAGGTCGAACACAGGCGGCGCCTTCTTCTTCGCAGGCTTGGTCCGCTTGGCCGCTGCCGGTTCGTCCCACATGCCGTCGTCGGCCGAGTCGTACAGCGACGGCATCGGTCGGGTGTGCTCGGCGGTGTCGCGCTCGCTCTTCAGGGTGGCGATGTCGTCGATGGCGGTGCGTGCCCGCCGGGCGGCGCGGCCGAGAGGTGCGGCGGTCTGCTGGGCCAGGCCCTTCACGGTGGAGCCGGTGACCAGTACCACGCCCACCAGTACCAGCGCGACGAACACCACCACGGCGCCCACCGAACCGATGAGGCGGCGTAGCGGCTCGCCCACCAGGGCGCCCAACCAGCCACCGGCGCTGTCGAACGCCCCGAACCCACCGAAGAACTTCTCGGGACCGCGCACCACGTGCAGCAGGCCCAGGACGGCGGCGGCGATGACCGCCCAGCCGACGAGCAGACGCCGCGGGTTGTCGCTACGGCCCTGGTGCACCAACGCCGCACCGACGCCCACGAGCGCGATCGGCACGACGAAACGACCGATCCCGGTGAACCATCCGAGCAGGGTCTCGACACCCCGGCCGAGGGGGCCAGCGACGTCGAAGTAGACGGCCAGACCCAGCAGGACCCCGGCGACGATGAGCCCGAGACCCACGAACTCGATGCGCGGCCCCGCGGGCTCGGGCGCGGCGGGGACCTTGCCCTTCGACGCGCCGCCAGCCGACTTGCCAGCCGACTTGCCAGCTGGCTTGCTGGCCGGTTTGGCGGAGGTACGGCGAGAGCCCGGGGTGTAGGTGGCCATGGTGATGTCACGCTACCAATGGGGTGTGCGCCGGTTCGGGCATCACACCGGGTCGACCGACAGCACCTGCCCCGTCCCGGACACCTCCACCACCAGCTGTCCGCCCTGCTCGGAGGCCACCACCACCGAGTACCGCACCACGCCGTTCGGCCCGCCCTCCACCACGAACGCGGTGAGCGTCGACGACGGCAACTGCCCCACCACGCACGACACCACTCGTTGCGGATCGATCTGCACGGCAGCGCCGGCGAACCGGTTGCCGTCGGCCGGGATGGCCGGCTGCGCCGTCAACTCGCCGAGGCCGAACGCGTACGGCGTGACCGTGGAACTGCCGTCGGCGGCAGTCCCGGCCACGAACAGGTTCACCACCACGTCGGTGGCATTCACCTCGAAGTACTCCTGCGGGCCGCCCAGTTCGGCCTCGACGGCGAGGATCGCCGGGGCGATCTGGTCGACCACCAGGGGCTGATCGGCCGACGCCGGGCACTCTCCCGACAGCGGTGCCGACGTCGTGAGGGAGTCGGATGGCGACGACCCGGCGTCGTCGCCGCTGCACCCCACCAGACCCGCCGCCACCACGAGCGCCGCCAGCACCCGCAGCCGTCCGGCCCGCATCAGGCCTCCATCACCACCGGCACGATCATCGGCCGGCGCTTGGTGCGCTCGTTCACGAACTTGCCGGCGGCGCGGCGCACGTCGCGTTCGAGCTGGTCGACGTCGCGCACGCCGGCGGCGAGCGCCTTCTCGACGGCGGCGGCCACGGTGTCTTCCGCCTCGTCGAGCAGGTCGTCGGCCTCGGGCGCGTACACCCAGCCACGGGTGATGATCTCGGGCCCGGTGAGCACCTTGCCGGTGCTGATGTCGACGGTGACCACCACGACGACCACACCCTCCTCGGCCAGCACCTTGCGGTCGCGCAGCACTCCCTGGCCCACGTCGCCGACGATGCCGTCGACGTACAGGTATCCCGCCGGGATGCGGCCGGCGAACCCGAGGCCACCGTCGGTGAGCTCGAGCACGTCGCCGTCCTCACACATCAGCACGTTGGCCGCAGGCACGCCCATCAACCGCCCGAGTCGGGCGTTGGCGGCGAGGTGGCGGTACTCGCCGTGGATGGGCACGTACCACTCGGGCTCGGCGATCGACAGGTACATCTTCAGGTCATCGGCCTGCGCGTGGCCGGTGGCGTGCACGTCGGCGATACCGCTGTGCACCACCTCGCACCCGGCGCGCAGCAACTCGTCGATCACCCGGTTCACGTTGCCCTCGTTGCCGGGGATGGCATGACTACTCAAGATGACGGTGTCGTGCTCGCCCACCTTCACCCACTTGCTCTCGCCGCGGGCCAGCAACGCAAGGGCGCTCATCGGCTCGCCCTGCGACCCGGTGGACACGATGCACACCTGTCCGGGCGGGTACTTGTCGACGTCGTCGATGTCGATGAGCGATGCGTCGGGGATGTTGATGATGCCGAGGTCGCGGCCCATGCGCACGTTCTTCTTCATGCTCAGGCCCAACGTGGCCACCACTCGGCCGGTGGCCACCGCCGCATCGGCGATCTGCTGGATGCGGTGCAGGTGGCTGGCGAAACTGGCCGTGATGATGCGCCGACCGGCGTGGCGGTGGAAGAGGCTGTGCAGCACGTCGCCCACACTGGTCTCGCTGGGGGCGCACCCCGATTCCTCGGAGTTGGTGCTGTCGGCCAGCAGCACACGGATGCCCTCGTTGGCCGCCAGGCTGCCGATGCGCGACAACGCAGTGCGGCGCCCGTCGACCGGGGTGAGATCGAGCTTGAAGTCGCCCGAGTGCAGCACCACGCCCTGCGGGGTGTGCAGAGCGATGGCGTGGGCGTGAGGCACCGAGTGGGTGACCGGGATGAACTCGACGTCGAACGGCCCGATCATGCGCCGCTCGCCGTCGGCGACCGCCACCAGCTCGGTACGACCCAGCAGACCGGCCTCCTCGATGCGGTTGCGGGCCAGGCCCAGCGCGACGGCCGACCCGAAGATCGGGAAGCTCAGTTCGCGCAGCAGGTACTGCAGCGCACCCACATGGTCTTCGTGGCCGTGGGTGACGACACAGCCTTCGATACGAGCGGCGTTGTCGCGCAGGTAGGTGAAGTCGGGCAGCACCAGGTCGATGCCGTGCATGTCGGCATCGGGGAACATCAGGCCGCAGTCGATCAGCAGGATGCGGTCGTCGTGCTCGACCGCCATGCAGTTGCGGCCGATCTCACCGAGACCACCGAGGAAGGCGATACGGACGGGGGAACTCACGATTCAGCGATCGGGGCGATGGGGGAAGGCATCGCGCCAGCGTTGCAGATCGGCCCACACCTGGGGTGCGCGCTCGACCACGAAATCGGGAGCCGGGCCCATCGGCAGGCGGGCCTGACCCACCGGAATGCCGAGATGACGCATCATCGCCTTGGTGGGAATGGGGTTCGGGGCGTCGTCGCCGGTCTCGAATGCGAAGCTGGGCAACATGCGGGCGTTCACCAGTCGGGCGCCGGCGGTGTCGCCCGCCGCGAACAGGTCGAACATCTGCTGGTGGTCGGTGCCGGTCCAGTGGGTTGCCACGCCCACCGTGCCCACGGCGCCGATCGACAGCAGCGGCAGGGTGAGGCCGTCGTCGCCGCTGTACACCTCGGTGCCCTCGGGTGCCTGCAACAGCAGCGAGGCGGTCTCGGCGGGGTTGCCGGCAGCGTCTTTCAGGGCCACCACGTTGGGCACCTCACGGAACAGCCGCAGCAGGGTTGCCGTGGTGATCTTGCGCCCGGTGCGCACGGGGATGTCGTACACCATCACCGGCAGCGCGGACGCGCCCGCCATGGCACGGATGTGCGCCTCGATTCCCGCCTGCGACGGCCGGTTGTAGTACGGGCACACGGCCAGCACACCGGCCGCGCCGAGCGCCTCTGCCTCTTTGGTGAGGTGCACCGAGTGAGCCGTGTCGTTGGTGCCCGTACCGGCGACGACCGGGATGGTGACGGCCTCGATGACAGCGGCGAACAACGACAGGCGCTCGTCGTCGGTGAGCACCGGGGCTTCGCCCGTGGTGCCGGCGATGACGAGGCCGTCGTTGCCGTTGTCCTGCAGGTGCCGCGCCAGACGGCGGGCGACGTCGAGGTCGAGTGCGCCGTTGTCGTCGAACGGCGTCACCATCGCCGTCAGCACACGGCCGAAGCGGGGCATCAGAACGACCCTTCGGCCGAGCGGTCGATGCCCTGGGTGAGGATGAGGTCTTCGTGCAGCTCCATCCACACATCGTGGTAGCTGCCGCACATGACGCCGGTGAACATATTCGTTTCACCGGCCACCACCCGCCGGCACGTCTGGTTCAGGCGAGGCGTGTACGGGGCGAGGCGGGCGAGCACCTCGCCCATGGCCGTGACGATGGGCGCCGCCTCGGAGTCGAGGGCCACCAGCCGCTCGATCACCGTGGCGTCGTAGGCCGAATCGGTGTGATCGTTCGGCGCTCCGTTCTTCAGTTGCCAGTCGCCGCACAACTCCTTGAACCGGCCGTTCAGGTCGAGGAAGTGGTGGTACGTGTCGTGCAGCTTCGCGGCGATATGGGTGTGGCCGACGTCTTCGACGAGGGCGATCTTGTGTTCGTCGCGACCCACCGGGGTGAGCTGCCACAACTGGCGGGCTTCACGGAACATCGCCCACTCGCGGGCCTGCAGGTCTTGCAGGTGCTCGGCGACGAGGCTCTGCGGCAGGTCGGCCACCTCGGCCACCACCTCGGCCTTGGCGAACCCCTTGATGCGCAGCGCGTGGAAGGTGCGGAAGAACGGATCTGACTGCTGAGCCATGACGCCCAAACTACGCGACCGGCTCCTCCAGCGCGAAGGCGGTGTACTCCTCGCCCGTGTCGGCCCAGTCCTCGAACTGGATGACGTTCATCTCCTCGAAGCGGCGGCGCAGCCACTGGTCGTTGCGGTCGAGCAGGCCGAGCTTCTTGCAGTTCGGCACGATCTTCGAAAACAGCATCGACTGGAACAGGATGCGGGTGGGGTCGGCCAGCACCATCGGGCCGATGTCCTTCACCGGCACACCCATGCGCTCCCACACCTCCTGGCTCATGAACCGGTCGCGCATGCGCACGGCGGCCTCGAAGGCGAACTCCTGACGGTCCTTGATCTCGACGTCGGTCATGCCGTCGTAGACCTCTTTCAGGCTGAGCACCCCGAAGGCCACATGGCGGGCCTCGTCGCTCATCACGTAGCGCAGCAGCTGCTTCAGCAACGGCTCGCCAGTGGTCTGGTGGAGGAAACCGAACGCGGCCAGGGCCAGACCCTCGACCATCACCTGCATGCCCAGGTAGGTCATGTCCCAGCGACTGTCGTTGATGATGTCGTCGAGCAGCATGCGCAGGTGGGCGTTCACGTGGTAGCCGCCGCCGAGCTTCTCCTCGAGGTACCGGGCGAACACCTCGACGTGGCGGGCTTCGTCGACCACCTGGGTGCTGGCGTACAGCTTGGCGTCGTACCACGGCACGGTCTCGACGATCTTCGAGGTGCAGATGAGCGCGCCCTGCTCGCCGTGGAGGAACTGGCTGAGGGTCCAGTTGCGGCTCTCGATGCCGAACTCGAGCCACTCCTTCTCGCCCCACTTCTCGACTGCCGACCCGATGTAGGCGTTGGCGTCGAAGCCGGTGCCCAGCACGGCCTGGTCGGCGGCCACCACCCGCTCGACGTCGACCTCGGTGTTCCAGGGCAGGTCGGTTGTGCCGTTCCACTGCCCGGTCTTGGCCTTCTCGTACAGCTTGCGCAGTGCCGGCCGCGACAGCGAGTAGTCCCAGGTGAAGATGGTGTCGGCGTTGTTCTTCACCACGTGCTCGATCTCGTTCGGGTCGGTGCCCGGAATGGCCAGGATGGCCTCGATGTCGTTGATGTCGGCCCGGCCGATGATGTTCTGGTGATCGTTGTGGGTGACGGTCATGGCCGTGCTCCTGTGGTGCTGGGATCGGGTTGGAACGTGGGCAGGATGTGTGTGCAGATGAATCGGCGTGCCGACTCGTCGTCGCCGAGGTCGACGTAGGGCGACGGGGCGAGGAAGTACGAGATGACCAGCCGGGCCAACAGGTCGACGAGGCGCGAGGCGGCGTCGCGGTCGAGATGCGCCTCGACCTTCGGCACGATGAACAGCGTGGCCATGCGCACGATGCGCGGCAGGCCCTGCACGGTGAGTTCGCTCAAGGTGTCGCCGGGTTCGCTGGCCAGCATGGCTGCGAGGTGCGAGTCGCCGCGCAGTTCCCGGGTGGCGTGCACCACGGTGCGCACCAGCAGTTCCTCGAGGTCGTCGGCGCCGGCGAGGTGTTCGCCGAGCTGGGTGAAGAAGTCTTCCAACTCACGCACGCGCATCGCGTCGAACAGCACGTCCTTGCCGCCCGGGAACATGCGGTACAGCGTCGCCCGCGACACACCGGCCTCGGCGGCGACGTCGTCGACGGTGACCTTGGCGATGCCCCAGCGCTCGCAGCAGACGCGTGTGGCGTCGAGGATGCGGCGCTCGGTGGGACTCATCGCCTGAGACAGTAAGACGAATAGTGTCTCAGCGTCAAGCGACCGAAATCCGACCAAATCGATCGGGTTTCCTGACCAGGACGTCCGGTACCATGTCGGCCTCAGCGTGAACACCTGAAGGAGACCCCCATGAAACGACTTGCCACCGCCGCCATCGCTGCTGCCCTGGTCCTCGCCGCCTGCGGCAGCGACGACGAGAGCGCCAGCACCACGGCTGCACCGGAAACCAGCGCCGCACCCGAAACCAGCGCCGCACCCGACACCACCGAGGACGCCGGCTCGCCCGAGACCGCCAGCGAGTGCGCGGCCGGCGCCACCATCGCCGCCGACACCCTCACCATCGCCACCGGCGAGCCCGCGTACGCGCCCTACGTCATCAACGACGCCACGCCGGAAGACGGCCAGGGCTTCGAGGCCGCGGTCGCGATGGCCGTCGCCAAGGAACTCGGCTACGAGGCCGGCGAAGTCACCTGGGTGCGCACCGCGTTCGACGCGGCCATCGCCCCCGGCCCGAAGGACTTCGACTTCAACCTCCAGCAGTTCACCATCACCGACGAGCGCAAGGCCGCGGTCGACTTCAGCGACGGCTACTACACCGCCGCCCAGGCCGTGTTCGGCCTCGCCGACTCGCCGGCCGCCTCGGCCAAGACCGTCGCCGACCTGAAGGGTCTGGTCATCGGTGTGGCCGCCGGCACCACCAGCGTCAGCTACGTCGAAGACGTCATCCAGCCCGATTCCGAGGTGCAGGTGTTCAACGACAACGCCGCCGCCAAGGCCGCGCTCGAGTCGAAGCAGGTCGACGCCATCGTCAGCGACCTGCCCACGGCGCTCTACATCACCGGCGTCGAGATCGAGGGCACCAAGGTGTTCGGCCAGATCGAGGGCAGCGGCACCGATCAGTTCGGCCTGGTGCTGAACAAGGACAGCAAGCTCACCCCGTGCGTGAACATCGCGCTCGCTGCGCTGAAGGAGAGCGGCGAACTCGACGCAATCACCACGACGTGGATGTCTGAGTACACCGAGGCCCCTGTCATCGCTGCCGCGTGACATGACCAACGGTCGTGACGGAGCCGACACTGCGGTGTCGGCTCCGTCGCGTCCGATCGCCGGACGACGCGCCGAGTTCGAGCGTCGTCAACGCCGGCGCAGCACGCTCGTCGCCGCGATCAGTACGGTGCTCGTCGCCGCGGCGATCATCCTCATCGTCCCGCTCGCCCCGGGCTGGGACAACGTCAGGGCATCGTTCTTCGATCCCGACGAGTTCCGCAACGCGCTCCCGAAACTGGTCGAGCCGTTCCTGTTGAACCTGCGTCTGTTCGCCATCTGCGCACCGCTCATCGTGGTGTGCGGGCTGCTGGTGGCCATGGCCCGCAACGTGCGCTCGCCAGCGTTGTACCCGCTGCGACTGTTCGCCACGGCCTACACCGACGTGGTGCGCGGGGTGCCGGTCATTCTGTGGATCTACCTCATCGGGTTCGGCATGCCCGGGCTGTTCCAAGAGCGTGCGTGGTACACCAAGCCCATCGTGTGGGCCTGCGTCGCGCTGGTGCTGTGCTACTCGGCATACGTGGCCGAGGTGTTCCGCGCCGGCATCGAGAGCGTGCACGAGAGCCAACGCGCCGCTGCCCGCTCGCTGGGGTTGTCGCAGAGCCAGACGATGCGCGGGGTCGTGCTCCCGCAGGCCGTCCGCCGCGTGGTGCCAGCACTGATGAACGACTTCGTCAGCCTGCAGAAAGACGTCGCCCTCGTCAGCGTGGTGGGTGTGGTCGAGGCGCTGCGCCGCGCCCAGATCCTGCAGCAGAAGACCTACAACTTCACGCCCATCGTGGCAGCCGCCGTGCTGTTCCTCTGCGTGTCGATACCTCTCACCCGGTTCACCGACCACCTCCTCGCCCGCGAACGGCGCCGCACCTCGGGCACGGTGGTGTCGTGAAACTGCGGATGGCGCAGGTGCGCAAGGCGTTCGGCGACCGCACGGTGCTCGACGATGTGTCGCTCGAGGTCGACACCGGCGAGGTGGTGTGCCTCATCGGCGCCAGCGGTTCGGGCAAGAGCACCCTGCTGCGCTGCATCAACCTGCTCGAACCGATCGACGACGGCACCATCCATCTGGATGGCGTCGACATCAGCGAACCCGGCCTCGATCCCGACCCCATCCGCCGCCGCATCGGCATGGTGTTCCAGAGCTACAACCTGTTCCCGCACATGAGCGTGCTGCGCAACATCACCCTCGCCCCCACCAAGGTGCTGCGTCGACCGAAGGCCGAAGCACGCGACACCGCGCTCGAACTGCTCGGTCGGTTCGGCCTGGCCGACAAGGCCGAGGCCTTTCCCGATCAGTTGTCGGGCGGCCAGCAGCAACGAGTGGCCATCGTGCGGGCCCTCGCCATGCAGCCCGAGATCATGCTGCTCGACGAGGTGACTGCGGCGCTCGACCCGGTGCTGGTGGGTGAGGTGCTCGACGTGATCCGCGAACTGCGCACCAACGGCATGACCATGGTGCTCGCCACGCACGAGATGGGCTTCGCCCGCGAGATCGCCGACACCGTGTGCTTCCTACAGAACGGCCGCATTCTCGAACAGGGTCCGCCGGCACAACTGTTCAGCGAGCCGCGCGAGCAGGCCACCCGCGACTTCCTCGCCCGGGTCATCGCCAGCGGCCGTCTCTGAGGCCCCGCCAGCCATCTGCCGACCCAGGGCTGCTCAGCCGGTAGTCCTGCCGCTCGTCACGCCGCACACCACGTCGCGGTGCAGGCACAACTGCACCTCGTCCGCCAACTTGTCGGCGTCCCAGGCATTCACGAAGTCGGCGTGTCCGCTCAGCAAACCGCCCGAGGCCAGCTCGAGGCCATCGATCGGGCCGGTGTGGGCGTACTCGACGCTGAACTGCAGTTGCGGTACCGCCACCGGATGCGTGCCCGGGCACGCACCGCCGGTCGAGTACGCCACGTGGTCGATGTGGTTCGCCGAGTCGAGCCGAGCCCCGTCCCAACAGTCGGGGAAGGTGAGGATGAGGCGCAGGTTGCGACCCGAAGGACAGGTAGGTGGTAGCGCTGACCGTTCGATGCCGGCGCCGCACGTCCACGCCACCACCTCGAGCGGCTGCTCGGTGTCGGCTGCGGCGTTGCCGGCGATCATCATCAGCCCGCTCGGATAGGGCTGCACCGCAGTCGGCTCGATGTCGAGCCCGGCGCGGTAGTAGGCCGTACTCTTCACCGGCGCCACCATCCTGGTGCCGTCGTACAGCGCAGGCGCCCAGTACGCGGCCCGGTCGAGTCGCTGCTCGCAGGTGGTGCCCCCCGCATCCAGCGACACCAGGGTCGATGCGGCATCGGTGGTGGTGTTGCCGAAGAAGACGTGCTCGTGGCTGGCCCCCGGTCGGCCGGGGTACACGATCGGGTCGTCGGCTCCCACGTGGCTGAACCCGCACTCGACGACGAACTGGCCCCGCCCACCCTGCGGCCCGGCGATCACCCGGTCGGGCTGACCGTCGGCCGTGTCGAGGTGGGCGTGGGTGTGCTCGGCTCCGTGCCCGTCTCCGTGCCCGTCGTTGGTGTCGTGCGCGCACGACACCAGAAGGAACACGGCGACGAACGCTGCGCCGCAGCGGCGCATCACGCCGGCTTGGCAGGCACCGTGATCGCAGCCAGGTCGACCGCGTACGGCACATTGGTGGCCGGGTTGGCCGGTGCGGTGGCCGCGTCGGGCATGTTCTCCTGCGGCTGGAGTGCGGGCAGGGTGGCCGTCTTCCAGTCGACCGACGGCGGGTGCTCTTCGCCGAGCCATGCGGCGACGTTGTACTCGCCGTCCTTCCAGTCGCCGCTACCGGTGCCGTCGCACGGGGCGAGGGTCTCGATGTTCTTCGGCAGACTGAGGGTGAAGGTGTTGCCCAGCGCGCAGTTGCCCAACGTGCTCACGTCGGTGCCGGCCGATGCCAACAGGATGTCGGCCACCCGGTTGTCGTCCAACACGTTGCCGACGATCCGGTTCTGCTGACTGTCCCACAACAGGGCGCCACCCGGGTCGCTCACCGGCTGCTGCTTGGCTTCGGTGCACGGCATGTCCCACTCGTCGACTGCAGGCATGTCGTCGTTCGGGTCCTCCTCGAGGAAGGGCACCAGGCCGATACCGCTCTTGTCGTGGTCGAAGACCAGGTTGCGTTCGATCAGGTTCTGTACACCGCCGGCGCTGAGGATGCCGTTGCCCATGGCCAGCAGCGCCACGTCGATTGCCGGGGTGTCGGGCTGGTTGTTCGAGTGGACGATGTTGCCGACGATGGTGGTCTGCCGCTCGGGATAGCACAGCTCGTAACTGCCGCTGTTGGGCACGATGCCGGCGCGGTTGTTGCGGAATGTCGAGTTGATGATCAGCAGGTTGCCGCCCGAGTTGGTGCCCGAGTAGCCGAGGCCGTTGTGTTCGCTGACGATCCGGTCGAGCACGGCATCGCACGGGAAGCACTGGCCCACGTACACGCCGGCGTCGGGGCTGCCTGCGGCATAGATGTGCTCGAGTTGACCCTTCACCGAGTCGAAGGCGTACACGCCGTAGTCGCCGGTGCGGTAGGCGGTGAGGTACGAACCGCGATAGCCCTCGGAACCGGTCCAGAAGAAGCCGTTCGAGGTGTAGTTGGTGGCGGTCATGTTCTCGACCGCCACGCCCTTCGCTCCCAGCACGCGGATGCCGTTGTCGAGTTCGAGCTTGCCGTCGAGCACCACCGTGTTGCGGTCGAGGCCTCGGATGGTGAGGTTGTCGGTAGTGACGTTCACAGCCTCGTTGTAGGTACCGGGCGCGATGAGCACGAGGTCGCCGGGCTTGGCTGCATCGACGGCGCCCTGGATGGTGGCCACCTCGCCCGGCACCTCGAGCACGCCGTCGGCACCCGCTTCGGCAACGGTGGTCTCGGGTGCTGCGGTGGTGTCGGGTGCGGCCGTGGTCTCGGCCGCAGCGGTGGTGTCGGCTGCCGCGGTGGTTTCCGCAGCGGCAGCGGTGGTGGCGGTGTCGCCCGAACCATCGCCGCCGCACGCGGTGGCGAACAGCGACAGCGCGCCGAGCACGGCAAGTGCCTTCAACTTCATGGTCTTCCCCCTGTGACCGGTCACGGTGCCGTGACGGTGATCGTGCCCACCATACCCACGACGTCGGTGCCGTGGATGGAGCAGTAGTACGCGTAGGTGCCGGGTTCGGTGAACACGTGGGCATAGCTCGCACCCGGCGCGAACTGTTCCTTCTGCACGCCCCAGGCCGACCCGGCGGGGTCGCCTTTGGGCAACACGTTGTGGTCGTTGCGACCACGGTTCTCGAACACCACCTCGGTGCCTACGGCGATGCTGAGTTCAGCGGGCCGGAACGAGTTGTCGATCACCTGCAGGGTGACCGATTCGCCGTTCGGGGCCACGCCGGCGCCCGATCCACTCGTGTCGGGCTCTGGTGCGGCGGTCGACTCGGCAGTGGGTGCCGCGGTGCCGCTCGGTACATCGCTCGGATCCGCAGCACATGCTGCCGCTCCCCAGGCGACCACCAAGACGGCCACGATGTGGCCCGCACGTACTCCCCTCATGAAGGCCGACCGTAGTCGCCTCGCCCGCCGCGCCGTCGATTGTTGGAAATCTGCTTCTAGTATTGGGCTATGGCGTCCCCCGCTACGGTCTTCCACTCCGACATCGAGGTGCGCCCCGCAGCGCGCCGTGCCGTGCTCGTACTCGCCGGACTGCTGTTCGCTGTCGGCACCGTTGGGTCCAATGTCGGCCCGGCGTGGGTCGACGAACGCCCGGCCGTGGTACTGGCCATGTCGGCCCGCAACCGCAACCTGTTCGGGTCGGTGCCGTACTTCAACGACAACTGGCTGCTCTACGGCGTGCTCGGCTTCGGCCGGCTCGTGCTGGCCGGGGTGACGCTGTTCTTCCTCGGCCGCTGGTACGGCCGCAAGGCCATCGAGTGGACCGAGGGCAAGGTGGGCGAACTGCCCGCCATCTACCGCTGGTTCCAGACCGGTATCGACAAGGCCGGCTGGCTGATGGTGGTGCTCATGCCGGCCTCGAACTTCGTGTGCCTGATGGCCGGCCACCGCCGGATGCGACCGGTGCGTTTCGTACTGCTGCTGTCAGTCGGCGTCCTGCTGAAGCTTGTCGTGCTGTGGGTGGGCGGTCAGATCTTCGAAGACCAGATCCGCAGATTCCTGCAGGCCATCGAGCAGTACCAGTGGTGGATCGTGGGCGCCCTGTTCGCCGTCACGTTCTTGCAGTCGGCCAAGAAGGTGCGCAAGGACCTGCCCGAGGTGATCCACGAGATCGAGACACCCGACGGTGTGGTGCCCGACGAATCGGTGCGCTGACGCTGCGGCAGCGTCAACTCACACACCCAGCCGATTCACACACCCAACAGGGCGTCGAGGCCCAGGGTGAGCCCGGGGAACTCGGCGATTCGGGCGCACGCCAGCACTACACCGGGCATGTAGCTGAGCCGGTCGTAGCTGTCCTGGCGGATGGTGAGGGTCTGGCCCTGCGCACCGAGGACGACCTCCTGGTGCGCCACCATCCCGCGCATGCGCACCGAGTGCACGCGGATGCCGGCGGGCCCTTCGCCGCCGCGGGCACCGGGGTACACCTCGTGCTGGGTCGGATCGGCAGCCCAGTCAGCCGACGCCGCAGCCATGCGCTTCGCCGTGGTGACGGCAGTTCCCGACGGTGCGTCGACCTTCGCGTCGTGGTGCAGTTCGATGATCTCGGCCGTGTCGAACCACGGCGCGGCCATCTCGGCGAACCGCATCATCAGCACGGCACTGATGGCGAAGTTCGAGGCGATGAGGCAGTTGCTCGCGCTGAACGCCTGGGTGAAGTTGGCGAGGTCGGTGTCGGTGAAGCCGGTGGTGCCCACCACGGCGTGTATCCCGTGCATTGCCGCCCACGGCAGCGTGATACGGGCAGCCTCGGCGACAGTGAAGTCGACCACTACCTCTACGCCGGCATCGGCCAGGGCCCGGAGTTCGGTGGCCACGGTGATGCCCTCCACCACGGCACCAGCAGCGAACGGGTCGACACCCGCCACCAGCTCGAGTCGCGCGTCGGCCGCCACGGCCGCGCACACGGCACGACCCATCCGGCCACCAGCACCCACCACACCCACACGTATCGCCATGCGGTGGAGGGTAGTGCGACGAGCCGGTGATGGCCGTCAGCCGGGACCGAGGGTGACCACGATGGGGTCGGCGGTGTACACCCGCTCGATGGCCCGGCGGGTGGCTGCCTGGTCGACGCTCAGCCACCGGCGTACCTGTTCGTCGACCGGCACGATCTCGCCGCGGGTGCACAGCAGCGCCCCGTTGCGGGTCATCCGCGACCCGGTGTCTTCCAGGCCGAGTTCGAACGTGCCCGTGAGCGCTCCCTTGGCGACGTCGATCTCGTCGTCGGTGAGACCGTGGGCCCGCAGCAGGTCGAGTTGCTCGTCGATCAGCGACAGCACCTCGTCGGCGTTGGCGGGCAGGGTGCCCGCACCCACCACCCAGATCCCGGCGTCGCCGTAGCACGAGGTGCCCGAGTACACGCTGTAGGCAAGGCCCCGCTGCTCGCGGATCACGTCGAACAGTCGGCTCGACAGGCCGCCACCGAGGATGTGGTTCACCACGTCGAGCGCCTCGCGGTCGGCGTCGTCGCGGGCCAGGCCGCGTCCGCCGAGCACGAGGTGCACCTGCTCGGTGTCGTCGACCAGCGCCTGGTTCGTACCGGTGCCTGCGGGCGGCGTGCGCTCGGCGCGCCCGTCGCCCGACGACAGCCCGGCGAACCCGGCGGCCACCAGTGCCAGCATCTCGTCGTGCGAGCGCGGGCCGGCGACCGACACCACCATCGAGCCGGCGCGGTAGTGCCGGGCGAAGAACTCGCGCACGTCGTCGGCACTGATACCGAGCACCGACTCGCGCGTGCCGGCCGTCTCGCGGCCCAGCGGGTGGTCGACGAACAACTGCTCGGCGAACATGCGGTGCACCACATCGTCGGGACTGTCGTCGTCCATCGCGATCTCTTCCAGGATGACCTGGCGCTCGACCTCGATGTCGGCGTCGCGCAGCGCCGGCGCGGTGAGGATGTCGCCGAGCAGGTCGAGACCCACCTCGGCGTGGCGCTGGGGCACACGGGTGACGAACGCCGTGTACTCCTTGTTGGTGAAGGCGTTGATGTCGCCACCGCACCGGTCGATGGTGCGGCTGATGTCGTGCGCCGAACGGGTGGCCGTGCCCTTGAACAGCAGGTGTTCGAGGAAGTGGCTGGCGCCGTTCAGCGCCGGCGACTCATCGCGCGCTCCCACCCCGACCCAGGCCCCGGCGGCCACCGACAGGGCACCGGGCACCTGTTCGGTGACCACGCGCAGGCCGTGGTCGAGATGGGTGATGCGCAGATCGCTCAACGGCGACGGCGGCGGTTGCGGTCGTCGCCGCGGCCGCCACGGTCACCACCGCGGCCACCGCGGTCGCCACCGTCGCTACGGCCACCGTTGCCACCGGCTTCGCCGCCGGGGCCGAGGTCGCCCAGTTCGCCTGCCAGTTCGGCATCGAAGCTGTCGGCGAACGACACGGTCTCGACACCGTCGGCAGCGGGGGCTGCAGCGCGCGGTGCACGGGCCGGGGCGTCGCCCGAACCCTCGTCGCCGCCCGACTCGCCACCGGCGCCGCCCCAGGCGGCCGACGGGGTGAGGCTGACCTTGCCCTTTTCGTCGATCTCCTCGACGACCACCTCGATCTCCTGACCGAGCTGCAGCACGTCTTCGACGTTGTTGATGCGCTTGCCGCGGCCCAACTTGGAGATGTGCACCAGGCCGTCGCGACCCGGCATGATGTTGACGAAGGCGCCGAACTTGGTGATGTTCACGACCTTGCCCATGTAGGTGGCGCCCAGCTCGGCAGTGGGCGGCGACACGATGGCCATGATGCGGGCCTTTGCGTCTTCCATCCGCCACGCCTCGACGGCGCCGATGGTGACGATGCCCACGGCACCGTCGTCGTCGACGGCGATCTCGGCGCCGGTTTCCTGCTGGATGGTGTTGATGACCTTGCCCTTGGGCCCGATGACCTCGCCGATCTTGTCCATCGGGATGGTGATCGTGACGATCTTCGGTGCCGTGTCGGCCAGTTCGGCGCGCGGGGCGGCGATGCAGGCGTTCATGTTGGCGAGGATCTGCTCGCGGGCTTCCTTGGCCTGGTCGAGCGCGGCGGCCAGCACGTCGGCGGGGATGCCGTCGATCTTGGTGTCGAGCTGCAGGGCCGTGATGGCGTCGGCGGTGCCGGCCACCTTGAAGTCCATGTCGCCGAAGGCATCTTCGGCGCCGAGGATGTCGGTGAGGGTGGTGTACTTGCCTTCGGCGTACAC
>JBIIDH010000162.1:0-5533 GCA_044238435.1 Ilumatobacteraceae bacterium | reverse complement strand
CGAACTGGATGCTCAGCTCGCGACCGATGCCCAGCATCGGGTGGATGCGGTCCTCCTGCATGCAGGCGCCCACCACCAGGATGCGGGCGTCCTTCGGGGCCATGCGCATGGCCTGCTCGATCATGCCGGGCACGCCGACGGCTTCGAAGATGACCAGCGGCTTGCTGCCGTCGACGCGCCGCCAGGCGTCGATGGCGGGTGTGTCGCGCGGATCGACCACCACATCGGCGCCGAGCTGTTCGGCGAGCTGGCGGCGCTTGGGGCTGAAGTCGGCGGCGACGATGGGGCCGATGCCGCGCATGCGCAGCTCGGCGATGCAGGCCAGCCCCACCGGGCCGCAGCCCAGCACCAGCGCGGCGTCGCCGACGGCGATGCGGCTCTTCGCCACGGCGTGCACGCCGACGGCCAGCGGCTCGGTGAGCGCTGCCATGTGGGCGGGAAGGCCCGACGGCACCTTGATGCCGGTGAGTTCGTTCAGCACCATCAACTCGGCGTACCCGCCGTTGTAGGTGTTCGAGAAGCCGATGCCGTGCAGACCGGTGGCGTCGAATGCCACCGGCAGGCTGACCACCACGTCGCCCACCTTCAGATTGCTCACCCCGGGGCCGAGGTCGACCACCTGGCAGCAGAACTCGTGGCCCATCACGGTGTCGCGCGACGGGTCGAACATCTGCATCGCGGTGGGGTCGGCGGGCCGACCGGCGTTCAGTTCCTCCGTGAGGCGGCGGCTCTCCTCGCCGTGCACCAGCAGGTGCAGGTCGCTGCCGCAGATGCCGCAGGCGAGCACCTTGGTGAGCACCTGGCCGGGGCCGGGTGTGGGGTCGGGGAGGTCGTCGACTCGGAGTTGCCAGTCACGCATCACGGCTGCACGCATGGCGCAACCGTACCCAGTGCGATCGGTCAGTGTGAATAGTGGGCGATGGCTTCGTTCACCAGCGCGAACCCGGCGTCGGCGTCGACCGTGGTGAGCAGCGCGCAGTTGGGTGGCAGTCGCTCGACGAGACCACGGTTGTCGATGACCGTCATGCCACGGGTGAGTTCGCCGTGGGTCTCGACCATCACGTGGGCGTCGCGCCAGCCGAACAACTCGGGGTGGGTGAGGCACATCACGGCCAGTGGGTCGTGCACCGCGGCACCCTGCATGTTGTCGTGGCGGGTGGTGTAGGTGTGGCTGAAGAACACCAGCAGGTCGGCCAGCACGGTGGCGAAGCGACCGCCCAGGCCGCGCACCGCGTCGATCCGCTCGGGTGTCGCCTGGAACTGATGGGTGACGTCGAGGCCGGTCATGATGAGCCGGCCGCCGTAGCCGAACACCGCGGCAGCGGCGTCGGGGTCGCACCAGATGTTGAACTCGGCGGCCGCGGTGCGGTTGCCGAAACTGCCGCCACCCATCAGCGAGATGCCGGCGATGCGGTGCGCGAGATCGGGGGCGGCGCGCAAGGCGAGGGCGATGTTGGTGAGCGGTCCGGTGGGCACCAGCCACACGCCCTCGGTGGCACGGCAGGTCTCGATGATGAACCCCACCGCGTCGGTGCTGTCGGCCGGACGGTCGGGTTCGGGCAGGTCGGCGCCGTCCATCCCGCTCTCGCCGTGCACGTAGTCGGCGTGCACGGGCTCGGCCACGAGCGGCCGCTCGGCGCCGGTGTGCACGGGCACGTCGACACCCAGCAGCTCGCGCACGATGAGGGCGTTGCGCGTGGTGGCGCTGAGCGGCGCGTTGCCCGCGACGGTGGTGATGCCGAGCAGGTTCGTGTGGCGCGCCGCCATGACGAGCGCGATGGCGTCGTCGTGACCGGGGTCGCAGTCGACGATGATCGGCAGGGGAGCGGGGGTGCTGCTCACGGCAGCAGCGTGCCGGCCGCGTCGAGGGTGACCGAGCGGCTCACCCATTCGCCCTCGCACATCGCGGCGGCGACACCGGCGTCGTCGTTGGTGCCCCATGCCCGGCGGCCGTCGGCCAGCAAGCAGGCGGCGATGGCCCGCTCGGGATCGCCGTCGCGACCGTGCATCACGGTGTACGCCTCGATGGTGGCGGGGCCCGCTGCCTCTGCCGGCTCGGCCAACTCGCGGCGCGGCATCGCGTCGATCTCGTCCTGCGGATGCGCGTGACGGAACCCGTGTGCCGGCGGGGTGGTGCTGTACACGCCGAACGCGTGCTTGGTGGTGTAGCCGCCGTTGGCCCACACCAGGCCGTTGCTGCCGGGCTGCTGGCGCACATCGGTCATCGTGGTGGCGATGGCGTGCATGACGTAGTTGTTCCACGGGCCACCGGCGAACGACAGGCCACCGGTGCGGGTGAGCTGCCGGTCGAGCGACAGGCCCAGGCTCTGCGCACCCAACTGCACCGCAGCCGGGAAGCACGAGTAGAGGTCGACGATGTCGATGTCGTCGATGGTGAGGCCGGCCAGTTCCAGCGCCCGGCGGCCGCCCAGCGCCACGGCGGGGGTCTCGTGGAACGCCCAGCGGTTGGAGATGTACTGGTGCTCGTGGCAGTCGGAACCGGCGTGGATGAACACCCATCGATCCGACGGCACGCCCAGGGCGCGGGCCTTCTCGACCGAGCAGACGATGAGCGCGGCGGCCATGTCGACGTCGTTGTTCGAGTTCATGTACTTCGGGTAGGGCAGGCCCACCATGCGGTTGCCGGGCCCGGGGGTGCGGATCTGCTCGGCGCTCAGCGCGGTGCGCAGCCAGGCGTTGGGGTTGCGGCTGGCCACCTCGCTGAAGCGCGCCCACAGTTCGCTGATGTGCACGAGGTGTTCGTCGGGCGTGCGACCCGCGGCCGACCGGATGGCCGTCTCGAACATCGGGTACACCTGCACGGGCATCACGATCTTCTGGGCCAGTTCGGCGGGATGGTTCATCACCAGTTCCTCGCCCACCACACGGGGCACCGCCTCGTCGGGCGCCTTCGGCCAGCCGAGGTCGACGTCGAGCTTGCGGGCCTTCATACGGGTACGGAACGCCTCGCCGCCGGTGAGGATGGCGATGTCGAGATCGCCCCGCTGGATCTCGGCGGCGGTGAGGTTGACCAGGCTCTGCGGGCTGTTGCCGCCGTTGGTGGTGTACGCGGTTTCGCGGGGCGACACGCCGAGCCGCTCGGCCAGCACCAGCGCGGGGTTGCCGTAGCGCCAACTCAACAGGCTGACCACGCGGATCGAGTCGACGGCCGGCACCCCGCGCAGCCCGGCGTCCTCCACGGCCCGGTCGACGGCGGCGGCCATCAGGCTGACGGGTTCGAGTGCGTCGTCGAGGCCCTCGGCGCGGTGCAGGAACTGGCCGGAACCGATGAGGACGGGGGTGCGCGGATCGATGGTCACCGGCGCAGGCTACGGAATCGGCCGGACGAGACCCCAACCCTGAGCGCAGCGCGCCCGGCCTCGTAGACTCCTCACCCGTGTCACGCATCGCCATCGGTTCCGATCACGCCGGCTACGACCTGAAGCAGCACCTCATCGCCGTGCTGCAGCGCGACGGCCACGAGGTGGCCGACCACGGCACCCATTCCACCGAGAGCTGCGACTACCCGCCCATCTGCGCTGCCGTCGGCCGCGCCGTGCGCGACGGGAACGCCGACCTGGGCATCGTGCTGGGCGGTAGCGGCCAGGGCGAGCAGCTCGCCGCCAACAAGGTGCGCGGTGTGCGCGCCGCGCTGTGCAACGACCTCTACACGGCGCGTATGGCCCGCTCCCACAACGACGCGAACGTGCTCAGCATGGGCGCGCGTGTGGTGGGCATCGGCCTCGCCGAGGAGATCCTCGCCACGTTCCTCTCCACCCCCTTCGAGGGTGGCCGTCACCAGCGCCGGGTCGATCAGCTCACGGCGCTCGAGCAGGAGTTCTGACCATGCCCTTCCCCAGCGACACCAACCCCGACACCGTCGTGTTCGACCTCATCGACCGCGAGGTCGAGCGGCAGACCACCGGCCTGCAGCTCATCGCCAGCGAGAACTTCACGTCGCCGGCCGTGATGCGTGCGGTGGGCAGCGCGCTCACCAACAAGTACGCCGAGGGCTATCCGGGCAAGCGGTACTACGGCGGCAACGCCATCATCGACGACATCGAGGCGTTGGCCATCGAACGGGTGAAGCGCATCTTCGGTGCCGACCACGCCAACGTGCAGCCGCACAGCGGCGCCAACGCCAACATGTGCGTGTATCAGGCGCTGCTGAACCACGGCGACACCGTGCTCGGTCTCAGCCTCGACCACGGCGGCCACCTCACCCACGGCTCGCCCGTCAACGCCAGCGGCCTGCTCTACAACTTCGTCGCGTACAAGGTGAAGCCCGGCGACGAGCGCATCGACATGGACCAGGTGCGCGACCTCGCCCTGCAGCACCGCCCCAAGCTCATCGTCGCCGGCACCACCAGCTACCCGCGTCGGCTCGACCCCGAGCCCTTCAAGGCCATCGCCGACGAGGTGGGCGCGCTGCTGATGTTCGATGCGGCGCACATCGCCGGCCTCATCGCTGGCGGCGCTCACCCCAACCCGGTGCCGTACGCCGACGTCGTCACGTTCACCACCCACAAGACGCTGCGCGGCCCGCGTGGCGGCTGCATCCTGTCGAAGGCCGAGCACGCCGCGGCCGTCGACAAGGCAGTGTTCCCCGGCTGGCAGGGTGGCCCGCTCGAGCACGTCATCGCCGGCAAGGCGGTTGCGTTCCACGAGGCGTTGCAGCCCAGCTTCCGCGAGTACGCGCACCAGATCGTGGCCAATGCGTCGGCGCTGGCCGAGGCGCTCGTGCAGCAGGGGTTCCGCCTCGTCAGCGGTGGCACCGACATCCACCTCATGGTGGTCGACCTGCGCCCGTTCGACGCCGACCTCACCGGCAAAGAGGCACAGACCGTGCTCGACCAGGCCGGCATCACGCTGAACAAGAACAACGTGCCCGACGACCCGCGCAGCCCCTTCGTCACCAGTGGGGTGCGGGTGGGCACGCCGTCGGTCACCACCCAGGGCATGAAGGAGCCCGAGATGGCGCAGATCGCCACCCTCATGGCCCGCGCCCTGCGCCAGCGCACCGACCCGGCTGCGTTGGCTGCCGTGAAGGCCGACGTGGCAGCGCTCTGCGGTCGCTTCCCGGCCTACGCCTGACCGGCCCCGGCCGACCGGCGTACCATTCCCCACCGTGCCATCACTGGGCGGCTATCTCATCGTCGGCGCTGCCGCCGCGCTCATCACGTTCGTCGGCACGCCACTGGTCGGGCGACTCGCTCGTCGACTGGGGTGGATCTACCAACCCAACGCCCGCACCGTGCACACCACGCCGGTGCCCGACGTGGGTGGCATCGCGCTGTTCATCGGCTTTCTCGGAGCATTCGCCGTCGCCCGGTTGATGGACGGCTTCGACCCGCTGTTCGCCCGCAACTCCGAACCGCTCGGTGTGGTGCTGGCCGCCGCAGTCATCTTCGGTGTGGGCCTGCTCGACGATGTCCGCGACATCTCGGCGCCGGCGAAGGTGATCGGCACCGTGGCGGCGGCGATGGTGCTGGTGTGGTTCGGCGTGACGATGTACTACTTCCGCCTGCCGTTC
>JBIIDH010000072.1:0-19021 GCA_044238435.1 Ilumatobacteraceae bacterium | reverse complement strand
TCCTTGAGATAGCGGGACACACCGTCGAGCATGACCGGTTCTCGCGGGATCCCGTACTTGATGCAACCGTCTCAGGCGAGCGGTACCGCCGATACCTTGTTCAATCGTTCGAGACGGATGGAGAGGAGATTTGGTCGGTTCGAAGCGTTAACTCTGGTCGGTTACTCACATTCCGTTCTCACCGGATCATCAGCCCAACAGAGGTACTCCTACTCAACGGCGGGGTCCATCCCGCTCACAAAGGGGCAGGTCTTGGAGTTATATCATCGCATTTCTGCTTCGCGCAGCTTCGAGAATCGGGGATTGCTCGTGCCGTCAGCCACATTTCGGCCGCAAACGCACCGATAATCAACCTCGAACTCGGGTACTGCAACTTTCGGGTCACGGACTCCTTCGTCGTCCTTCGGCGAGCAACGTGATCCCATCCGGCTTCGCAGTATCTGTAGATGAGCGGGCACGCTTGACCGATTCTTCGACCTATACCGAGTAGATTCGCAACAGCACATGACCACGCCCTTGATTCCCTTCAACCGCCCCTACACGGGCGTGAATGCCGCGGCAGCGATGGCCGATGCAGCAGCGCGAGGTCACCTCTCGGGCGACGGCCACTACACACGGCTGGCGTCGGCCTCCCTCAAGCAGCTCACCGGTGCCGGCCACGCCCTGCTCACCACCTCGTGCACACACGCACTCGAGATGTGCGCGCTGCTGCTCGGCCTCGGCCCTGGCGACGACGTCATCATGCCGTCGTTCACGTTCGTATCGACGGCAAACGCCTTCGCGCTCCGCGGCGCACGACCGGTCTTCGTCGACATCCGCCCCGACACGTTCAACATCGACGAGCGGCTCATCGAGGCAGCCATCACTCCGCAGACGAAGGCCATCGTCGTCGTTCACTACGCCGGCGTCGCCTGCGAGATGGACGCCATCGCCGACATCGCAGCGCAGCACGGACTGGCTCTCATCGAAGACAACGCCCACGGTTTCGGCGGCTCCTACCGCGGCACACCACTCGGCTCCATCGGCGCACTGGCGACGTTGTCGTTCCACGAGACGAAGAACATCCAGTGTGGCGAGGGAGGCGCGCTTCTCATCAACGACGAGGCGCTGCTCGAATCAGCCGAGATCGCACGCGAGAAGGGCACCAACCGCAGCCGCTTCTTCCGCGGCCAGGTCGACAAGTACACCTGGGTGTCACTGGGGTCGAGTTATCTGCCATCCGACCTTCTGGCTGCATACCTCCACACGCAACTCGAGGAGTTCGAGGCCATCCAACAGCGGCGCATGCATGTGTGGCAGCGATACCGCGCCGAGTTGACCGAGTGGGCAGCGCATCGAGGCTTCACCTTCCAGGTGTGCCCCGACGATCGGCAGCACCCTGCGCACCTGTTCGCGCTCCTTGCCCCCGACCTCGGCACCCGACAGGACTTCATCGCACATCTCAGCGCAGCCGACATCAAGGCCGTCTTCCACTACGTGCCACTGCACAGCGCACCGATGGGACGTACCTTCGGAGAACGGAACCTCCCTGCCACCGACGACATCAGCGACCGATTGGTGCGGCTTCCGCTCTTCCCCACCCTCAGCGATGCCGATGTCGATCGGATCGTGTCGGCCGTTACTGCGTTCTGACCGGTCCGATCAGCGTCGCGTCAACCGCGCACCCACGGCCGAGTACTTCACGATGCACACGGCAGCACGCACGCCATCGCGCCAGCCGATCTTCTTGCCCTCGGCGTAGGTGCGGCCCGAGTACGAGATGCCTACCTCGTACACCCGCCAACCACCACGCGCCACCTTCGCCGTGATCTCCGGCTCGAATCCGAAGCGATCCTCCTCGATCACGATGCTCTGGATCACGGACCGACGAAACGCCTTGTAACAGGTCTCCATATCGGTGAGATTGAGGTTGGTGAACATGTTCGACAGCGTGGTGAGCAGTCGGTTGCCCACCGAGTGCCAGTAGTAGAGCACCCGGTGCGGCTGGCCACCCTGGAACCGCGAGCCGTACACCACATCCGCCTTGTCGCTGACCAGTGGGCCCAACAACACGTCGAATTCATCCGGGTCGTACTCGAGGTCGGCGTCTTGCACCACCACGAACTCCGCGCTCGCCTGGGCGAACCCGGTGCGCAGCGCCGCCCCCTTGCCCTGGTTGTGTGACTGCAACAGCACCACCAGGCGAGCATCGTCGTATCCCGCCAGGATCTCGCGGCTCTTGTCGGTGGAGCCATCGTCCACCACGATCACCTCGGCCACCCAGGGGTTGGCGAGCACCCGATCGATCACCGTCGCCACCGTGCTCTCCTCGTTGAAGCACGGAATCACCACGCTCAGGCATGGTCGAGGGTCGCCGCTCATCGCCAGCGATGCTAGCCGCCGCGTCCACGGCGGCACCGGGGGGGGTCAGCGGCGCGTCACGGCCGTGTGATGTCGCGCCACGCTCCGCGACGAAGCTCGCGAGAGGCCGACCGGCCGGTCATCACACTGAGGACGCCGTTCAGCCGGGTCGTCCACCGCATCCGAGCCGCACGCCTCGTGCGACGCCAGCCCCGGCGGGTGGCCTCCTCAGCCGTTTGCCGCGCCAACGCGGTCTCCTCCCCCAGTCGCACGAACGCAGCGGTGTTTCTGGCGGTGGTGGTGCCGGCGTGCCGCCGATACGCGTACACCGGTGTCCGATCCAGCAAGATCGTGCCGCCGCCCAGCAGGATCCGCGCATACAGGTCGAGGTCCATCACCTGTCGCCACGCCGTGTCGAATCTCACCTCCGGCAGCAGGCGCGTGCGGTAGGCCACCGCCGGGCAATACATGAACTGACCGTGCATCAACCGTGCCAGCCCACGGTCTCCCTCCAGCAGCACGCGCCGACTCCTCGGCCAGAGCAGCCGCTTCACCCGATCGGCCATCGTGTCGGAGCGCTGGCCGTTGCCATCGATCACAACCGCCAGCGGCGCAACGCACGTGGCGGTGGGGACCGACTCGGCCGCGGCACGCACCGTTCCCACGTAGTCGGCCAGCAACAGGTCGTCGGCGTGGAAGACCGTGACGAGGTCGCACCCCGTCACCTCGAGGCAGCGGTTGAAGTTCGCCGCCAGCCCCAGGTTCACCTCGTTGCGCACATACCCGACACGGGGATCGCCCAACGACGCCACCAACTCCTCCACCCCGGATTCGGGCGACGCGTCGTCGACCACCACGGCCACCCAGGCTTCGTCGCGCTGCCGCAGCAGGCTGTGCAGCGCCTCGGCGAGAAACCCCACACCCGAGTAGAAGGGGATCGCAATACCGATCGACTCAGGCATCGACCCGCGGACCCACCGAGCCCACCAGCACCGTTTCGTTGTGCACCCACCACCGGCCGAACCAGCGTGGCAGCGGGAACGACCCGACACGGTCGACCTCCACCCCCACGGCTGCGCACACCTCACGCAGTGCCGCCGGATCCATCAGCCGCACGTGCGTCGGGTCACTCGCCTGCCCGCGTGTCTGCGGACAGATCAGCACCACGCGTCCGCCGGGCACCACCCGCGGCAACCACTCGCGCAGCAACGCCTCCGACTCAGCCGCCGACAGGTGCTCGAGCACATGACTGCACAGCAAGGTGTCGAAGTTGCGCACATCGGCGAAGTGTTCGCTGAACTCGTCGGGAGTGAAGGCGGAGAAACCTCTGCTCCGAGCGATCTCGATCGAGGCAGCATTCGGGTCGACTCCCACCGCCCGACCCGGCCCCAGAAACCCCAGACAACGACCGACACCGCACCCCACGTCGAGGACGTTCGCGCCGCACCGTGCCCGAATGTGCCAGCGATACGGGTTGGGCAACCAGCGCTTCCACCATTTCCCCGACAGCGACGCCAGGCGGTCGGCGTACTCGGGCTGCAGGCTGCTCTCCACCCGCTGCATCCTAGAGATCGAGACCATCGGCCGCGTCGATGCGGCCGGCTGCGTTGCGTGCACGCAGCTGCGACGGTAGTCCCAGCGCAGCCAGCCCGACACATGCCAAAGCGGCAACGACCAGCAGCGCCCACCAACCGAAGGGGGGCTCCCACGCCGCACGGGCGAAGTCGATCGGCGAGCCGTTCAAGCCGATCGCGTTGCGATGAGCCGAGACGAGCAGCGTCGAGAACTGCCCGATCGCCGCCACCACCAGCGCCACACGCACCCACCCCCAGTGCAGCGGACCGGCGCTGCCGTACCCCACCAACACCATCACCAGCACTGCGGCCACCGGCAAGAGGTACCGGCCCTGCAACGCGAAGCCGCTTGCGTTCATGCTGCTGCCCAGCACCACGCCCACCAGCACGTGCACCGACACCATCCCGGCAGCCACCGCCTTCGCCCGCGACGGCAGACGCCGTGCCGCCATCGCAACGCCCACCACCAGGAGCACCGTCCACAACAGTTCGGCGACACCATCCATCGGCACCGCCAACCACCCCACCAGACCGAGCGAATCGCGCGCCGCGACCGCCACCTCGCTCAGACGAGTCCACACCTGGCCCAGCGAGTCGAACGACGGAGTCATCGACGCCTTATTCAGCGCCTGCCACACCTGAGCCCCCAGCACCGCCAGCGCCAGCACCGACCACGCGGCGATGTCGCTCGAACGTCGCTCACGCCACCGCTCGCGCCATCCAGGCTCGAGCACCGCCACCACGATCACCGCCAGCACCACGGCCGGGCCGCCCAGATCGCGCGACCACGCAGCCACTGCCCCGCACGCCGTCGCCACCCAGAGCCAACGGCTCGATCCGTCGCGAAACGCCCTCATCAGCGCTGCGGCGCACGCCGCCACACCGAGGATCTCGGTGCTGCTGGGCGACAGGGTTCCCGACAGGAACATCAACAGCGGTGTGATCGACAGCGCCAGCACGACCGCGGGGCCCGTCGACACGGTCCGATACCGGCGTGCCCAGCCGGCCAGTGCCAGCGCCGCCACCCACACCAGCACGGCGTTCTGCACCACGAACCCCATGCGGCCGGCCACCAACGCCTTCCACGTCGTGTCGCCCAGCCGGCTGAACACCGCCGGCAGCAGATAGGCCCCCGGCAGGTACCGCGCGTGGTACGACGGATGCACCTGTGGTTCGGTCGTGACCGGATAGGGCAGGCACGAGTACGCCATACGCTCATCGAACACGTTGCATGCCGTCGGCTCGCGCTTGGTGCCCGGAAGCAGGTACAGACCACCCTCCGAGTTCACCCGCTCGAGCTGATCGCCCGTCAGGTTGCCGAACGGGGTGTCGAGCGGAATCGGGTCGCCGAACATGTCGCCCTGCGCCAAGCCCACCATGCGCACATAGTGCGACGGTTCGTCGACACCACCACCCGGCGGTGTCGTGACGGCCCAGCACATCCCGAGCACCAGGAACAGCCCCACCGCCGCCGCAGGCATGGACATGAACGGGCGGAGAGCTCCACGAAACACCTCGGGAACGTACCACCGGCGGATCTGGAGCCGCCCCCGACACCCCGACTGCACCGGGTCCGGGCGATCGGGCGCTACACCCGCGCCAACGATTGACGGCCGATCACCTGATCGACCACCTGGTGGGCCGGCAGCAGCGTGGTCAGCTCGGCGCCCGCATCGGCCCGCCCGGCAGCGAGATCGACGAAGTGCTGCAGCTGCAACGCCAACGGCTCGCCCTGGTGCTGCACGACGGGGATCTCGATGATCGTCTGCTGCACATAGCCGGCATCGTCGTCGGACAGGCTGTGATCGACGTGGCGGTAGATCGTGATCGACTGACGGAGCAGGTCGACATCGATCGACCGACCCAGCTCCAGCACGCGCAGGATGCGGATCTTGCGCTGCGCGAGGCGCGACACCGACGCCGTGGCCAACTGGCCACCACCGAACCGCAGCGTCGCCTCCACCATGTCTTCGGCCCCGATGACGCTGCGCGGATCGAACGCCGTGCTGAACCCATGCACCTCCGACGGCTGAGCGCGGAACAGGCGCATCAGCATGTCGACATCGTGGATGAGCAGGTCGAGTGCCACACCCGTGAGGATCCGTTCCTGGTAGGGCGAATGACGAACGGTCGAGGCATGGATCGGCGACCGCACGATGTCGTTCACCGTTCGCACCGCAGGGTTGAACCGTTCGACGAAACCGCACATCAGCACCGTGCCCGCAGCCGTCGCCGCATCGACGATCTCACGCGACGTGTCGTACGAGTCGGCGAGCGGCTTCTCCAGCAACATCGGCAGGCCGGCAGCGATCACATCGAGCGCCACCCGGTGGTGCAGGTGCGTGGGTGTCGCCACGATCACCGCATCGACCGTCGCGTAGTCGGGCTCGGGGATCCACACCGAACCGAAACGGTCGGCAACCCGTCGACCCAGGTCGTTCGGATCGGCCACCCAGGCCAGTTCGGCGTTCTCGGACCCGGCCACGACGCGTGCGTGCAGGGCCCCCATGGAACCGGCACCGATCAGGCCGATCCGCAGCCGGCTCATCGCCCGCTCGCGATCTCGGTCACCGCGTCCACCACCCGGTGCAACTCGCCCATCGTCAGGTACTGGTGCACCGGTAGCGACAGACAGCGTTCCGCCACCCGACGCGCCACGGGCACGTCGTCGATCACCACTCGGTCATCACCGCGGTAGCAGTCGTAGTCGAACGCGGGGCGGGGATAGTAGACACCGCACCCGATTCCACGGGCCTCGAGCCCGGCCACCAGCGCGGCTCGGTCGATCCCGGCGTCGTCGGCCAACCGGATCGTGTACTGGTGCCACACATGACGACGGCCCGGCACCGCCACCGGGACGATCACCCCGGGGGCACCGGCAAGACCCACGCTCAACACGGCCGCATTGCGCTGACGTGCCGCCACCACCTCGTCGTACTGGGCCAACTGCGGCACGCACACGGCCGCCTGCAGATCGGTCATCCGGTAGTTGTTGCCCGCCATCTCGTACTCGTAGCGACGGCGCATGCCCTGGTTGCGCAGCAGACGCAACCGGTCGGCCACCGCGTCGTCGTCAGTCGAGATGAGGCCGCCCTCGCCGCTCGTCAGGTTCTTCGTGGCATACAGCGAGAAGCATCCGATACCCCAGGCACCTGCACTGCGGCCCGCGACATCGGCGCCATGGGCCTGCGCCGCGTCCTCCACCAGCGCCAGGTCGTACCGGCGAGCCAGTGCATCGATCGCCTCCATGTCGGCGCACTGGCCGTACAGGTGCACCGGCAGCAGGGCCCGGGTGCGGTCGTTCACCAGTGCCTCCACCGAGGCCGGATCGACGTTGAACGTGACCGGGTCGATGTCGGCGAAGCGAACCGTGGCCCCGGTCTGCAGCACGGCATTGAGCGTTGCGACGAAGGTGAACGGACTGGTGATCACCTCGTCGCCGGGCTGCAGATCCAGCACCTGCATGGCGGCAATGAGTGCTGTCGTGCCATTGTTCACAGCCACGACATGACGCACGCCGATCATGGCCGCGAACTCGTCTTCCAGGCGCTTCACCACCGGACCCTGGGCGATCGAACCCGACCGGATCACGTCGAGCACCGCCTGCTCCACCTCGGGCCCGAGCCGAACAGTCGTGATCGGGATCGGTGCCAGACCGCTGGGCTCGGTGCCTGCCGTCGTGGCCAGTTCGTGTGCCATGGCAGTCGTAGCCACAGGACCTCCTCGATCAGTGCGTAGGCGCGTTGACAGCACAAACCGTGCCGGAACTGTCACTGCCGTCCAGTAACCGCGCCCCGGGCGCAGAGGCGACTCAGCAGGAGAGACGATGACCAGGATCGACCGGACAGCCGTGATCGGTGATGACGTGATCATCGGCAAGAACAACGAGATCGGCCCCTACGCAGTGATCCTCGGCAAGGTGATCATCGGCGACTCCAACTGGATCGGGCCGCACGTCGCCATCGGCGGGCCGGCGCAACTGAAAGGTGGACCCCACCCGTCGGGCTGGCAGAACGAATCCGGTGAGGGCAGCATCGTCATCGGCGACAGCAACGTGATCCGCGAGTTCAGCACCGTTCACCAGAGCACGTCCGACGACACACCCACCCGGATCGGGAACCGCTGCTACCTGATGGCCGGCGCTCACGTGCCCCACGATGCCCACATCGGCACCGATGTCACCATCTGCAACGCGGTTCTCATCGGCGGGCACACCACCGTGGGAGACCGCACCAACATCGGCCTCGGATCGGTGGTCCACCAACGCCTCAACATCGGCGAAGGGGTCATGGTGGGCATGGGATCGGTGGTCACCAACGACCTCCCCGCCTACGCCCTCGCATTCGGCTCGCCAGCCCGCGTGAAGGGCGCCAACACCGTTGGCCTGCGCCGCCACGGCGTCGACGACGAACTCATCGACCGTATCGACGGCGCTCTGCGCGACAACGACATCGAACTGCTCGCCCACCTCCAGCAGCTCATCGGCGCTGGGCCCGGCGTCGTCGAGCACACCCACGGATAGGCCCGAAGAAGCCAATGAGGCTCGCCTACGCTGACGGCTCATGTCGACAACGGTGAAACAAGCGCTGGTGCTCGCCGTCGGTGGGCTCCTCATCGCCGGCATCATCCTCCGCCTCGCCCGGCGGCGACTGCTCACCACGCGCTATGCGCTGGGGTGGCTCGGCGTCGGCCTCCTCATCACCGTGGCAGCGATGCTGCTGCCGTTCGTCGGACGGCTCGGCCGACTCGCCAACATGACGCCGACTGCGGTGCTGCTCACCATGAGCTCCGTCATCCTCCTCGCCATCTCTGTCCAGCTGTCGATCAGCGTGTCGCTGCTGCAGGAACGGCTGCGCACCACCGCCGAGTCGCACGCTCTGCTCGAGCGCCGAGTGGAAGAGCTCGAACAACGTGTCGACTGAGGTGGAGTCGCAACGCGTGCTGGTGCTGATTCCCGCCTTCAACGAGCGCGAGTGCATCACCGCTGTCGTGACCGACGTCCGTGCCGCCGGCCACGAATGTCTGGTCATCGACGATGGCAGCAGCGACGACACAGCCACCCTTGCCCGCGCCGCTGGTGCCCGTGTGGTGCGCCTTCCCATCAACCTGGGGGTCGGCGGCGCGCTGCGCACCGGGTTCCGGTACGCGAGCGATCACGGCTACCGCACGGTCGTCCAGGTCGATGCCGACGGCCAACACCCCACTGCAACCATCGGCACCCTGGTGCAGGCGCTGCACGAACGCGACCTCGACATGGTGGTGGGCAGCCGCTTCCTGCAGCCGAGCGGCTACCAGTTGTCGCGATCGCGTCACGCCGCCATCGCTCTGCTGGCCCGGGTCATCGCCAACGCAGGCAGCACCCGGATGACCGACCCCACGTCGGGCTTTCGCGCCATCCGCGGCCCACTGCTCGATGCACTCGCCCACGACTTCCCGCACCACTACCTCGGCGACACGTTCGAAGCGTTGCTGGTCGCCACCCGGCGCGGCTATCGCATCGGCGAGATACCCGTGGTGATGCGGCCCCGCCAAGGCGGCCAACCCTCGGCAGGGCACTACGCATCGTTCCGAGCGATGGTCCGTGCCTGCACGGTGCTGCTCACCGGCACCTCGTTCGACCTGCCCCCGCGGCCCTCCGCTGCCGGAACCGGAGCGAACCGATGAACGACACAGCGTCGCCGGCCGTGCCAGCAGAGTCGCCCTCCGTCCCGGACGCCAGCGGTCGCCGCCGCGGCCTGGCGTGGCCGCTGGCGATGTTCGCCGTCGTGTTCAGCCTGTTCGGCACCTGGGCCGTGGCCATGCCGTTGTTCACCTCACCCGACGAGGGCGCCCATCTGTTCAAGGCCTACGCCAGCGCCCACGGGGAACTCGTCGGCGAAGCGGTCGACGGCTTCTCCACCAACGAGCGCCTCTTCGACCTGCCGCCCGATCTGTTCGTCCCCAACGTCAACTGCTACTTCGGCAAACCCGACGTCCCTGCTGCCTGCGCCACCGACCGCGACGGTCTGCCGATGTCGTCGGCCGCCGTGTATCCGCCGTTCTGGTACGCCGTGGTCGGAGTTCCGCCGCGCATCGTCGATCACGAGACGAGCCAACGCACCTACCGCATGGTCGCCGCCGCGCTCTGCGCTGCGGTCATCACCGCTGCGTTCGTGGTCGCCCGGCGCAGTCGCACCGCCTCGCTCACCCCGTTGCTGCTGATCGGGTTCACACCGATGACCATGTTCCTCGCCGGCACGGTCAATCCAAATGCCTTCGAGATCGCCCTCTTCGTGTTCCTGTGGACCCTGTGCCTCCACCTCGACCATCCCCGCGCGCACACAGCGCTCGGTGGCGCACTGGTGGGCGGGGCCTTGGCCATCGTCCTGCTGTCGCGCTTCGCCGCGGCCATCTGGGCAGTCATCGGCCTGTTCGTGGTGATCGCGCTCATCGGCACCCGAGGCATCCGCCGCTTCGTCAACCGGCGTTTCCTCGGTGCGGCCGCAGCCTGTGTCGCCCCCGCCATCGCGCTGCTGACGTGGTGGACGTTCTACGCCCGGGTGAAGGTCGACAACGAGGTTGCTGCCACCTCGATGGGCGTGATCGGGATCTTGAAGACCACGACACGGCGCCTCCCCGAACTGGCCCAGCAGATGATCGGCGTGCTCGGCTGGCTCGACACCGACCTGCCCTGGATCGTCTACGCCCTGTTCGCTGCCTTCACCCTGGTCATCGTCGTAGGTGTGGTTCGCTCGGGCGACCGCCGGCTCCAACTGGCAACTGCCTTGATCGGTGTCGCCCTGCTGGCCACGCCGCTCGCCATCAATGCCTTTGCCGGTTCGCGCGCCGGGCTGATCTGGCAGGGGCGCTACTCGCTCCCACTGTTCGCCGCCCTCGGCCCGATCGGCATGCTGGCGTGGCACCGCGTGATCAGCGACGCTCCCGACCCGCACCGCCACGACCGCACCGCCACCCTGCTGCGATGGGGCGCCTGCACGGCGTTCGCCGTGGCCGAGGTGGCCGGCTTCTGGCAGGCGTTGCGGCGCTTCTCCGTCGGGGCGAACGGCACCTGGTGGCTCACCGGCTCGCTGCCCTGGCGTCCCGCGGTGGCACCGATGCTCCTCATCGCCGCCAACGTCGTGCTCGTCGCAGCGATGTGCACCCTGATCCTCAGCCGCACACAGCGCGCGCCGGCGTCGGCGCCATCGCTCGGCTGAGCGGCACCTTCCTTGCCGTTCGTGCCCCGCCGGTAACGTTCTTCGTCGTGACGCGCATCGCAATCATCGGCACCGGCTACGTCGGACTGACCACCGGAGCCTGTTTCGCCCACCTCGGCCACGAGGTCGTGTGCGCCGACATCGATCCTGCGAAGGTCGAACGGCTCAACCGCGGCGAGGTCCCCATCGTCGAGCACCGCCTCGACGAACTCGTCGCCGATGGGCTGCGCAACGGCAACCTCCGCTTCGTGCTCGGCGCCGCCAACGCCGTCGCCGACTGCGAGATCGCCTTCCTCTGCGTGCCCACCCCGCAGGGCGAAGACGGCTCGGCCGACCTCAGCTATGTCGAGACCGCCGCTGCCGAGATCGCCCCCGTCCTGCCGTACGAAGCCATCGTCGTGAACAAGTCCACCGTGCCCGTCGGCAGCACCAAGGTGGTCGAGCGCGTGATGAAACGGCCCGACGTGCGCGTGGTCAGCAACCCCGAGTTCCTGCGCGAGGGCTCGGCCGTCGAAGACTTCCTGAACCCCGACCGCGTGGTGGTGGGTGCCGACGACCGCGCCGCCGCCATCGCCGTCGGCTCGCTGTACGACAAGGTGCGCGCCCAGATCATCGTCACCGACCCGGCGTCGGCCGAGACCATCAAGTACGCCGCCAACGCCTTCCTCGCCACCAAGCTCAGCTTCATCAACGCCATCGCCGCCATCTGCGAGGGTGTCGGTGCCGACGTGAACGACGTCGTGGTGGGCATGGGCTACGACAAGCGCATCGGCACCGAGTTCCTCCGCCCCGGCCCCGGCTGGGGCGGAAGCTGCTTCGATGGTGCCGAAACGCTGCTGGTCCGCTCGCAGGGCGCCATCCGGCTCGTCCGCTTCGATCAACTCGTCGAGCTGCCGCTCGACGATCTCGAGGTTCTCAGTTGGGCCGAGGGTCAGGTGATCCCCGAGTTCCAACCCGCGATCGCCGTCACGCAGCGCCCGTACTCCGGCGACATGATCGAGCTGCGCACGAAGATGGGTCGGCGACTCACCATCACGGCTGATCACCCGATGTTCATCCGGACGGCAGAGGGCTCCGTCGAGGTGCGCACAGCAGAGACGCTCACCACGAGCGACTGGCTGCCGGTCTCCCTCGGTGCCCCACTCGGCGACGCACTGGGGCCCGAGCATGCCTCGATGTTCGATGCCGTCCACCATGCGGGGCTCGAATGGGGCCAGGTGATCCTTCGCCTCACCGATGAGCAGATGCACATCGCTCGAACGGTCGACCATGTTCTTCCGCCGAACCGTCGCTGGGACTACCGCCGCTCGAAGACGCTTCGACTCCATGAGGCTGCGCTGCTCAGGTTGCCTCTTCGCACGGCCCAGCTCGGATCGGCCAGGAACGGAACCTACGTTCCTGCGAACATCGAGTTCACCGAGACGTTCTGGGAAGTCATCGGCCTGTACCTCGCCGAAGGACACCTCACCACCGACGGCGCCCGTCGTCGCCTGGCCTGGTCGTTCCACCCGAGCGCCGAAGCACACCTGGTTCAGTTCGTCGCCGACTACTGGCGTTCGTTGGGCGTGAAGACAACCGTCCGGCAAATGTCCACCGCCGTGCAGGTATCGATCTCGTCTCGGGTCCTCGCCGCGTGGTTCGAGCAGTGCCTCGGTACCGGTACCAATTGTTACAACCACCGGATCCCCGACGCTGTGTGGTCAGCATCTGACGAAGCCAAGCAGGCCCTGCTTCGTGGCCTGTGGGCGGGCGACGGCTCCTGGTCGCTCCTCAACGGCGGTCCATCTGTCGCGCTCGAGTACGGCACTGCATCGCCTGCTCTGGCCGACGGCATGCTGCGTCTCTTGGCGGAGCAGGGTGTCGTTGCCCGCCAGAAGGTCGGCCGAACCGCAAGGAGCACTGTCGATACTCACTGGCTGGTCATCTCCGGTGCCGATCAGATCGAGCACTGTTCCTGGCTGCTCGAGCCGCATGAGCGTCAAAGTGTTCAGGCACAACTGAACGCTCAGTCCAAGCGCATCGCTCCGACCGGATACCGCGTCGATCGCAAAGGCACGGCGTGGGTCCGAATCACCGACCTGCAACGACGGCACAGCGATCAGTTGGTGTACTCCGTCGAAGTGGCACGCAACCACTCGGTCGTCACCACCGGTGGCCTCGTCGCCCACAACTGTTTCCCGAAGGATTCGCGGGCGTTGTTGAAGATCGCCAACGAGGCGGGGTACCGCTTCGACCTTCTCGCCGGTGTCATCACCGTGAACGAAGAACAGCTCGACCGCGTGGCCGACAAGATCCGCTCCGCCGTCGGCGCTCCGCTGGAGGGCAAGACCATCGCCGTGTGGGGCCTCACGTTCAAGGCGCGCACCGACGACCTGCGCGACTCGCCGTCCATCGCCATCGTCAACCGTCTCCTGTCCACCGGTGCCACCATCCGGGCCTACGACCCCACTGTCACCGAGATGCGCCCAGGCGTGCCCGACGGCATCACCATCTGTACCAGCCCGTACGAAGCGGTGGAGGAAGCCGACGTGCTGGCCGTCCTCACCGAGTGGGACGAGTTCCGCTGGATCGAGCCGCGCAAGGTGGCCACGGCCATGCGTGCCCGCCAGGTGGTCGACGGTCGCAACCTGCTCGACCGCAACGACTGGCAGCGGGCCGGCTTCATCCACCAGGGCATCGGCCGCTGATGGCACACCACCTCGTGGCCGGCGGCGGCGGCTTCATCGGCTCGCACATGGTCGATGCGCTGCTGGAGCGTGGCGACACCGTCACCATCGTCGACAACTTCGTCACCGGCCGACGGGCCAACATCGCCCACCTCGACGGTCACCCCGGTGTCACGGTCGTCGAGCACGACATCACCACACCGCTGCCGCCCTCGGTCACCGACGGCCACTACGACACGGTGCTCGACCTGGCCAGCCCCGCGTCGCCGCTCGACTTCGCCAGCATGCCGCTCGAGATCCTCGCCGTCGGTTCCACCGGCACCCGCAACCTGCTCGACCTGGCCGTCGCCCAACGCGCCCGGTTCTTCCTGTCATCGACCAGCGAGGTGTACGGCGACCCACTGGTGCACCCCCAGCCCGAGACCTACCTCGGCAACGTCAGCTGCACCGGACCCCGCAGTTGCTACGACGAGGCCAAGCGGTTCAGCGAAGCGCTCACCATGGCGTACCACCGCTGGCACGGCATTGAGGTGCGCATCGTGCGCATCTTCAACACCTACGGCGAGCGGATGCGGCCCGACGACGGCCGGGTGGTGAACACGTTCATCGTGCAGGCCCTGAAGGGCGAGCCCATCACGCTGCACGGCGACGGCACCCAGACCCGCAGTTTCGTGCACGTCAGCGACGAGGTGCGCGGCCTGCTGGCGGTGCTCGACGGCCACCTCACCGGCCCGGTGAACGTGGGCAACCCCGGCGAGTTCACGATGCGCGAACTCGCCGACCTGGTGGTGGAACTCACCGGGGCGAGCAGCGAGATCGTGTCCATCCCGTTGCCACCCGAACGCGAAGGCGACCCGCTGCAACGCCAGCCCGACATCACGCTCGTCAACTCCACTTACGGCTGGCAGCCCACCGTGCCGCTGCGCGACGGCCTCGCCCGTATGATCGCCTTCTTCCGCGATCACGAGTCGATCGACTGAACTCGCGGGCCGAACGGCCGCCGAACGGCTCCACACCCCTTCGGTAGCATCAGTCACATGTCCGTGGTCGCAACCCCCGACCAGATCGCCGAACGGCACCGCCTCGGCCTCGACCGATTCGACGAGATCTGGGACGGGCGGTACCACATGAGCGCAGCACCCCATCCGCGGCACAGTTTCCTGCTCCGCCACGCCGAGCGCCTCCTCGACGAACGGGCCGAAGCGGAGGGCCTGGTACCGCTCGGCGAGTTCAACATCGGCACCCCCTCCGACTACCGCATCCCCGATGCCGGCTACGTCGACGCGTTGCCCACCGAGGCATTCGTACCCACCGCCCGGGTGGTGGTCGAGGTGCTCTCACCGAACGACGAGACCTTCGCCAAGTTGCCGTTCTATGCCCGACACGGCGTAGACGAGGTACTGCTCATCGCACTCGACACCCGCACGGTCACCTGGCTCGCGCTCGACGAACTCCGGACTGTCTATGCCACCGCCGAGCGTTCGGCCCTGCTCCACCTCGACGCCGACGACGTGTCGGCCCATCTCCCCTGGAACCTGATCGACCCATGACCATTCTCGTCACCGGCGGCGCCGGCTACATCGGTTCGCACACCGTGCGCATGCTGCGCGAACAGGGCCGCCAACTCGTCGTGCTCGACTCGATGGAGCTCGGCCACCGCGCTGCGCTGCTGGGCGCCGAACTCGTCGTCGGCGACATCCGCGACGGCAACCTGGTGCAACAGGTCTGCCGCGAACACGGCGTCACCCAGGTGGTGCACTTCGCCGCCTACAAGAGCGTCGGCGAATCGATGCAGCACCCCGAGAAGTACTGGCGCAACAACGTGGCCGGCACGGTGGAACTGGTCGAGGCGCTGCTCGCCGCCGATGTGCGCCAGATCGTGTTCTCGTCGAGTTGCTCGGTGAACGGCACCCCGGCCGTCGTACCCGTCACCGAAGACGCCCCCATCAACCCCGAGAGCGTCTACGCCGAGTCGAAGGCGATGGTCGAGAAGATCCTCGGCTGGTACGGGGTCACCCACGGCCTGCGGTCGGTGAGCCTGCGCTACTTCAACGCCGCCGGGGCCAGCACCGACGCAGTCATCGGCGAGGACTGGACGTACTCCATCAACCTCGTGCCGGTGGTGATGAAGGCCACCCTCGGCCGCCGCCCACCGGTGCAGGTGTTCGGCGCCGACTACCCCACCGCCGACGGCACCTGCATCCGCGACTACATCCACGTCGACGACCTGGCCGACGCCCACATCAAGGCCCTCGCCTACCTCGCCGACGGTGGCGACACCATCGCGCTCAACGTCGGCACCGGCGTGGGCAGCAGCGTGCTCGACGTCATCCACGCCACCGAGCGCATCAGCGGCCAGGCCGTGCCCTACGAACTCGTCGAGCGCCGCGCCGGCGACGCTGTTGCCACCTACGCCGACCCCACCCGCATCAACGCCACGCTCGGCTGGACTGCCCGCTACGGCCTCGACGACATCATCGCCAGCGCCTGGCGGTGGCACAGCACGCACCTCGACGGCTTCGACCACACCGACTGAGTCCGGGCTGTCGGGGCCTGGGACCGCTGAGCGGCCGCAGCCCGTCAGCGCATCAGCGACCTCTGACGATCGAGCCAGCCGAGCAGCACGGCGATGGCACGCGGGTCGAGACGCAGGCGGTGGCCGGCACCGTCGAACACGCGCAGTTCGGCGCTGCCGTGCGCGTCGGCCATGCGGCGCGAATCGGAGGGTGGCACGCTCTCGTCGTCGGCGCCGTGCATCACCAGCATCGGCCGCGGCGCGAACCGGCGCGCCGCATCGAGCGGGCGGAACCGACGGAACTCGCGCGACCATTCGTCGAACTGACGGGGGAACCCGGGCGTGCGCACTGCACCGATCTCGCGAGCGTGCTCGAGGAAGCGGCGCGGTTGGCCCGCCCAGTCGTCGAAGTCGGCACGCGGCCCCAGCAGCGCCAGCCCGCGGATGCGCGGGTCGTCGGCCGCAGCGCACACGGTCAGCGCACCGCCCGTGTTGGTACCTACCAACCACACACCCGTGGGCGCAGCCTCGGCGATGAGGTGCTCGATCGCTGCACGCAGGTCGTCGACCCAGCCCTGCAGCGAGAAGTCGCCCTCGCTGGTGCCGCAGCCACGGAAGTTGAACGTCATCGCCGCCCACCGCTGTTCGTTGGCGATGCGGTCGATCAACTCTGGGAACGTGAGCCCGCTCTGACGCGCGTCGAGCGGACCGATTGGGAACCCATGACAGAGGATCACCCCGGGCAACCCGTCGTTGCGGCCGGCCGGCACCGCCAGGTACCGGGCCAACTGCAGCCCACCCGAGGTGAAAGCGCCGTTCACCGAGCGGTCAGGCCCGCGGCATGCGATGGCGCCGCTTGGCCCCCGGCGTGGCCAACGTGTAGCCACGGTTGCGAGCCTCGGCCAGCGTGTCGGGGCCGAAGCACAACCCCACCTCGGCCTCGACGATCTCGTCGATCACCGCCGCATCGGTCCAGGTGTCGAGGTCGTACACCAACTGGGTGCGCTTGTCGCCGAGGAAGCGGGTGTGTTCGAAGCGTGACGGCCGTTCCATGGACGTCGACGTTACCGGGCGGGGCCGGTGCGATGCATGGTTCACCGCTTCGCTACGGTCACGCGCATGGCCATTCCCACCGACACCATCGACAAGCTCGAGCAGATCTGGCACTCGCTGAGCGAGCTGTGCGCCGGGCTCACCGAAGCACAGTGGAAGACACCCACCGTGCTGCCACGCTGGACGGTGCAGGACAACCTGTCGCACCTCATCGGCACCGAGCGGGCCCTGCAGGGGCTTCCCTCCACCGAGCACCGCACCACCGAACTCGACCACACGCGTAACCCCATCGGTGAAGCCAACGAGCACGAGGTCGACGTCCGCCGTGCCCTGCCTGGTGCCGAGGTGTTGGCCGAGTGGAACGACATCGCCGCCCTGCGCCTGGCCACCCTGCGCTCGGCCGACGACGACTACTTCGCCGTGCCGGCGATGACCCCCACCGGGCCTGGCACCCGCGGCGACTTCCTGCACATCCGCGTGCTCGACTGCTGGGCGCACGAACAAGACATGCGCCACGCCCTGGGCATTCCCGGCAACTCGGGTTCGGCCAGCGCGGCACACACCATCGACCGCCTCATCCGCACCCTGCCCATCGTGGTGGGCAAGCGGGCCGGCACCCCCGAGGGCGACGCCGTGCGCTTCGTGCTCACCGGACCGATCGAGCGCACCCTCACCTACGAGGTGCGCGAGGGGCGCGCCACACAGGTCGACACGCCCACCAAGGCACCCGTCGCCACGCTCAGCATGGACAGCGACACGTTCGCCTGCCTCGCCCTCGGCCGCCGCCCCGGTTCGGAGTTGCGCGAGTGGGTCACCCTCGAGGGCGACACCGAGTTGGCCGGCCGCTGCCTCGACAGCCTCAACATGATGATCTGACCCCTGGGCCCCGCCGGCAGGCCCGGTGCGATGAGCAACATGCGCAGCCAGTGCGCAACCCGCTCATCGCGGCGGCCCACACACCGGGTGCGATGAGCAACCTGCGCAGCTAGTGCGCAACCCGCTCATCGCGGCCGACCAGGCGAGCGGCAGGAGCTACAGGTCGAGGGCTTTGGGGCCGACGGCGCCGATGGCCTCGAAATAGGCCAGGTGCGCATCGACCACATTCACCACATCGACGTCGTCGAGGATCTCGATGCCGGCCTGCTCGGACTCGGCCAGCAGATACGCGGTGAGGTCGTTCTCGCCCACGATGACGAGGTCGGCGATGTCCTGCCGGCGATCGATCACATTGGTGGGCTGCAGACCCTTGGCGTGCAGCCAGCGCATGTGGATGGTGAGCAACTGCTCCAGTTCTTCTGGAGTGAGGCGCGCCTGGCTGTCGGTGGGCAGGTATTCGGCCACGAACTCGACCGCCTCGTCGACTACGTACACCGACCGCGGCGCCACGGCGTCGAGCCGGTGTGCCTCACGCCCCACCACCCCCGCAGCGATGGCGAAGGTGACGAGTGCAGCGGCAGCGAGGAACACCCAGGTGATCGGCTCCATCGGGCCAGCCTACCGAGGCGGCCGAAAACGGCGAGAGGCCCGGGCCGCAGCCCGGACCTCTCGACTCAGAACGTTGTGACGAGGCGTCGGCTCAGATGCCGATGCGCTGCGCCAGCAGTTCGCGGTGGTAGGTGGGATCGCCGAAGAGCAGCTCGCTCGACTTCGCCCGCTTGAAGTACAGGTGGGCCGGGT
>JBIIDH010000071.1:0-19105 GCA_044238435.1 Ilumatobacteraceae bacterium | reverse complement strand
TGCCGTCGACATCGACGATGCGCGCACCCTTCGCCTCGGCGAAGAACACCGGGAACGACCCCGGCAAGCGGTTCATCCACGGCATCGGTACCCCGCCGAGCAGATGTTCAGCCGCGTCAGCGGCCCGTTGCGACGAAGCGGGATGCAGGGCGATGAAGCGATCTCGCTCGGTGTCGAGCAGCGCAGCGAGTCGGTTGCGGTCGATCACGACACCGATGTTCGCGCAACCTGCACCCAACCCCCTAGAACAGCGATTCCTGTTCGGGTGGCCGATCGAGCTCGGGCAGGTCGGCGAGTCGACCGAGATCGGGCACCAGGTCGGCCACCGCCGCGTGGAACGACCGGGCGAGACCGGGCGAATCGAGGTTGTCGGGCGTGTGCACGAAGAAGGTGGGCGTGCGCCCCTCGCGCAGCCACCGGGCCACCACCTCGCGCCAGGGCTCCAGCCCCGCATCGGTGCGATGCGGGTGGTCGGAGCCGATGAAGCGCACGATCGGTCGTTGGCCGAGTGCTTCGGTGAGTGCCGGAACCCGGGGTTTGGCCTGCCACGCCTCGCGGCCTGCCTTGCTGCACGGTGGCTCGGCGAACAGTGCTCGCGAGTCGAGCAGCACCCGCTCGGCTCCGCATCGCTCGAGCAAGCGGTCGAGGGCTGCTCGGGAGGGGCCGACGAAGAAGTCGGGGTGTCGCACCTCGACCGACCAACGGACCGTGGCTGTTGCCTGCCCGAGGACGGCGGCGAGGGCACCCAGATCGCCCGGGCCGAACGAAGCGGGCAACTGCAGGGTGATGCCTCCGAGGCGCGGGCCGAGCGGTTCCATCAGGTGCACGAACGCCGCCAGCGCCGCATCGACGTCGCGCAGGCGACGTTCGTGGGTGATCTCGCGGGGCGCCTTGCACACGAACCGGAAGCCGGGGTCGGCCTGCGTCGCCCAGCGCTCGACGATGTTCGGCGTCGGACTGGCATAGAAGGTGGTGTTGCCCTCCACAGCGTTCACCACCCGGCTGTAGGCGGCCAGTTCGCTCCCGCTCGGCGTACCGGCGGGCAGGTGTCGGCCCACCCAGGGGCGGTGGGCCCACATCGGGCAGCCGACGTACAGAATGCGGGTCACCGCCCTCACAGTACGATCTCGCCCGTGCAGCCTGCCGTTCCGAACTCCGTCTCCGCGGTTCCTGTCGTCGACATCTCGGCCGGCGATGCGCCGGCCCTCATCGACGCTGCGTGCCGGCGCAACGGCTTCGTCGCCCTCACCGGCCACGGCGTCACGGCCGAACAGCGCGAGCACCTGCTCGATGCGGCGCGTCGGCTGTTCGCACTACCCACCGAGGTGAAGCAGCAGGTGGGTCTGGCCCGAGGCGGCACCGCGTGGCGCGGCTGGTTCCCGCTCGGCGACGAGCTCACCTCCGGTGTGCCCGACCTGAAGGAGGGCTTCTACGTCGGCCGCGAGTTGCCACCCAGCCCGCTGCCGCTGCACGGCCCCAACCTGTGGCCCCACGAGCACGTGCCCGACCTAGCGGCCGCAGTGACCGAGTGGATGGCGGCGATGGAATCACTCGGGCAGCAGGTGCTGGCGGCCATGGCCACCGCTCTCGGTGTGGGCGCCGACTGGTTCGCCACCGGGCTCACGGCCGACCCCACCGTGCTGTTCCGCATCTTCCGCTACCCACCGCATCCGGCCGATGCACCCGACCGATGGGGTGTGGGAGAACACACCGACTACGGCCTCGTCACCTTGCTCGCGCACGACGGCACACCGGGCCTCGAGGTGTGCACCGCCGACGGATGGGTGGCCGTCGACCCCGACCCCGATCTCATCATCTGCAACCTGGGCGACATGCTCGACCGACTCACCGGTGGCCGCTACCGCAGCACACCGCACCGGGTGCGCAACCATGCCGGCCACGACCGCATCTCGCTGCCGTTCTTCCTCGACCCGTCGTGGAACGCAGTCGTCGAGCCGTTGCCGCTCGGCGACGACTGGGTGCCACCCGCCGAACGTGTCGCCCGCTGGGACCAGGCCGATCTCACCGAGTTCCACGGTGTGTACGGCGACTGGCTGCTCGCCAAGGTGCGCCGGGTGTTCCCCCAACTCGCCGACGCCGTCTTGGACTGACGCACGCTCTGTTTCTCCGCGGAGAAACCGTGGCGGCTGGTCAGGCCCGGGGGGCGAGGTGGTAGCGGCGGGCCTCGCGGTCGACGCCGACGAGTTGCCAGCCGTTGCCGAGTCGCTCGGCGAGTTCGGCACGCACCGCCAGCCGTGCGGTGAGCGCCGCCTGGTTCGAGGCAGCGATGTCGTCGGCCGTGGCCGGCGGCACATCGATCGACAGCGTGGCGGGCGGCCGGTCGGTGCCCTGGGTGACGAGGTCCCACCACACCGTCACGCGGTCGCTCGGGAGATCGCCGTTGATGCCGCCGAGCGTGCCGTAGTGGTTCACGTGATACGCCACACCGGCTGCGCCCAGCGCATGCAGGTTCAGGTGGGCATTGGCCAACTGCAGCGGGTCGTAGGTCCAGCGCATCGCGGTGATGCCTCGGTCGAGACACCACTGGCGCTGATGCTGCTTCAACGCGATGCCGAGGCCCCGTCGACGGTAGGCGGGGTCGACCGCCATGTAGTGCGAGTGCAGTACCGCCGGTTCGTGGGTGGGGAAGCCGAACAGGGCGCCCACGATCTCGCCCCGGTCGAACGCTGCGAGCGCCACCCCACCCTCCGACACCACGGCCACGAGCATGTTCACCGACACCAGGTCGCTGTCGGCACCCCAGATGCGCCGTTCGAAGGGCGGCAGTGCCGCCAGCTCGTCGGCGTGGCGCAGTTCACGGAACTCGAGACCGCCCAGCGGATCGGTCTCGTCGCTCACCGCTGGTGCACCTCGGTGGACAGCGTGACGCTGTCGAGGAACGGCCGGTCGAGGGTGACCCCGATGCCCGCACCCGCGGGTACGGGCATGATGCCGTCGGTGGTCTCGAGTCGCTGCTCGACGATGTCGCGGGCGTAGGTGCGGCTGGCCGAGGCCGTATCGCCCGGGTAGACGAAGCCAGGCATCGTGGCGAGGTGGATGTTGTGGGCGCGGCCGATGCCGGTCTCGAGCATGCCGCCACACCACATCGGCACCCCACGGTCGGTGCACAGGGCGTGGATGCGCCGCACCGACTCGAGGCCGCCGACTCGGCCCACCTTCACGTTCACGACACTGCACGCGCCCAGGTCGAGCGCTGCCCTGGTGCGCGCCACCGACGTGAGCGACTCGTCGAGGCACAGCGGCGTCTCGATCTGCTTCGCCAGCACGGCGTGATCGGTGAGGTCGTCGTAGTTCAGCGGCTGCTCGATGTAGTGCAGTCCGAACTGGTCGAGGCTGCGCAGCAGGTCGACGTCGTCGAGGGTGTAGGCCGAGTTGGCGTCGACGGTGAGTTCGATGTCGGGGAACCGGTCGCGTACCGCGGTGAGCAGCTCGACGTCCCAGCCCGGCTCGATCTTCAGTTTGACGCGCTTGTAGCCCTGGGCGACGTGGCGTTCGACGCTGTCGAGCGTGCCGGCCAGGCTGGTCATGCCCAGGCTGGCGCCCACCGGGATCTCGGTGCGGTCGCCGCCCAACACCTCACGCAACGGCAGGCCCTGCTGACGCGCCCAGCAGTCCCACACCGCCAGCTCGATACACGCCTTGGCCATCGGGTTGCCACGCGTGTCTGCCCAGGTGTCGAGCAGCACCGACGGGTGCTCCACATCGTTGGCCAGCAACCACGGCACCATCCGTCCGCGGAGCACCGTGAGCGCACCCTCGATTGTCTCCTCGCGGTACGTCGGCAGCGGGTCCATCGTGCTCTCGCCGTACCCCTCCACCCCCTCGCTGCGCACGGTGACGATGATGGAGGTCTTCGACTCCTGCGACCCGAACGAGGTCTTGAACGGCGAGACGAAGGGCAGGTCGATGATTCTGAGTTCGATGGCGTCGATGCGCATGGGGTTCACCAGGTGTCGATGTTGGGCCGCTTCTTGGCGGTGCGTGGCGTGGGGGGTGGCGTTGCCGCCAGCAGAGTAGCGATCCATCGCCGGCTGTCGACGGGATCGATCACGTCGTCGATCTCGAAATGCGAGGCAGCGTTCACTGCCTTGCCGTGCTCGTACATGCGGTCGACCATCTGCTGGAACGTGGCCTCGCGTTCCACCGGGTCGGCGATGGCCTCGAGTTCGTGGCGGTAGCCCAGGCGCACCGCGCCCTCCAGGCCCATGCCGCCGAACTCGCCGGTGGGCCAGGCCACACAGGCGAGCGGTCGCTTGGTGCTGCCGCCCATCATCGCCTGGGCGCCGAGGCCGTAGCTCTTGCGCAGCACGATGCTCACCATCGGCACGGTGACGTTGGCACCGGTGACGAACAGGCGGGTGCAGTGCCGCACCAGCGCCGTGCGTTCGACCTCGGGCCCCACCATCATCCCGGGCGTGTCGACCAGGGTGACGATGGGGATGTCGAACGCGTCGCACAACTGCATGAAGCGGGCTGCCTTGTCGGCCCCCGGGCTGTCGATGGCCCCGGCCAGATGGTTGGGGTTGTTGGCGATCACGCCGACCGGCCGGCCCTCCACCCGCGCCAGCGCGGTGACCATGCCGAGGCCGAAGTCGCGGCGCAGTTCGAGCACCGACCCGGTGTCGAACATGCCCTCGATGACGGCACGCACGTCGTAGCTGCGCTTGCGGTCCTCGGGGATGACATGGCGCAACAAGCGTTGGTCGGGCACCTCCCACTGCGACACCGACCCCTGGAAGTAGCCGAGGTACTGCTTGGCCACCTGCACGGCTTCGGCCTCGTCGCCCACCACGATGTCGACCACACCGTTGGCGCGTTGCACGTCGATGGGCCCGATCTCGGTGGGTGCGAACACGCCCAGGCCGCCGCCTTCGATCATGGCGGGGCCGCCCATGCCGATGTTCGAGTCGGCGGTGGCGATGACCACGTCGCAGCAGCCGAGGATGGCGGCGTTGCCGGCGAAGCAGTAGCCGGCATTCACGCCCACCAGCGGCACCAGCCCGCTGAGCTCGGCGAAGTACAGGAAGGCGAGGCAGTCGAGGCCGCTCACGCCTGTCTGGTCGGTGTCGCCGGGCCGCCCTCCCCCACCTTCGGTGAAGAACACCACCGGCAGGCGCAACTGCTCGGCCACTTCGAACAGGCGGTCCTTCTTGCGGTGGTTCTGCGTGCCCTGTGTGCCGGCCAGCACGGTGTAGTCGTACGACATGGCCACCACCCGGGTGGCGTGGCCGTCGAACAGGTGCCCGTTCACCGTGCCCACACCGCCGATCATCCCGTCGGCCGGTGTGCGCTCGACCAACTCCTGCACCGGTCGACGACGGCGCTGGGCGGCGATGACCACCGGGCCGTACTCGACGAAGCTGCCGGGATCGACGAGGTCGGCCACGTTCTCGCGGGCAGTGCGGCGGCCGACTGCGCGGCGGCGGGCCACGGCGTCGGGGCGGGCTTCGTCGTGGCCGAAGCGGTGTCGGGCGAGCGTCTCGGCCAGGTCGGGTCTGATCCGGTCGGGGTCGTCGTCGACCGTCGCGACCACCTCAACCACGGTCACCTCGCCGGGTGCGAGCATCGCCACCGCCTCACCCTCGGCCACGGTCTGGCCGACGGCCACGAGCAGCGTGTCGATGGCACCGCTGGCATCGGCCTCGATGGCGTGGTGCATCTTCATCGACTCGATCAGCATCACCTGCTGACCGGCACGAACCTGTTGGCCCACCACCACGTCGACCGACACGATCGTGCCCTGCATCGGCGCCCGCAACTGCACAGTCCCCATGGCCCGCGACGGTAGCGTGCGGTCATGGGTGAGGCGCCATGAGCGAGCCAGTGGTGCTGGAGCTGGCCGGCCGACCCGTTGCGATCAGCAACCCCGACAAGCCGTTCTTCCCGGCGGTGGGGGTGACCAAGCTCGGCCTGGTCGAGTACTACCTGGCCGTCGAGTCCACGGTGATGCGCGCCATGCGCGACCGGCCGGTGATGCTGCAGCGTTTCCCCGATGGCGCCAGTGGCAAGTCGTTCTTCCAGAAGCGCATCCCCTCCGGTGCGCCCGAGTGGCTCACCACCACCGTCATGCGCACGCCCTACGGCACGCCGTCGAACGCACTCGTCATCGCCGACATCGCGCATCTCGTGTGGGCGGTGAACCTGGGCTGCATCGGGTTCCACTCGTGGCCGGTGCGAGCCGCCGACCCGGAGCACACCGACGAGTTGCGCATCGACCTCGACCCCGGGCCCGGCACCACGTTTGCCATGGCCCGCGAGGCCGCCGCCGAGACGAAGCGATTGCTCGACGAACACCAGGTGCGGTCGTACATCAAGACCACCGGCAGCCGTGGCCTGCACGTGTACGTGCGGCTCGCCCCGCTGTGGAACAGCCTCTCCGTGCGTGCTGCTGCGGTGGCGGTGGCCCGTGAACTCGAACGGCGCAGGCCCGACCTCATCACCGCGGCATGGTGGAAAGAGGAACGTGGCGCGCGCATCTTCGTCGACTTCAACCAGAACGCACCGCACAAGACGGTGTTCGCGCCGTGGTCGGTACGGGCTCGCGAGATGGCTCCGGTGTCGTGCGGGTTCCCCTGGGAGGAACTCGAGCGCATCGTGCCCGACGAGCTCACCGTGCACACCGTGCCCGCCCGCCTGGCTGCCGACGGCGACCCCTGGCGCGACATCGACCTCCACCCGCAATCGCTCGAGCCGCTGCTGGCCCTGGCCCGCCGCGACCGCGACGCCGGCCTGCCCGACGCGCCCTGGCCACCTGAGTATCCGAAGATGCCCGGTGAGGCCACCCGGGTGGCGCCGAGCCGAGCCCGCAAGCAGTCCGAACCGACCACCTCCACCCCGCCGGAGCAGCCATGACCATCATCGAGCCCCGCCCCCACCCGGCGAACGTCGATTTCGTCTGGGAACCCATCACCCGCACTCCGCGTCTGCTCACTGCCGAGCAGGTGCGCCAATTCGACGAGCAGGGCTTCGTACTCGTGCCCGACGTCATCGAGGCCGACCTCATCGCCGAGGTACGCGAAGCGATCGATCAGCTGGAGGTGTTCTCACCCACCTTCGGACGCGACATCGACGGCACCCGCATGGAGGTGGCGACGCGCGACGAGATCACCTTCACCATCTTCCTCGCGGCTCGCTGCGAGCCGGCTCGGCGCTTCGCCCGTCACCCTGCGCTGGCGGGCATCTGCCACGACCTGGTCGGCCCCGACGTGCGGCTGTACTGGGACCAGGCGGTGTACAAGAAGCCCGAGCCGACCCGCGAATTCCCCTGGCACCAGGACAACGGGTACACCTTCGTCGAGCCACAGCAGTACCTCACCTGCTGGGTGCCGCTGGTCGATGCAACGGTCGACAACGGCTGCCCCTGGATCCTGCCGGGTCTGCACCGCGGCGGCACGCTCGTCCACGAGGCGACCCCGGTGGGCTTCCAGTGCCTCAGCGATGGCACGGGCGCCGTGCCGGTGGAAGCACCGGCAGGCAGCGTGGTGGTGTTCTCGTCGCTCACCCCGCACCGCACCGGCCCCAACCGCACCGACGCCGTGCGCAAGAGCTACATCCTCCAGTACGCACCCGACGGCGCCGAGGCCATCGACACCGCCACGGGCACGCGCATCCGTCAGGACGATCCCACCCGTCAGTTCTCGGTGCTGCGCGACGGCATGGCCGTGACGGGCGACGACTGAGCGGCGACGACTGAGCGGCGACGACTGGCGGCCGAAGCACCCGCCCGCTCCGACGACGGCATCCGCGGCGCGGTACCGTCGCAGCCATGACCGCGACCAACCCGGGGGAAGCCCGCAGCGCCGGCCCCAGCTACCAGGAACTCGTCGCTCGCGACACCGCCGACGTACCGGTGGCGCTCCGCAGCACGTCGTACCAGTACCAGGGCTCGGCCGATGTGGCGAAGAGTCGCTACACCTCGCCGGCGTTCGCTGCGCTCGAGCACGACTACGTGTGGCGGCGCACCTGGCAGATGGCCTGCCACGTCGACGAACTGCCAAAGCCGGGCAGCCACGTGGTGTACGACGTGGGCGACGAGTCGCTGCTGGTCACCTGCGGCTCCGACGGGCAGATCCGTGCGTTCCACAACGCCTGTCTGCACCGCGGCACCAAGTTGCGCACCGACGACGGCCGGGTGGCGTCGTTCCGCTGCCCGTTCCACGCCTGGACGTGGGACATCGACGGCAACCTCGCCGACCTGCCGTGCGAGTGGGACTTCCCGCACGTGGCGGGCGACCCGGCCCGCCGCAATCTGCCTGAGGCGCAGGTGGCCGTGTGGCAGGGCTTCGTGATGGTGAACCTCGATCCGGCCGCCGAACCGTTCGAGCGCTACGCCCGGGTCCTCGTCGAGCACTTCCCGCAGTTCGACTTCGAGCAACGCTACGTGGCGTTCCACGCCGTGAAGGAAGTTCCGGCCAACTGGAAGGTGGTGATGGAGGCCTTCGCCGAGGCGTACCACGTCATCGCCACCCATCCGCAGATCGTCGAGTTCTCGGCCGATGCGAACAGCGAGTACTCCATCTGGCCCGACGACCCGCATGTCACCCGGTTCGTCAACGCCTTCGCCGAGCAGAGCCCGCACCTGTCCGATCCGCTGAGTGAAGAGCAGGTGGCCGCCGCCTACCTGGCGTTCTCGGCCCGCTCGAAGGGTGCCACCGCACCCGAGATCGGTGAGGGCGAGTCGGCGCGCAGTGTGGTGGCGGGCATCTTCCGCGACCGCCTGTCGGGTGTGTACGGCGCCGACCTGTCACAGGTGTCCGACACCGAGATGCTCGACGCCATCCTCTACAACATGTTCCCGGCCTTCGCGCCGTGGGCGGGCGTCGGCCAGCCGCTGGTCTACCGCTGGCGCCCGGGCCGCACGCCCGACACGTGCTTCATGGACGTCATCCGCATGGCCCCGGTGCCTGCCGACGGGGTTCGGCCGGCACCCGCCAGCACCACCGTGCTCACGCTCGAGCAGTCGTGGAGCGAGGCACCGGGGATGGGCGGTCTCGCCGCCGTGTTCGAGCAAGACATGGCCAACCTGCCCAAGGTGCAGGCCGGGTTGAAGAGCAGCGGCAAACGCACCGTCAGCTTCGGCAACTACCAGGAGGCGCGCCTGCGCCTGTTCCATCGGCTCATCGACCGGTACATCGTCGAGGGCCTCGCCGCCGACGGTCGCCCACGTGCCGAGGCCGAGCCGTTCCTCGTCGCCGAGGGCTGACGCCCCGATGCCGGGCCCGGTTCAGGTGTTGAACTCGGCCACCAGCGGGGCGTAGCGGTCCATCGCCGCCAGTGCGCCGTCGCGATCGAGCGCCGGCAGGCCGAGGGCCACGAACGAGGTGCCCGCGTCGCGCAGCTCGGCGAGGTGCTCGCTGGTTGGCTTGGGCCCGAACACACCCAGCTGCAGGGTGGCCGGGTCGCGGCCATGGTCGGCGGCAAAGGTCTGCAGACGCTGCCACTGGTCGACGATGGCGTATCGACCCTCGATGGGCATCCACGCGTCGCCGTACTCGACGATGTGGCGGAAGTGCAGGTCGGTGGGCGACGCGCCCACCACGATCGGCGGATGGGGCTGCTGCACCGGCTTCGGCCACGCCCACGATGCCTCGAAGTTCACGTACTCACCGGAGAAGCTGGCCTCGTCGCTGGTCCACAGTTCTTTGCAGGCGAGGATCTTCTCGCGCACCACCTTGCGGCGGCGGCCGATGTCGACGCCGTGGCTCTCCATCTCCTCGTGGTTCCAGCCGTAGCCCACACCGAACAGGAAACGGCCGTTCGACAACTGGTCGATGGTGGCCACCTCTTTGGCCAGCCACAGCGGGTCGCGCTGGGCCACCAGAGTGATTCCGGTGGCCAGCTTGATCGTGGTGGTCACCGCCGCGGCTGCAGCCAGGGCCAAGAACTGGTCGTGCGTGCGCCAGTACTCCTCGGGCAGCGGCGGCGCGCCCTCGCGGCCACCCCAGGGGGTGCGGCGCGACACCGGGATGTGCGAGTGCTCGGGGAACCAGAGCGAGCGGAAGCCCCTCGCCTCGGCCTCACGGGCCAGCTCGACGGGCTGAATGCCCTTGTCGGTGGGGAAGATGACGAGGCCGATGTCCATGCCGCGACCGTAGCAAGACCGCCCGCATCCCCCGCGGGTGATGGAGTGATCCCCTGCCTGGCTCACCGTCCACCCTTCGTCATGGTGGCGTCAAGGACACATCTACCGGACGGTCTCGACGACGACATGTCGCCACGCAGCGTGGCAGAACGACCGGGAGCGGACCAGGTGGCGTCACTCGACGAGGTGGTGATCATTCGAAACGACGAGGGGTTCGACCCCCTCCTATTCCGCGATGTCGTCAAACAGACCCGCGAGGCGGCAGCCACGACGATCGCCACCCTGGATACCGCCGCGTCATCCAGTCCTGCTCCGCGCCAAACCGAAGAAGCATCGACGCGCCGACTGACGATCGTCATCCCCAACCTGCGCGTCCCCGCCGCGTTGCGCAGCGACAACGATCGCGCCCTCGGTGTCGCCATCTGGGTGTTGTCCGTCCTGCTCGTCGGCATGCTCGGCTGGAGCCTGCGCGGCAACCTCGAGTTCGTCGTCCGCCAGCTCACCTCGTCCGAGGAAGCTGCGACTCCGACGATGCAGGACGGCGGCGCCCCTGGCGACGGCAGCAGGGTCAGCCTCTACGGCCAAGCGCTCAACGGTGCCACCGGACGGCGAGGTGACAGCCAGGCTGCGAACCAGGGCCCGGTCGATCGCACCGGTAGCGAACGCATGTGGTCGAACCAGGGGCTGCTCGGCGACCCCGACCAGCAGGATGGACCCGGCGTGCCGGTCGACGGTCCCAGCCGCATCGACTGGGGCGACGACCTCGGCCACTTCGTGGTCAGCGCCGACACGGTGGCCGCAGCAGCCGCTGCTGTGCCGGGCACCGTGCCGTCGACGACACCCGCGCCGCTTCCCACCACGCCCGCCGAGTCGGTGACTCCTGCGGGCACCCGTGAGGTGCAGCGGCGCGACGGATCCATCGACGTGGTCGACGTTCCCGGCCAGGCGCTCTCCCTCGGTGTGCCGACTCCGGCTGAGCAGTCGCTCATCCAGTCGTTCGCCGACCCAGCCGTCAGCCCGTTCGTCGTCATCGACCGCAACGGGGTGATCGGCGAACCGAACCACCGCTACGTGAACACACCGCAACGCCTCATCGACAGCGGCGTGCTCGACGACGGAACCGTGCAGCCCGGCGCAGCACCGCCCCCTTCGGCTGCCGCAGTCACCGTCGATGACGCCGTGTCGGAGGATGCGTTGATCGCGCAGCTCGAGCAGATGCCCGGCGTGCTCAGCGTCGTGCGCGTCGGACCCGGACTGCTCGAGGTGGTCTCCGACAGTGACTCGCCGGGTCTCGACGGCCTACCCGGGGTCGACCGGGTCGATCCCGACTTGCTGTTGGGCTACGCAGGAACCGAGGCAGCGCGGCCGAGGTCCGGCGACGGGTCTGTCGCACCATGGCGGCCCGCAGCACCGGCCCCGGACCGCGCTCCCGACTCGTCGCCGGTCGTGGTGGCCGTGATCGACTCCGGCTTCGACCTCGACAATCCCGAACTCGCCCAACAGTGGTGGAGCAACATCGACGAGGACTGCTTCAACGGCAATGACGACGACCGGAACGGCTTCATCGACGACTGTCGCGGCTGGGACTTCGGGCGCCACGACGCCGACACCTCTCCCGAACGCCGCGATCCTGGCCGCGACCACGGTAACGAGGTGGCCTCGATCGTCGCCGCGACTCGCGACGGCTACGGCATCGCCGGTGTCGCCCCCGGCGCCACGGTCATGCCCGTCAAGGTGAGCCGCGCGAACGGCAACGTCGCCATGTCGGCTGTCGCTGCAGGCATCGACTACGCGGTCGACAACGGCGCCGACATCGTGAACATCTCTCTCATCACCCAGCCGGGTGTGCCACGAAGCAGCGTCCTCGTGCTCGAAGCGGCCGTGGCCCGCGCCGAGCGTGCCGGGGTGATGATCGTGACCGGTTCCGGCAACGACAGTCGCAACCTCACACTCACACCTGCCTGGCCCGCCTCGTTCGCCAAGGCCTACGACAACGTGATCACCGTCGGCGCAGGCCTCGGTGGCAAGGATCCCGCACCGTTCTCGAGCGACGGCGAGGTGGCGTCGTTCTTTGCGCCGGGCGTGAGCGTCGCCACCGTGGTCGGCAGTGGCGAGGTGGTACTGCGCACGGGCACCTCGTATGCCGCTCCGGCGGTCAGCGGCCTGCTCGCCGAAACGCTCCACGACCGCCCCGGTGCATCCGTTGGCGAGCTCCGGGCTTCGCTCGACAGTGCTGCTGTCGAGATCGCCGGACGTCGCCATCTGCTCGAGTCGACCACTCGCGACCTGGCCGTCGGGTCGATCAACCTGGCGGATCCCCCGAGCGAAGAAGCCGAAGCGGGGTCGCCGGCACCCGAGGACCGATACACCGGATGGCGCACCGGGGGCTGGTGACACCCGGTCGGTAGGCTCGACCGGTGGTGAAGATTCCCGACGTCCCCTTCGAAGCTGCGCGCCGGCGCACCTTTGCGATCATCAGCCATCCCGACGCGGGCAAGACCACCCTCACCGAGAAGTTCCTCCTGAACGCCGGCGCGGTGGTCACCGCTGGGTCGGTGAAGGCGAAGTCGGGTGGGCGCAGCGCCACCAGCGACTGGATGGAACTCGAGCAGACCCGTGGCATCTCCATCACCTCGGCGGCGATGCAGTTCACCTACCGCGACCATGTGCTGAACCTGCTCGACACCCCGGGCCACCGCGACTTCAGTGAAGACACCTACCGCGTGCTGGCTGCGGTCGATGCGGTGGTGATGGTGCTCGACGCCGCCAAGGGCATCGAGCCGCAGACGCTGAAGCTGTTCGAGGTGTGCCGCTCGCGTCACCTGCCGGTGCTCACGTTCCTCAACAAGTTCGACCGACCCAGCCGCGACCCGCTCGAACTGCTCGACGAGATCGAGACCCAGATCGACCTGCGGCCCACGCCCATCACCTGGCCGGTGGGCGACGGCGACGACTTCGTCGGTGTCATCGACCGCCGCCGCCAGGTGTTCAGCAAGTTCACCCGTACCGCTCGCGGCGCCACGATGGCGCCCGAGGAGTTGCTGTCGTTCGACCAGGCCGGCGCCACGCTGGGGTCGGTGTGGCGCAAGGCGCTCGACGGGTGCGACCTGCTCGACGCCGTGGGCGCCGAACTCGACCTCCCCTCGTTCCTCGCTGGTTCCTCCACCCCGGTGTTCGCCGGGTCGGCGCTCACCGACTTCGGCGTGCGCCATCTGCTCGATGCCGTGGTCGAACTCGTGCCGCCGCCGTCGCCTCGCCCCGATGCCTCCGGTGTGGGGCGGGCGGTCGACGCCGACTGCAGCGCGTTCGTGTTCAAGGTGCAGGCCAACATGGACAAGGCCCACCGCGACCGACTGGCCTTCGCCCGCATCTGCAGCGGCCGGTTCGAGCGCGGCATGACGCTCACCATCGCCCGCACCGGTCGCCCGTTCGCCACGAAGTACGCCTCCACCGTGTTCGGGGCCGAGCGGTCGACGGTGGAGGAGGCCTTCCCCGGTGATGTGGTCGGCCTGGTGAACGCCACCGACCTGCGCATCGGCGACACGCTGTACGAGCACACTCCCGTCACGTTCCCCGGTCTGCCGTCGTTCGCTCCCGAACTGTTCACCGGTGCCCGGCCGCTCGACACCAGCAAGTCGAAGCAGTTCCGCCGGGGCCTCGAGGTGCTCGAAGAGGAAGGCGTTGTGCAGGTGCTGCGCGACCCCGACATGGGTGATGCGTCGCTGGTACTGGCCGCCGTCGGTCAACTGCAGTTCGAGGTGTTCGCTCACCGCCTGGGCAGCGAGTTCAACGCACCGATCGAACTCACCGGCTCGCCGTACCAGGCCATTCGCGCCACCGATGCAGCCAGCGCCGATCGTCTGCGCGAGATCGGCGGCATCCGCATCCTGCGCCGCGGCAGCGACGGCGCCACGGTGGCGTTGTTCGAGAACCGCTACCGGCTGCAGCGTCTGCTCGCAGACGAGCCCGAGCTCACCCTCACCCCGCTCAACGAACTGGGCTGACTCAGGGCAGCGACGTCGCCGTCGTCGGCGCCATCGCCGTCGTGGTTTCCACCACGACTGGCATCGTGGTGGCGGTGACGTCCGCGCCGTCCGAGACCGTGATGCCGTAGATCACGTCGCTGCAGGTCTGGGTGGCGAGTGGCTCGGGCGCGTCGACCACCCCGGTCACCACCCCGGCCGAGTCGGCGACCAGCACGGCACGACATGCCTCGGGCACCTCGGTGAGGGGCTTGCCGATGGTCATCCCCTCGAGGCTGCCCCGGTCGATGCCGTAGATCGCTTCCGCGATCGGCGACGACCACAGGCCGCCACCGTCGACGCTCGGCTCGAAGATGCCGATGATCACGTCGGCGACGGTACCGATGGGCGACACGTACCACGCGCCGTCCACCTCCACCACCTCGATCGGCGGGAGCCCTTCTGACACCGACAAGCCCAAGGCGAGACCGAACAACGCGCCGAACGATGATTCTTCGCACGCCCGCCAGCTCTCGTCACCCACCTGCTCGACGGTCGGCTGGTACTTGATGCTCGTGTACTCGGCCATCGCCTCGCCCGTGACGGTGATGCAGCCGTCGGCGAACTCGGCACGGTAGGGCTCGGCCGTCACGGCACCGGCCTCCGGCGCCACCGGCGGCTGGTACAGGGCGCCGGCGCCCATCTCGTACGAGAAGTTGTAGTTCCCGTCGCTGGCCGTGACGAGGTCGTCGGGGTACTGCGTCAGCACGTCGTAACCGGCGAGTTCGGCGACGGTGGCCGGCAGCGGGGTGCCGGCCGGCAACCACACGTAGCGCTCCTCGGGTTCGCCGGACGCGGTGTAGGTGGTGAGATCGACCAGGGTCGGCCACGACGGCTCGAACAGCGGGCCGGACGAACTGACGATCGCCGGATCGATGGTGCCGTCGAGGGTGTACCTGGTCGGCTCGACGGTACGTCGCTCGCCGTCACCGTCGACGGCCACCGTCAGACCCGACATCGCCGAGGTGGGGTCGCCCATCGCTGCCGAATCGTCGAACGATGCCTGCACCGCCGGCACCCACAGGGGCGCGTACCGCAACATCGCATCGCCCTCGCCCGGCGCGAAGACCGTGGCGAGCGCTGCCGCATCACGATCCACCAGATGGGTGTAGAACGCCGTGGCGGCATCCTCGGGGGTAGCGGCACCCACCGGCACGACAGGCGGCTCGGTGGGGAACGGCTCGTCGCCTGCCTGCCGCGCCGATTCGGCGATCGAGTACTGCAGGCTCACGAACCAGCGACCGTCGCGCTTCACCGTGGCGATGCGCACCGCGTCGAGGTCGCTGCCGAGTTCTGCGGTGGCCTCCGTCACCTGCGTCTCGGAGCCGATCGCCGCGGCCACGTCGCTGCCGAACGGGAACGCCTGCGGATCGAACCGCGCCGTGATCGACCCGGCGACCGGGGTGACCACGGCCAGATCGGGTGCCAGTTCCTCGGCGCTGAGGGAGAGGTCGGCCACGTCGATGCCGATGCCCTGCAACCGGTCGAGCGACATCTGCGAACTGATCAGCCCCACCTGCTCGGCAGCCGTGCGTCCCTGGTCGAGCGCTGCCCGCAGCGCGGGCACCTCGGCGGGGTCGAGCAGGTCGATCGCGCCGAGGACATCGGTGTTCTCGATCGCAGCGACCATCTCGCTGACGGCGGCGTCGGGCGAGTCGGCACCCGCCACGTCGTTGCGGCCCGCCACCACGAAGGCCAGCGAACCCGCACCCACCAGCACGGCCACGCTGGCAGCGATACCGGCCGTGCGCCAGCTGCGTGTGCCTCGTTCGGCACGCCGCACGGCCACCTCGTCGATGGCGCGCACCGTGGTGGGGGCATGCCCGGCCAGGTCGTGCAGGCGGGTACGGAGGAGCGCTTCGAACTCGGGATCGAACGGCGTGATGTCGGGAGTGTTCTCGATGGTCATGACCGGTTCCTCACTTGATGACGGCGCGAAGCTCGGCCAGGCCGCGATGGATCAGGGTTCGCACGGTGCCGACACGACACCCGATGAGGTCGGCGATCTCGGCGTCGGGGAGATCGCAGAGGTAGCGCAGCACGATGGCGGTGCGCTGGCGCTCGTTCAGGGTGCGCAGCGCATCCTGTAACTCCACGAGGCGGCCGTCGAGCACTGCCTCGGGCACCCCAACGCGAGGTGCACGCGCCAGGCGCCGGTGGATCGAGCGGCACTGGTTCACCACTGCGACACGGAGGTATGCCGCCGGGTTGTCGAGCTCGGCCATACGCGGGCCGACCCTGCAGAACACGTCGTGGACGACATCTTCTGCGGCCGCTCCCGATCCGGTGAGCACATAGGCCACACGCAGCAGGTCGCGGTACGCCGAGGCGTAGACCGCCTCGACACCCGACCAGGTGACGGGCGCCGGCGCCGGGTTGGCACCTGCCATTGTTGGGTTCATGTCCTCATTCACGCTCGAGCGAGGCGAACTGTTCCACGAAATCTTCGGGCGTCACACTGCGGCGGCGGCCGGCCGCTCGACCGTGCCGTCGGGACGGCGGGTGAAACGGAGCGGCTCAGGCCCGTGCACCGGGCCGTCGGCCGGCCAGGGCCAGCCACCGAAGCGGGTGGACTGGTAGTCGCGGAAGGCTTGCTCCACCCCGGCGCGGTCGTTCATCACGAACGGTCCGTACTGGGCCACCGGCTCGCCGATGGGGCGGCCCTGCAGCACGAGGTACTCGCCGCCGCGCTCGCTCGTCACCGTCACTGCGTCGTGGCACGCCAGCACGGCACCGTGGCCGCTGGCCACCGCATCGCCGTCGAAGGCCACGCCGTCGCCGTCGTACACGTACACCACACGGATGGTGTCGCGGTGGTGGGCGGCGGGCATCGTCCACGATGCGCCGGCATCGAGCTTCACGTTCCAGATGGCCACATCGCTGTCGGGACGCGACGCCCACGATCGCGGCGGCGCCGACGGGGGCACCAGCGAGTCCACCGAACCGGCCACCACGGTGAGCTCGACGCCGTTGCCGGATGTGTCGACGTACTCGGTGCGGGGCACGTCGTCGGCCCACAGCATCGAGAAGTGGGGCTCGGCGAACTTGTCGTCGCGGGGCAGGTTCATCCAGATCTGGAACAGTTCGACGGTGTTCGGCGCAGTGGTGTCGAGCAGCGGGAACATCTCGGCGTGCACGATGCCGGCACCGGCCGTGAGCCACTGCACGTCGCCATTGCCGTAGCGAGCAGCCGCCCCCAGCGAGTCGGCGTGGTCGATCAGGCCACGGCGCACGAAGGTGACGGTCTCGAACCCACGGTGCGGGTGCGCCGGGAAGCCCGGCACGGTGTCGCCGTGGTACATCCGCCAGCCGTCGATGCCGGCGAAGTCCTGGCCGATGTCGCGGCCCGCCAGGCTGGCGGCGGGTCCGAAGGCACCGTTCCCGGCCGGGTAGTGGTCGAGGTGGTGCACACAGAACAGGAACGGATCCACGGTGGGCCACTGGAACCCGATGGGGAACCGTTCCACCACCGGACTCACGTCGCCCGACCCTGCAGTGCTTGCGCTCGCAACATTCACCCCACCACCCTACCCACCCCCACCTGCGTTTGTGAGCGCAGGCCCACTCCAACCCGGCCCCACTCACAAACGCCGCACCTGCACCCGGCCACCACCCAGCGTTTGTGAGCGCGGGCCCACTCCAACCCGGCCCCGCTCACAAACGCTGGCGTGCGGCAGCGGCGGGACGGGGCGGGGCGGGCGGCGGTCAGCGGGGGCGGTCGGCGAGGATGCGCTGGGCGGCGAGCTTGCCGGGGCCACCGCTGACGCAGCCGCCGGGGTGCGTGCCCGAGCCGCACTGGTAGTAGCCGGCGATCGGGGTGCGGTACTGGTTCCAGCCCGGGGCAGGGCGGAAGAAGTACATCTGCGGGGCCAGGAACTCGCCGGCGAAGATGTTGCCCTCCGACAGACCCACCACCCGCTCGATGTCGGCGGGGGTGACCACCTCACGCTGCAGCACCAGCGACCCGAACCCGGGGAAGAACGACTCGAGCGTGCGCTGCACGGTATCGCCGAGGTTGTTCCGCTCGGTGTCCCAGTCGCTGCCCTTCAACTGGTAGGGCGTGTACTGCACGAAGCACGACATCACGTGCTTGCCCGGGGGCGCCATGTCGGGGTCGATGGTCGACTGGATGCAGCAGTCGAGGTACGGCCGACTGCTGTACCAGCCGTACTTCGCCTCGTCGTAGGCCCGTTCGAGGTAGTCCATGCTGGGGGCGATGTTGGTGAACCCGCGGAACTGGTCGCCGCGCCCGGGCAGGCCGGGGAACGACGGCAGCGCGTCGAGCGCGAAGTTCACCTTCGACGACACGCCCTGGAAGCGGAACCGGCTGATGTTCTCGACCAGGTCGTCGGGCAGTTCGCGCGGGTCGACCAGCTCGGTGAACGTACGGCGGGGGTCGAGCGCGCTGACCACCGTGTCGGCGTGCAACTCGGTGCCGTCGGCCAGCACGATGCCGGTGGCACGGCCGTTCGATGTGGCCACGTGGCTGACGGCGGAATCGACGATGATCTCGGCCCCGAACGCCTGGGCCGCACGGGCGAGCACCTGGGTGAACCCGCCGTTACCGCCCTTGTGGAACCCCCACGACCCGAAGTGGCCGTCCTGTTCGCCGATCACGTGGAACAGCAGCACCAGGCCTGAGCCCTGCGACCGCGGCCCCACCTTCGAGCCGATGGTGCCCGACGAGGCGAGCAGGCCCTTCAACAGTTCGCCCTCGAAGTAGTCGTCGAGGAAGTCGGCAGCGCTGCCGGTGAGCAGCCGCACGGCGTTGTGCATCACCCGCTTCGGCAGCCCGCGCAGGTGCCGGGCCAGGTCGGCCATCTGGGCGAGATCATCGGGCTCGGTGCCGAACAGGTTGGGCGGCGCGTTGTCGAACAACGGCTTCAGCGCCTGGCACACCTGCTCGATGTCGTGGCCGTACTGGTCGTAGGCGTCGGCATCGCGCCGCGAGTGCCGAGCGATCTGGCGCAGGTTCTCGTTG
>JBIIDH010000161.1:0-5569 GCA_044238435.1 Ilumatobacteraceae bacterium | reverse complement strand
ACGACCTGACCGACGAGGGCGGGGTCGATCCCGCTGCGCTCGACGATGGCCTTCTGGACGGTGGCGAGCACCTCGGCGGGGTGGAGGGTGGACAGACCGCCGCCCCGCTTGCCGATGGGCGTGCGGACGGCGTCGACGATGACGATGTTGCTCATGGCGGAATCCTATGGTGGGCGTCGTGGAGAACTTCATTCCTGCTCACCGCCCGTCCGAGAGCGTGTCGGTGCACCGCTACATCCATGTCATCGGCAGTTCGGTGTTCGTGAGCGACCGCATCGAGATCGAGGCGCCGCAGCACTTCCTGGGCATGCACGGCGACGAGGCGGTGTGGGCCGTCGACGTACCGCACGGCGACGACCCGTCGTACGGCGCAGCGATCGATCTCTTTTCGTACTTCGGGCGCAGCAGCGAGGTCGAGTGGGCCATCGCCGGCCGGGCCGTGCAGATCGCCGAGTGGGCGCGCACCCATCGCTTCTGCGGCCGGTGCGGCACCCCCACCGAGTCGTCGGCGTCGGATCGCTCGATGAAGTGCCCGGCGTGTGGGCTGATGGCCTACCCGCGGCTGGCTCCGGCGATGATCACGCTCGTCACCCGTGGCGAGCCGGGGCCCGACCAGTTGGCGCTGCTGGCGCGCGGCGTGCAGTTCCGGGCGCCGATGTACAGCTGCCTCGCCGGGTTCGTCGAGCCGGGCGAATCGCTCGAGCAGGCCGTGGTGCGCGAGGTGCGTGAAGAGGTGGGCATCGAGGTGGGCAACGTGCGTTACTGGGGCAGCCAGCCGTGGCCGTTCCCGCACAGTCTGATGATCGGGTTCCAGGCCGAGTGGGTGGCGGGCGAGATCGAGATCGACCCCACCGAGATCCTCGACGCGCAGTGGTATCGCCGCGACGAACTGCCCAACATCCCGCCGCGTATCTCCATCGCGCGCAAGCTGATCGATGCCTGGTTGACGAGCGACTGAGCATCATCGCTGCGGCCGATGCGGCGCGCGGTGATATCGCTGAAACCCATATGGAACAAGGGTTTCAGGGGTACAGATCGTTCAGAACGCATGTACGCTCGAGTGCATGGAAGTGCTCGTCGCCCAGCACGTCGATCGGCAATCGGCTACAGCGGCGTCGTTGGCCGATCTCGTCGACGGGCACCGCGCGGCCGAGCGTCAGCGCACGCAGGTCGCCCTGCACGCGGCCCGGCTGGCCGCAGCGGGCGAGTGGTCGTTCGACGGTTTCCGCTCGCCGGTGATGTGGTTGGCGCACGGCCTCGATGTACCGCGTGCCGAGGCCCGGCGCCTGCTGCGCGACGGCGAGTTCCTCCTCCGGTTCCATGTGGTGCGGGCCGCGGTGGCCGACGGACGGCTCAGCGCGGCGCAGGGCGACCTGCTGCGGAGGGCGACACCGAAGGTGCTGACCGAACAGCTCGACACCGACCAGCACTGGCTGGTGCCCGCGCTCGAGCCGCTCGACATCGCCGACTCGGGCGTCGCCATCGCGGCGTGGCAGGAACGAGCTCTTGCCATCGTCGACCCCGAGCCGCCCACCGTGCACGACCGGTCGTGGCGGATGACACGCGCTGGCGACGGTGCCCTGCTCGGAAGTTTCGTGTTCGACCCCACCACCGCCGAGTTGGTCGAGCGGGCGTTGCACATCGCCCGGGCCGACGACGGTCCGGTCGACACGCGCAGCCGGAGCGAGCGCCAGGCCGATGCCGTGGCCGCCGTGTTCCAGTTCTTCGTGGCCAACTGCGACAGCAACGGCACGCCGCGGCACCGGCCACACGTCGACCTGCACATCGAGGTACCGGCAGCGGTGCTCGCCGAGCTGGGCGTCGAGGGACGACCGGTCGGCCTCGCCGTCACCGAAGGCGGTCGGCGGTTGCCCGAGTGGGCTGCGGCCATGTTCGGCTGCGACTGCACGATGCACCGGGTACTGCGTGCCGATGGTGTGGTGCTCGATTACGGGCGTTCCACCCGTACGGTGCTCGAGTCGTTGCGCCGGGCCGTGTCGGCACGCGACGGCGGCTGCCGGTTCCCCGGCTGCGACCGCAAGCGGGCCTGGTGCGACGCCCACCATGTGCAGTGGTGGCGGCGCCACGGTGCCACGAAGCTCGACAACCTGCTGTTGCTCTGCGCCCACCACCACCGGGTGGTGCATCGCGACGGGTGGCAGGTCGATCTGCTGGCCGACGGCACGGCGGTGTTCGTGTCGCCGCGCGGCACACGGTTCGAGACCCGGCCGCGCGGTCAGCCTCGACAACGCGCCGCCTGAGCCCGCCACCCTGTCGGGGCGCGCTCAGGCGCCGGCGGCGAGTCGTTCGCTGAACCAGTCGAGGATGATCTCGGCCCGCTGCACGCGGTGTACGGGCGAGCCGCTGCGCGACAACTCGTGCCCTTCGCCGGGGAATCGATAGAAGGTGACGTCGCGGCGCAGCAGGCGCAGCGCCATGAACAGTTCCTCGGCCTGGTTGATGGGGCAGCGCAGGTCGTTCTCGCTGTGGATGAGCAGCATCGGCACGTGGATGTCGCGCACCCACCGCACGGGTGAGAACTCGTCGTAGGCGTCGGGGTCGTCGAGGTGGTTGGGGCCGACCTCGGTGCGGAAGATCGAGCCGATGTCGCTCGACCACTCCTCGCTGAGCATGTTGTTGACCGCCCGCTCGCTGCAGATACCGCGGAACCGCTGGCCGTGGCGCGCCGCCAGCCAGGTGGCCATGAACCCGCCGTAGCTGCCACCGAGCATGCCCACCCGCGCCGGATCGCAGAAGTCGTATGCGGCCAGCACATGGTCGAGGACGGCGAGCACGTCGTCGACATCGACGCTGCCCCAGCCGGTGCCCGGCCTGGCGTGGTGCTTGGGTCCGAGGATGGCCTGCCCCCAGCGCTCCTCGCGTCCCGACGACCCGCGTGGGTTGCACATCACCACCACGAAGCCGGCGGCAGCCTGGAACTGCGCCTCGTCGAAGAGGGTCTCGCCGTACTGGGTGTGCGGTCCGCCGTGCACGTTGAGCAGCACGGGGTAGCGCTGCGCCGGGTCGAACCCGGCGGGGCGCATGATCCAGGCGTCGACGTGCTCGGTGCCGTCGGTGGTGGGCACGCGCAGCCGGTCCCATCCCTGAGGTGCGGTGGTGGCGCGGAAGCGGTCGGTGAAATCGGTGAGGCGCACCATCTCGCCGTCGCGCAGCACGAACACGTCGGCCACGCCGTCGACACAGCCGGCCACCAGCGCGGTGACACCACCGGCGCGGTCGAAGCCCTTCACCGTGATGGCGCCCTCGGTGAGTCGCTCGGGGGTCCGGCCGTCGAGGTGCACGCGCCAGAGATGGGTCTGGCCCGCGTCTTCGGCGAGGGCCAGCAGTGCATCGGGCGACTCCCACACGGGTGGCCGGTCGCCGCCCGTGCACTCGAACGTTCGGTCGAGCGCACGCGACAGCCACCGGTGGCCGCCTCCGGTGGGGGCCACCACGCCCACGTGCACGTTCTGCGGGGTGGTGGAGGCGTCGTCGTAACCGAGGAACGCCACCAGCGAACCGTCGGGCGATGCACTCGGCTGCCGGTACGCGCCCGTCTGGGCGGTGACGGCGGCGACGCTGCCGTCGAGGCCGAGACGGTAGAGGTCGGTGGCGAAGTCGAGGTCCCAGGTGTCGTGGCGCTGGGCCGACACCACCATTCCGCTCGAGTCGGCCAGCCACGAGAGGTCGCTGTGTTCGGCATCGCCGGGCGTGAGGTTGTGGGCGTCGCCCGACCCGTCGGCGCGCACCACGTACACGTGCATCGGGCGGTCGACGATCCAGCCCTCGTTGTCGAGTCGGGAGAAGAACCGCTCGATCTTGCGCGGTGCCTGCCAGCTCTCGTCCTTGGCGTCGTAGCGCTCGTGGCGCGTGCGGCTCGTGTAGGCGAGCCAGGCGCCGTCGGGACTGAAGCAGAGATGCTGGGCGCCGTCGGGCATGGTGGCCAGCGTCAGCGTGTCGCCGGGCGAGTCGACGGGCATGAGGCGCACCAAGGCCTCGCTGTCGGTGGCGCCCTTGGCGACGTAGGCGAGCGATTGTCCGTCGGGGCTCCACACCGGGCTGCGGTCCTTGTCGCCGTCGGTGACGGGGTGTGGGGCAGTGGAACCGTCGAGCGCGGCGAGCCAGACGGTGGTGTGGGTGATGTTGGCCGACACATCGGGACGCGACACCACGAATGCCACCATCGAGCCGTCGGGAGACACGGCCGGGCTGCTCGCCTGCACCGTCGATTCGATGATCAGGGCGGCGATCTCGCGATGGTTCACGCCTCGACGGTAGTCGTTCACCGGCTGTTCACTGAACGCCCCGGCGACATGTCGGCAGGAACGCGACCGGCCGGATGTGGCACCATTCGGGGCATGGAGCCCGCCGAGCATCTCGCCGCACTCGACCGCGAGGGCCACGCCTTCGCCGATGCGTGTGCCGACGCCGACCTGTCGGTGCGCATCGCCGCCTGTCCGCGCTGGTGGTTGTCGGATCTGATCTGGCACCTCACCTGGGTGCACGACCTGTTCCGGTTCGTGGTGCGCGAGAAGGCCACGTGGCCGAAGGCCTACGAGCGGCCACCCCGGCCCGATCGCCCCCTGCTGCTCCCTGCGTACCGGGTGAGCTTCGCCGGGCTGATGGAGGAACTCGGCCAAGCCGACCCCGACACCGAGGTGTGGACCTTCACTGACGACCACTCGGTGCGGTTCGTGATGCGGCGCTTGGCCCACGAGACCGCCATGCACCGCTGGGACGCCGAGGTGGCGGTGGGCCGTGACGCCACCATCGACCCGGTGCTGGCCAGCGACGGCATCGACGAGTTCCTCACCCACTTCGTGCAGGTTGCCGACGACGAGGCGGCACCCATCGCCGGGTCGGTGCACCTGCACTGCACCGACGTGCCGGGGGAGTGGACCCTGTACACCGACGGCGACACCGACGCGGGCACACCCACGTTCCGCCTGGTGCGCGAGCACGCCAAGGGCGACTGTGCCTTGCGCGGCACAGCCAGCGACCTGCTGTTGGTGCTGTGGCGCCGGCTGCCGGTCGAGCGGATCGACGTGGTGGGCGACGCCGAGGTGGCCGCCCGCTTCCTGGCGTACCCGCGCCTGAAGTGAGGCCTACTCGGCCAGGCCGACGGGCGAGCCGTCGATGATCTGGTCGAGGTACTCGCTGAGGCCGTAACCCACCTTGCCGGCGTACTCGCCCGACTCGATGGTCCACTTCGTCATGCCCTCGCTGATGCGGGTCATCAGCCAGTTGCCGTCGGGGTCCTGGCGGCGGTTGCGCAGCGGGATGAGGTCCATCACCTCACCGGTGAACGCCCACTCCTTGCCCGATCGGCTCGAACGCAGCAGGCCGGTGATGCGCTGGTGGTAGGCCTCGTCGCCACGGGTCTCGGTGGTGATGCTGACGTCGTCGCAGTAGTGCATCTGGCCGCGCTCCCACACGAATCCACCGCGGGTGCCGGGGCCGTCCTTCTTCGCCACCCGGCTGGCCATGAACCCGAAGTCCTGGTCGACGTTGGCGGTGAGCCAGCGGTAGTACCACGGGGCCTGCCAGTAGCGCGGGCCCCACGAGTGGT
>JBIIDH010000070.1:0-19134 GCA_044238435.1 Ilumatobacteraceae bacterium | reverse complement strand
CCCGCCGCGTTTGTGAGCGCAGCCGGGTTCCACAGGGTTCTGCTCACAAACGCCGGTGGTCGATACCAGCGATTGTGAGCGCAGCCGGGTTCCGCAGGGTTCTGCTCACAAACGCCGGTGGGGGGGGGTGCCGGGTCAGTCGGCGGGGGTGGCGCGGCGGATGCGCAACTTGCGGTCGGTGGCCGTGAGGCACTCGCCGGTGTCGAGATCGAAGCGCCAGCCGTGCAGGGTGCACACCAGGTGGTTGCCGTCGATCTCGCCGAACACGCTGAGGTCGGCCTGGCGGTGCGGGCACGCCCGCTCGCAGATGTGGTCGCCGATGCGGATCTCCTGGCCGGCGATACCGCCCTGGTCGGGGTCGGTCTTGCGGACGGCCTCGGCCTCGGCACGACGCATGCGCTCGACCGACAGCGACTTGAAGAAGTTGTAGAGGTACTCGTTGAACGGTCCCTCGCGCCAGGCACGGAAGCGGCACGACAGGAACAGCGCATTGCTCCAGTCGACCGCCCGGGCCGCGGCCACGGTCTCGACCAGTTCGCGCTGGATGTCGAAGCGGTAGCGGTAGGGCTCGCCGTCGTACGCACGCACCTGTCCAGCGGGGAAATCGATCAGCACCTGCAGGTCGCCGAGTCGCATCAGGCAGTTGGCGCCCACGTTGCCGCGCATCGTCGGTGCCAGCGCCAGCAGTGGCTCCCACCACGCCCGCAGCGTGTCGAGCAGATCGGGCGTGGGTGAGGCCCAGTCGCGCTTCATCGCCTCGAGCCACGGCATCCAGTCGGCCTGGTAGCGGCGGAGGTAGTCGTCTTTGTGCTCGAAGATGGCCGCCACGTCGGCGTCGGGCATCGGGTGGGTGACGGTGATGGCATCGGGCGTGATGTCGATGGCGGTGCCGGGGACGGCCAGCACCCCGTGCCGACCGGCTGCAGCGAGGCGCTGCATGAACACGCGCTGGTCGGGGAAGATGCTCAGCTCGTCGCCGGTGATCATGTTGAAGCCGTACAGCTCGGGGTCGAGGAATGCCGGCGGCCCGGCGCTGGGCACCACGGCCCGTGCCCCGATGGCCTCGACGTAGCGCATCGCCCGGGTGAGTTGGCTGTCGACCTTGGCGTCGATCATCTCGCGCATCCGCTCGGGCGACTCCTCGTACACCATCGGGTACCAGATGGCGCCGCTGTACTGCAGCCAGTGGAGGTCGACCGGGCCGTGGGCGGTGAGCGCGTTCAGGTCGTTGGTTCGGCAGTCGTTCTGGTTCACCAGCCGGCTGCGGCCGTCGCTGACGACGAGGGCCGAGTCGCCGCCGGGCCCGTCGGTGATGCTGGTCTCGACGTGGATGGCCACCCGCAGGTCGCTGTTCAGGGTGATCTCCTCACCGTCGACCGTGCGGACGATGTTGGTGAAGCCGAAACCGCGCAGGATGCGTTCGAGTTCGCGGGTGGGAAAGCCGGGCACGAGGACGGTGGTGTCGCGGCGCACATGGTCGGCCAGCCAGTCCTCGTCGAGGTGGTCGGCATGGATGTGCGAGACGTAGAGGTAGTCGGCTCGTTCGATCCGCTCGAGCAGATCGGCCGGCAGCTGGTCGTTACGCGGGAAGACGAACCAGGAGCCGAAGAACGCCGGGGTGAACCACGGGTCGCAGAGGATCGACCCGAACTCGGTCTCGATGAAGATGCCGGCGTGGCCGACGGAGGTGGCGCGCACGGCTACGACGGTAGTGGTCGCCCGGCCCGTTCGGCGGATGGATCAGGCGACGGGCGGGTCGGTGTACTGCTGGCCGGCGCGCGACACGTGCTCGGTCCAGGCGTTGCCGTCCCAGTAGCGCAGTTCGAAACGGCCCGAGGGATCGGCGTACCAGTTGGCGGGCACGGCCGGTGTGGCGGGGGCCGCTGCAGCAGGCGCTGCCTGCGGCTGGACGGCGGGCGTGGGCTCGGGCTGGGCGGCTGGGGCCGGCTCGGGAGCGATGGCCCACCCGGCGGGTTCGGCAGCGGCGGCCGGTGCCGCCTCGACAGCCGGCGTGGCCGTGGCGGAGCCAGCCGACGCGGCGCGGCTGAGGAAGGCGGTGATGTCGCCTCCGGTGGTGACGATGGAGGCGACGTCCCAGCCCTCGGCCGACTTCTCGGTGAGCTTGGCGGCGAGTGCCGACGGGTCGTACGACGAGGCGCTGACGGTGGTGAACTCGAGCATGGTGCAGATGGTACCCGCGCGGTCACGACCCGCACGTCGGATCAGGTGGGGAACACCAGCGCATGCACATCGGTGTCGCCGGGGGCGCCGTCGTAGCGCACCTCGCCGTCGGCCAGCGCGATGAGGCGGTCGGCGCGTGACACGAAGCCCAGTTCGTGGGTGGCCACCACCAGCGTGGCGCCGTCGGCATGGGCGTCGGCGAACAACCCGAGCAGTGCCTCTTTCCCGGCGGCGTCGAGGCCGACGAAGGGCTCGTCGACGAGCAGCAGCGAGAACGGGCGCACGAATGCCAGCGCGATGGCGGCCTTCTGGCGCAGGCCACGGCTGAACGTGCCGGGCAACTGGTCGTAGCGATCGGTGAGGCCGAGGCGGCCGACGAGGTCGGTGGCCCGGTCGCTCCACGCCGTCACGCCGTGGAGGCGGGCGACGTACTCGAGGTGCTCGGCAAGCGACAGGTCGTCGTAGAACGTGGGTTGGTCGGCCAGGTAGGAGATGGCCCGGCGCGCTTCGGCATGGCCGGCGTGGTGGCCGTGCACCAGGATGTCGCCGCCCGACGGGTCGAGCAGGCCCGCCACCATCTTCAGCATCGTCGTCTTGCCGCTGCCGTTGTGGCCCACGAGCGCCACCAGCTGACCGGTGGCCACCTCGAGCGTGAGCGGGGCCAGCGCCGGGCGCTCGCCGCTGCCGCCCGCGGCGTAGGTCTTGGTGAGCCCGTGCAGCGCCAGGGTGGACGTGTCGGGAGTGCTCATGAACTGCTCCGTTGCTGGTTCGAGTAGGTGCGGCCCTCGGCGACGAATCCGCGCCACCAGCGCCGGAAGGCGTCGCGCTTGCGCACCCAGATGACGACTGCGGCGCACAGCAGCGCCACGCCCACCGCGCTGCGAATGGCGGTACCGAGCGCGGCCGACGGGTCGGGTCCGCGCAGCGCAGGGCGCACCAGCAGCACCGAGAGGGCACCGATACCGCTGACGACGAGCGGGATGAGCATGCGCAACGAGGTGGTGATGCCGGCCATCTCGGGTGGCAGGAACATCTCCTGGTTGCTGGTCGACATCGGATCGGGCGCGTCGCGCACCACGCTGATCGTGGAGCCGGCCGCGCCGCCGTAGGCCGTGGCCAGGGCAACGAGCGCGCCCACGCCCAGGCTGTCGCCGAGTCCTGGGGCGTTGCGCAGGGTGGCGAGCACGGCCACGGCGACGGCCAGGCCGATGAGCGCGAATGGGAACAGCGCCACGGCTGGAGCGACGAGGTGACGCACCATCAACTCACCGCGCTCGACGGGGAAGCTGTCGGTGCGGTCGGGTTGGTCGACCTCCTGCGACAGCGGCTCGAGCACTTCGAGGCCGAGTACGAAACTGAGCAGCGCGCTGACTGCCACGAGTGGTGTGGTGCCACGCAGCACACCTACCTGACATGCACCGATGGCGGCGGCCAGGGACGCCATGCGCACCAGCCGCCCCACTGGTAGGCGCAGCAGGCTGTGCCACCCGCGGCGGCGCACCGGGTCGCTCCCGCCTCCACCGGGCAGGCGCAACCAGGGCGTCGACCGGGTGTGTTCGTGCGAGAGTTGGCGACGCAGGAGGATGACCGTGCGCAGGTCTTGCATCGTGACCGCGAAGCGCAATTGGGCCACGAGGCTGGCGCGACGGTCGAGCGCCTCGAGCGAGGTTCGACCCACCCGCAGCAGCCCCACTGTCACGCCTGCGACGACGACCGCGGCAGCGAGCAGGTCGATCGGGTGTTGCCGCCAGCCCCACAGCGCGAGGCTTCCCAGTTGGTCGGCCGGCCCCGGTACGTCGGTGGCGACGGCCGCAGCCTGCCACCCCATCAACGCCAGGCCGACGACGGTTGATGCCGTGCGTGGCAGGTGCATGGTGTGCGCCACGAGTGCGGCACCCACCCAGGCGAGCCCGACGAGCGTGCCGAACAGCGCGCCGCTGGCGAACCAGGCGATGGCGGTACCGGGTAGGCGGCGGCCGGCGAGTTGCCCGAAGGAGCCACCGAACACGGCCCCGGCGAACGCCGCCCCGCGCAGTCGTTGTACAGCGGGTCGCAGCAGGGCACGGCGCCGGTCGACCGGCGCGAGCATGACGTAGGTGACGTCGGCGGCCTCGAGCGCCAGCGGGCCGCCCTGGCTGCCGCTGCGCAGGCCGACGGCCACGGCGACAGCGGCGACCAGGCCCATCAGCGACGGACCCACTCGCAGCACATCGGCGGCCTGGGCGGCCGACAGTGGTTCGTCGCCGATGAGGTCGCTCAGCCACAGCAGAGCGATGCCGCCGAACAGGGCTGCGACGTACACCTTGTACGCAGCGTCGAACCACTCGACCTCGCCGAGTCGGTTCAGCTTGCGCTTGGACCGGAGCGAGCGCAGGGCGGCGTTGCCGGTGCTCGGTTCAGTCACCGAGGGCCGCCGGTCGGTGCGGGTCGGCCGACCAGCCCGACCAACTGGCGACGTAGAGGCGGGGCGGGGCGAACCCGGCGTGTTCGAGAGCAACGGCGTTCATGCAGGCGCTCACCCCCGAACCGCAGTAGGCGATGGTGTGGCCCTGTTGCGGCTCGTCGCTCACGCCGAGTGCGCCGTAGTGGGCGCGCAGCCGGTCGACCGACAGGAGGCGGCCGTCGGCATCGAGGACCGCCGACCACGGTGCGCTGCGCGCACCCGGGATGTGGCCGGGGCGCGGGTCGATCATCGCCACCTCGCCGGTGAAGCGTTCGTACGGGCGGGCGTCGATGACCGCAGTGCCTGCTGCGGCCGCAGCCGCCGTGGTGTCGGCGTCGACCAGGCGATCGGTCGGCCACGGGCGCACGGTGAAACTGGCGGAGCCGGGTTGCACCCAGCCCGACTCGACCGGCCCGGTCCACGTCCGCATGCCGCCGTTCAGCATCGCTGCATCGCGACCGAGCATGCGCAGCATCACGACCAGCCTGCCTGCCGTCAGTCCGCCGGTGTCGTCGTAGGCCACCACGAGGGTGTCGTCGCCGATGCCGAGCGCGCCCATTGCTACGGCGAAGGCTTCGGGCGTGGGCAGCGGGTGGCGTCCCTCGGTGGTGGGCAGCCCGTGCCCGGCCAGGTCGCGATCGAGGTCGACCCACACCGCGCCGGGCAGATGGCCGGCCTCGTACGCGGCGCGGCCGTCGCGCCCGTCGAGGTACCACCGCACGTCGACCAGCACCATCGGCGGCTCGGCACTCCCGGTCGAGCCGGCGAGGCGAGAGAGGACGAAGTCCTGTTCGACGATGACTGGGGTCACTTCTGCATTGTGCCAGTGGTCGCTACCCGTTCGGCACTCGGCTCGGTCAGAATGGAGGCGATGTCACCGGCGGCCGCGATTCGGTTCTTCTCGCTGCTCTCGCTCGTTGCGGGCGCAGGCGCGATCGCTGTCGTCGTGATGCGTCTGGTGCCATCGCTGCGGCCGGCGCTCGGTGCCCTGCGCGACGCGGCGGTGTGGCTTGCGTTCGCTGTCGCAGCAACGGCAACGCTGGGCAGCCTCTACTTCAGCGAGGTGCGCGATCTGGTGCCGTGCCGGCTGTGCTGGTTCCAGCGCATCTTCATGTACCCGCTGGCGATCGTTCTGCTGGTGGGTGCCATCCGGCGCGATCGCGGTGTGCGCTGGTACGCCGTCCCGCTCGCCACCATCGGTCTGCTCGTCTCCGCGTACCACTACTTCATCGAGTGGAATCCGCAGTTCGAGTCCGACTCGTGTGCGGTCAGCGTGCCGTGCAGCGTTCCCTACTTCCGCGAGTTCGGCTTCGTCAGCCTCGCCTTCATGGCGCTGTGCGGCTTTGCCGTCATCCTCGCCTTGCTCTCCATCCCCTCCCAGGAGTCACGTCATGACGAACAAGAATCCGAAGCAGCCGTCGCCGGCTGACGCGAGCAACCGCACGCGCAAGCAGTTGTCGATCTGGCTCGGTCTCGGCGCGGTCGTCGTGCTGGCTGCGGTCGCAGCGTTGGTGTTCAGCGGTGGCGATGACGACTCGTCGTCGACGACGGTGCCCCCGACGGTGCCCTCCACAGGCGGCGGCGGCGATGGCGGTGGTGGCGGCGTCGCCCCGGCCGAGTCGCAACCCGTCACCCTCACCGGTGCGCCGCTGGTGCCGCTGCCCGAGTCGGGCGCCGACCCGGCCGTGGGTGTGAAGGCTCCGGGGCTGTCGGGCTACGACTTCGACGGCAATCCGGTGGTGGTCGACCCCTCGCAGGGTCCGGTGATGCTCGTGTTCCTGGCGCACTGGTGCCCGCACTGCAACCGTGAGGCGCCGCAGTTGATGGCGTGGAAGGCGAGCGGCGACGTGCCCGACGGGTTGCAGGTCATCGGGGTCACCACTGCGGTGTCGTCCGAACGCGACCACTATCCGCCGTCGAGTTGGATGCGCGACGAGATGAAGTGGGACTGGCCGGTGTTGGCCGACAGCGCCGAGAACGAGGCCGTCGTGGCGTTCGGTGCGAGCGGCTTCCCGTTCGTCGTCGTCCTCGACACCGATGGCACGGTGCTCAGCCGTTGGTCGGGCGAACGCGGGCTGGAGGGGATTCAGGAGTCGGTCGACGCCGCGCTCGCCTCGGCGGCCTGAACCGCCAGGTCGAGCACCGTGCGCAGCGGCAGGCCCAGCACCACCGCAGCAGCTGCTGCGTCGTCGTGTTCCACCTTCACCCGGAGCGCGCTGCGCTTCACGCGGATGGGCTGACCGCCCACCTCCACCACACCCTCGGCGCGCTGTTGCGGCCAGCGCTGCATGAGGCTGCCGCGCACCCCGAGGGTGCCGGTCTCGGCCACCATCACCGTGCGGACGGCCTCGGCGCGGGCCGGATCGCACAGGGCGTGCACGGTGTGCGCCGGGCGGCCCTTCTTCATCACGATCGGCGTGGCCCAGGCGTCGTGGGCGCCGGCGTCGAGCAGCCTGCTGATGGTGTGGGCGAGCACCTCGCCGGTGACGTCGTCGACGTTGCACTCCAGCAGCAGCACGGGCTGGCCGGGACCGGCCGGGTCGTCGCGCCGCTCGCCGATCACCACCTGCACCACGTTGGGGCGACCCTCGATGTCGCGGGTGCCGGCGCCGTAGCCCACCGTCTGCACAGCCATGGCCGGCAGCGGGCCGAACTCGTCGGCCAGGGCCACCATCAGCGCTACGCCGGTGGGTGTGGCCAGTTCGCGGCGGTCGTCGATGCCGCGGCTGGGCGCTTCGTACATCGCCAGCAGTTCGGTGGCGGCGGGTGCCGGGTTGGGCAGCGTGCCGTGCAGGGCGTGCACCTGGCCCTGCCCGACGGTGATGGGGCTGCACACGATGTGCTCGATGCCCAGCACCTCCAGCGCAGCGCACGCGCCCACCACGTCGACGATCGCGTCGAGCGCGCCCACCTCGTGGAACTCGACGTCGTCGGGGTCCATCCGGTGCATCCGCGCCTCGGCCTCGGCCAGGGCGCGGAAGGTGCGCAGAGCCCGGTCGCGCACGCGTGGCGGCAGATCGGAGGTGGCGATGAGGTCGCGGATGGCGCGGTATGGGCGGTGCCCGTGCTCGGCCGGATCGAACGCGCCGTGCCCGTGATCATGGCCGTGCCCGTGATCATGGCCGTGCCCGTGATCATGGTCGTGGTCGCCCTCGATGGGGTCGCCCTCGATGGGGTCGCCCTCGATCGGGTCACGCGGTGTCTCGTGACCGAAGGCGTCGGTGACGACCACGGCGTGGGTGGCCGCGATCCCGCACCGCAGCACCGGCTCGAACGTGAGCGCATACCCGTCGACACCCAGGCGGCCGACGATGTCCATCACGGCCACCGGGTCGGCACCGGCATGCACGAGGGCGCCCATCGTCATGTCGCCCGCCGTGCCGGCGAAGCAGTGGAACCATGCGGTTCGGGTCATCGCGGTACCGACATCATGCGGGCGATAGCCACTGCAGCACCGAACCCGTTGTCGATGCCCACCACCGTCACCCCACTGGCGCACGATGCGTGCATCGCCAGCAGCGCGGTGACCCCGTCGAGGCCGGCGCCGTAGCCCACGCTGGTGGGCACGGCCACCACGGGCACGGCGGTGAGTCCGCCCACCACGCTGGCCAGTGCCCCCTCCATGCCGGCCACCACCACCACAGCCTGGGCCGAGGTGATGCGGTCGACGTGTGCCAGCAGGCGGTGCAGGCCGGCGACACCCACATCGGTGAGGCGGTCGGGGTGGAAGCCGTACGCGCGCAGCGTGAGCACCGCTTCGTCGAGCACCGGCACATCGGCCGTGCCCGCACCCACCACGAGCACTCGTTCGGTGCGGTGCGGTTCGGGCAGGCGCCACACTGCACAGCCCGCGACGACCTCACCGTCGGGATGGGCGGCCAACACTGCGTCGCGTTGCTCGGTGGTGACTCGGGTGAGCAGCACCGGGCCGTCGCCGTGGGCAAGCAGTTCGCCGACGATGCGCACGCACTGCTCGGGCGACTTGCCCGGGCCGTAGATCGCTTCGGGCACGCCCTGGCGCAGATGACGGTGATGGTCGACCAGCGCGTCGCCCACATCGGCGAACGGCAGTCGCCGCAACTCGGCCACGGCGGCATCGGGCGAGGTGGTGCCGTCCTTGATCTCGTCGATCAACCGGCGCAGGTGAGCCTCGTCCATGGAAACATGCTGCCAGCAAACCGGGCCGCCGCCCTAGCCTGGGCCCGTGATCGCTCCCGGCACCCGCATCGGCTTCCTCGGCCCGTTCGGCACCTTCACCGAACAGGCCCTCATGTCGCAGGCCGATCTCGCCGCGGGCGACCTGGTGCCCTACCGCACCATGCCTGATGTGCTCGACGCCGTCGAATCCGGTGAGGTTGCCTACGGCTTCGTCGCCATCGAGAACTCGATCGAGGGCATGGTGAACCTCACCCAGGACGAGTTGGTTTTCAACCACTCACTGCTCATCCAGCGCGAAGTGGTGCTCGACATCGAGCACTGCCTGCTGGCCCAGTCGGGCACCACGCTCGACGACGTGAAGGTGGTGTTGTCCATCCCGGTGGCCACGGCGCAGTGCCACGCCTACCTGCGCGAGCACGTCGGCTCGGCCGAGGTGCGCGCCACCAACTCCACCGCCGACGGCGCCCGCCTGGTGGCCGAGATGGGGGCCGGTGTGGCCGCGGTCGCACCGCGCGCGGCGGCCCGGGTGTTCGGCCTCGAAGTGATCGCCGCCGACATCGCCGACCATCCCGGTAACCAGACCCGGTTCGTGCTCGTCGGGCGTACCGGTATCCCGGCGCCCACGGGGCACGACCGCACTGGCCTGGTGGTCTACCAGCGCGCCGACGAACCGGGCAGCCTCATCTCCATCCTCCAGGAGTTCGCTGCGCGGCGTATCAACCTGTCGAACCTGCAGTCGCGGCCCACCAAGGGCGGCGGCCTCGGCGACTACTGCTTCATCATCTACGCCGACGGCCACGTCGCCGACGAGTTGCTAGCCGACGCGATGCGGTCGTTGCACAGCAAGCAGGGCCGGGTGAAGTTCCTCGGCTCGTATCCAGCCGCCGGCGAACACGCGCACGAGGCGCGCGAGCACGCCGATGCGCGCTGGCGCGAGGCCGACGACTGGATCACCGATCTGCGCGGTCAGATCACCGACTGAACCATCTCGAAAGAGGCATGCGATGAGCGTGAAAGAGCAGATGCAGCAGGCGTTGACTGCAGCAATGAAGGCGCGCGACGAGGTGGCCCTCAGCGCGCTGCGCCAGGCCCTGTCGGCGCTGGCCGTGGCCGAGACCGCCGGTGCCGAGGTGGCGGTGCTCAGCGACGACGCCGTGCTGGCCGTGCTGGCGGTGGAGGTGCGCAAGCACCACGAGGCGGCCGATGCGTTCGGTGTCGCGGGCCGCCCCGAGCGGGTCGAGCGCGAACGGGCCGAGGCCGCCGTGCTCGAGGCCTATCTGCCAGCGGCCCTCAGCGCCGACGAGTTGCAGGCCATCGTCGCCGAGGAGATCGCGGCCGCAGCGGCCGACGGTGCCACCGGGATGAAGGCGATGGGTCGCGTCATCAGCGCGGTGCGCGCCCGGGCCGGTGCCACCGCCGACGGTTCCGCCATCGCCGCCATGGTGAAGGCCGCCCTCGGTTCCTGACGCACTTCGCCCGCTAGCGTGTCGGGCGGAACGGTGGCAGAGCGGACAAATGCAGCCGCCTTGAAAGCGGCCGGCTCACAAGGCCCGGGGGTTCGAATCCCTCCCGTTCCGCTCGTGGAGTTTTGCGTCCAGGTCAGAGAAACCGAAAATAGCCTCTGAACTGGGTGAATAGGGTGCCGGGGTTCGTGGGTGTTCACCGGTGTTTGTGGGGCGTTACTGCCGCGGTTACTGCCAAACGGGTAGTTTGGGGTGATGGCGAGGCGTCCGTCGGGGAAGCGGAGTGTGGCTGGCGACGGGTCGTTCAGTGTGCACGGGAAGGCCGCGAATGGTGAGGGTTCGTTGTATCCGCGTCGTGATGGGCGGTGGACGGCGACGTTCCGGGATGGGTCGGGGAAGTTGCGTACGGTGAGCGCGAAGACGCGTGAGGCGGTGTTGGCGAAACGTGCTGCGGCGCTGGACGAGGTGGTGAACCAGACCCCGTCGCGTTTTGATCGGTCGGTGACGGTGGGGGTGTTGGCGGAGTGGTGGTTGGCGAATGTGGCGGCGGGGCAGGTGCGGCCGAGTTCGTTGGCGAAGTATGCGGATCGGGTGGCGCGTGTGCGGGCCGGGTTGGGTGAGGTTCCGGTTCGCGAGTTGCGGCCTGAGCAGGTGCAGGTGTGGTTGGCGGGGTTGCAGCGTGATGGGTTGGCAGCGCGGACGGTGAAAGACACGCGGTTGACGTTGCGGCAGGTGTTGGCGGTCGCGGTCGGGTACGGGTTGGTGTCGGGGAATGTGACGGATGCGGTGAAACCTCCGAAGAGTCAGCCGGCTGCGACGCGGGCGTTGACGCCTGATGAGGCTCGCCGGTTGATTGCTGCGGCGTCGGGTGAGCGGTTGGGTGCGGCGGTGGCGTTGTTGTTCGTGCAGGGGTGGCGGGTGAGTGAGGTGTTGGGGTTGGCGTGGGCTGATGTCGATCTCGATGCGCGGGTGGCGGTGGTTCGTCGGGCGGCGGTGTATGTGGATGGGGTGGGCACGGTGTTGGGTGACCCGAAGACGGTGGGTGCGCATGGGGTGCATCATCTGGCGCCGGGTGTGGTCGCACTGTTGCGGGCTCGTCGTGAGGCTCAACGTGTCGAGCGCGAGGCGGCGGAGGTGTGGGAGGAGCATGTGTATGACGGCGAGCGGGTGGAGTTGGTGTTCACCACGCTCACGGGTGGGGTGTTGAATCGGCAGAAGGTGACGAAGGTGTTGGCGCGGGCTGCGGTGGCGGCGGGGATCGATCCGCGCGGGTTGGGGACGCATGTGGGGCGGCGCACGGTGGTCACCACGTTGTATGCGGAGGAGGGGATCGATCTGGCCGATATCGCTCGTCATGTCGGCCATGCGTCGAGTGCTACTACGGCGGGCTATGTGCGTCGGCTCGGTGAGCGACCGATGATCACCTTGCAAGCCGCGGCCCGTCACCTCGACGTCATCCCCGAACTCGAACCTTCAGCAGCCAAGCCTGCCAAGCCACGAAAGCCGGCAAGCCGGAAGGCGTGAACAAGTCGGGCCCTGCGGCCCGGAATCCGGCCGGGTTGCGGCACGACCATGCGCCATTGGTCCGGCAGCGTCTCGCGGCGCTTCCTCAGCTGTGAACGGAACTCGTCATGTGGGTACTGCCACCTACCGAATCCTCTCTGTGTCAAGAGGGCGGTTGGAGCGGTGTTGGGGCGCGGCGGGTCAACCCGCTGGTGTGCGGGGCGTAGCGTGGTGTGGGGTCCGGGAGTGACTTCGCCGAAGAGTTGGCCGTTGGGATGTAGGGCTGACCGCGCAGGCTTGGAGACGCTCCCGCTTGTCCTCCCGGGCCCCTTGTTCAGCCGGCTTGGCGTCGGGCGTCGGCAGCGAGGTGCCGGTAGACGGCGTTGCTGATCTGACGCTTCAACGCTCGGATCGCTTCGCGCTTGGTCTTGCCCTCGGCGACTTTGCGGTCGAAGAACGCGCGGCCGTCGCTGTGGGTCTGGCGGAGCTGGCAGATGGCGGCCATGTGGATCGCGTGGTTCAGTTGCCGGTTGCCTCGCTGGGAGACGCGGTGCACGGTTCGGCCGCCGGAGGAGAACTCCACGGGTGCGGTGCCGTTGTAGGCGGCGAAGTGATCGCGGTTCGCGAACCGTCCGATGTCGCCGGTGTGTCCGATCAGCATTGCGGCGATGATCGGACCGACGCCGAACAGCTCGGTCACTGTCGTCCCGGACGCGGCGACGGCTTCGCGGATCCGCTTGTGCGACGACTTCAACTGGGCGTCGAGCACGCGGACCTCGGCGAGGAGCTCGACCACGAGATCACGACGGACCCGCTCGACCGGGTCGGTCGGTGACAGCCCGGCAAGGAACGCGTCGATGTCAGAAGCGTTGATTTCCTTGGCGATCCCGCCAGGTGCGAGCCCGACGAGCAGCGCATGGATGCGGCACACGACCTGGGTTCGGCGGTTGCCGATGTCGGTGTTGTGCTTGGCCAACAAGCGCAGCACTTCGCTGTGACCGACTAGGCGGACCTCGCGAAGGTCGTCGTGGCGGAGCGCGGTGAGCGCGACCGATCGGGCGTCGTTCGGGTCGGTCTTGTTCGACTTCGTGCTGCCCAACACGCGAGTGCGCGCGGCGAGTGTCGCGGGCACATTCACGACTCGTTCGCCTGCCGCAACGAGTTGTTGGGACAGCAGATAGCCGAGACCGTCGGCGCCCTCGATCGCCCAGGTGCGACGCTCGAACGGTGCCGCCCACGACAGCAGCCGCTCCACCTGGGTCCGTGTTGCACGGACAGACAACTGCGCGAGTTCGACCTCGCGTTCATCGACCGCGAAGGCGTGATGGGACGCCTTGTGCGGATCGATTCCAATGACAACTGACATAGAGCTCCTCCTCAGGATCCGACGTGATGGTGGGACCGCGGCGGGCACTCCTACTTTCGGACTTGGTGCTCGTACCTCTCTCGAGCCACACCACGGCGAGGCCGCCGCCGAAGCACTTCGATAGGAAGCCAGACCTCAACAGCCGGCAGGCACTTAGCGAACCCCGGCGACGACCTCAACGACGCTACGAAACCGTCGCGCCAGCGAACAGTCTCAAGTAGGCACTTCGGTGATGCAGCCGTGCAGATGTAGTCGGCACGGCGCCCGCGCCGGCAAGGCCGTGTCGCATCACGTCGGATATTGCGCCGCGCAGATCGATGGGGTTCCGTACTGTGGCCGACGTGACCTCCATCGAGTTGGCCGATATCGATGACGACAACCTGGCAGCGGTGCTGGCGGTCACGGTCTCGGACCGACAACGCGACTTCGTCGGCACTGTGCAGGAGGCGCTCGACGAAGCAGCCGATTGCCCAGAAGGTAACCCGTGGTATCGCGCCGTCGTCGTTGACGGCACCGTCGTGGGGTTCGTCATGTTGAGTTGGAACGTCACACCCGATCCGCCCGAGATCATCGGACCGTGGTTCCTCTGGAAACTGATCGTGGATCAGCAACACCAGGGTCGAGGCATCGGCGCTGCAGTCGTGCAGGCGGTCGCTTCGATCGTCAGCGCCGAGGGCGCCTCGAAACTGCTCACCAGCTTCGTGCCGGCCGAAGACGGCCCAGCAGGTTTCTACGCTCGTCTCGGCTTCGTGCCGACCGGTGATGTCGACGTCGAAGGCGAGACGATCGTCAGCCTCGCCCTCTAGGCCACGCTTGACCACTCGAGCGTTCTGGGTCAGGGATGACCCGCAGGACGACGACCCTTTCGAACGTGCCCGAGCGAGCGATGGTCGGCCGCTCGCTGTCGGCACTGATCGGGTGTCAACGCCTTGTGACGGGTCCCTCGGGTCATTCGAGCACCATCTCTCCGCCATACGGCGTGGCCGCCCAATGGCCTGCCAACGAGCGAACATGAGCGTGCAGCCGTGTGGCGAGGTCGGGCGAAACAACTCCTGGTGCCATGCGAGCGAGAACCTCATGGATCTCGGTGGCGTTCGCTCCGGTTCGCATCATGGTCTGCATCGGCCCGCTGAGCGTCTCGGCGAGGGGCATGTCCGCTCCGTCCAGCCCACCGCCCGAGAGGCTCCCACCGCGTGCGACCGACCCCCAGACGCCTGCGAACAGGCCCAGTTCGAGCTCGACCGCAAGGTGCGCGAGATCGTGGCGCAGGAAACTGCGTGAATCGAGCTCGACGGACTCGCTGGAACCGTCGCTGCGTTCCACTCGAACGGTGTGGCGCCGATCCGACAACTTGACGAACACCACCTTCACGCTCGCGACGGTACCGGCAGCGCGCAGTTGGTCCGGACGACATCTCGCGCGAACGAACACTCACGTGTCCCCGAACGCCGGCTTCGCGTCAGGTCGGCGTCGAGCGGGAGATGACGACGAACTCGCGACCCGGCCGGTCGGGAGCGTCGCGCACCTCCTCGATCGAAAATCCAGCGGCGCCGAGCGACGCTCTGATCTCATCTCGATCCCGAAATCTCAACGTCGAGTCCGACGTCAGGAAGTCACCGCTATCGATGAATCGGTAGCTGTGACGGAACGACACGAACGGCAACGCAACCTCTGTCAGCTCGACCCAATGCTCAACGCGGCCAGCTGAGGTGTCCGTGACCAAGAACGATTGCTCGCGGGTCCACTCCTCCCAAGCACGGTAGGAGGGATCCCTCGTCTCGAACACCAGATGGCCACCTTCACGAAGCGCCGCATGCGCGGCGTTCAACGCGGCCGACCATTCGTCGTCGTTCACGAAGACCTGTGCGACGTTGCCGGTCATCGTGACCGCGTCCACCGTGAGCTGCGGCAGCGTGCTCGCATCGCCCAACACCCAGGTGACGAGGTCAGCGCCCGGCTTCCGGCGAGCGATGTCGAGCGACGCCCGTGCCGGATCCATACCGACGACCGTGATCCCTCGGGGCGAGAGCCGGCAGGCCAGCACGCCGGTGCCGCACCCGATGTCGAGCACGCTACGCGCGCCGACCTGGTCGAGGATGGATTCGTAGAGGTCGAGGTCGCAACGGTCACCGTCGATCTCGTCGTAGATCGCTGCGAGTCGCGGCTCGGCGAAGATTCGGTCCGGCATCGACCGAACCATACGTGGCGACCCCCATCCCTGGAGCCGCCGAGTTGCTGCTGAGCCCACCCGGCGATCGACACAGCCCTCCGGCCCAACCTGTGGACCGCCCTATCCCCTATCGCCGGTTGACAGTCGTGGTTCCGTGAAGGCTTTCACGACCTTTGGGAGGTTCTCATGTCATCGGATCGGATCGGGCTTGATCAGGTACTCGTTCGGCGGGAGGTGAATGAAGCGGAGTTGGCGGCGGTGGCGTTTCTGGCCCGCTACAGCGGCCGCACCTTGGAGGCATACCGGCAGGATCTTCGCTTCTTCTTCGCTTGGACCGCGTCGGTCGGGCTCGAGGTGCTCGCGGCGACACGTCCTCACATCGAGCTGTTCCGCCACTTCATGGAACAACGCGGGCTTGCCGCCTCGACGATCGACCGACGGCTGGCGACTGTGTGCGGCCTGTACCGGTTCGCACACATCGATGGCCGGATCGGCTCGAACCCGGCACAGTACGTGCGACGACCGAAGGTGCATCCGAGCCAGGGCCACGGGATGGACCGCACAGAACTTGGCCGGTTCCTGTTCACCGCCGAACAACTCGGCCACCAACGCGCCGCGCTCGCAGTGCTGCTCGGCCTGAACGGGCTGCGGGTCAGCGAAGCCTGCGGTACCGACATCGGCGACCTCGGCTTCGACCGTGGGCACCGCACCCTGCGGATCCTCGGCAAAGGCCACAAGCCCGCCGTGATCCCACTCGTGCCACGCACCGCGCGCAGCGTCGATCTCGCGATCGGTGAACGGCGTGAGGGGCCGATCCTGGTTCGCCACGACGGTCAGCGTCTTGACCGTCGCACAGCCCATCGGTGGGTGAAGTCGATCGGCAAGCGAGCCGGACTCGGACACGTTCACCCGCACATGCTTCGCGGAGCGTTCATCATGGCCGCACTCGATGCCGGCGTGCCGCTACGTGATGTCCAACTCGCCGCCCGCCACGCCGACCCGCGCACGACCACGATCTACGACCGGCGACGAGAGAACTTCGACCGCCACGCCGCCTATGTCGTCGTCGCATTCGTCGCCGGAGCATGAGGAGCGCCCCGACTGGTGCCCACGGGGTGGCTCGCTGAAACTCTCGAGCGATGATGCGACCCGGTCGGGCTGCGCGTCAGCGCCCCGCCAACAGGAGCTGGCCGAGACAGGCGTATCGGTGCGCCGGGTCAGTGTCCGAACGTGACTCGCTCGCGAAGCCAGGTCGCGAGCCATGGCTCGTCGACCTTCCGCGCAGCCACGGCGAGCATCGCTGCAACGGCTTCGTCGGCGTCGGGACGCTCATCGTTCCACGTTCCGTCGTTGAGGTCGATGAACAGCACGAGGCATGCCCATGCGGCTCGCTTGTTGCCGTCGGGCAGCGGATGGTTCCACGAGATCCGGCAGGCGAGAACTGCAGCCTTGTCGTACAGGTCGGGATAGAAGTCCGTGTCCGCGAAACCGGCCCGGGGCGCGTTGAGTGCGGAGTCGGCAAGTTCGACGCGGCTTGCCTTGATCAGGGTCGCAGCGTTGATGCCGGTGACGTGTTCTGCGAGGTACCAGAACTCAGCAAGGCTGAGGTAGCGGGTCACTTCGCCAGGCGGTCGAGGATTTCCCGATCACGTTCGAGCAGCTTCTTTGCTCGTGCAGTGAAGTCGGAGTCGGCTCGAACCCGTGCGATCTCGGCGGCGAGCGCATCGATGATGAGCTGATTGACGCTGTCACCTCGGACTCGGGCAACTGCTTCCGCATCGTCAGCCAGGTCGTCAGGCAACCGCACGGTCGTCTGCTTTGTCATGACATCATGATATCGCGACATCAGCCGACGGAGCACGCACACGGAGCGTCCCGTACCGCCGGCTCCGGGCACCCGTTGTTATGCCCTTTCCGAATCGTCCGGCGAGATAGCGCCGAGCGACAGTCATGGACGGGTTTGGACCGGTCAGTCGGGGTGGCTGATGGCTGGCTGACCTGGACGAGCGTGGCGTGGCAGGCAGCGGTGGTCGTCGGGATAGGGCAGGAGCATCGAGTGGATTCGTTCCCACTCGGCACGGAGTGATGCCAGGAGCTCGGGGTGGTGACGTGCCACATCGGCTGCTTCGCGGGCGTCGCTGGAGAGATCGAAGAGTTGATGCACGTGAGCGGGAGCGATTGGCCAGTTGCCGAGTGATGCGCGGTCGCGGCAGTCCACGACGTACTTCCAGGTTCCTCGGCGGAGTGCGCCTTGGCTCGCGGTGCGCCAGAACAGGTCATGCTCGGGGAACGGTTGTCCATCCACCAGCCACGGCAGCAGCGAAACGGCGTCAAGCGGGAAGGCAGGGTCGGGATCAACGCCGGCCACGTCGAGAAGCGTGGCCGTCCAGTCGGTGGTCTGGATGGGGGCGTCGCTCCATTGAGCACGGGCGATCGCGGCAGGCCAGCGGGCGAGGAACGGGACGCGGATGCCGCCCTCGGTGATGTCGCCCTTCTCGCCGATGAACGGCCACATGAACGAGTACCGCTCTCCACCGTTGTCGGAACAGAAGATCACAATCGTGTTGTCGGTCTTCCCACAGTCGTCGAGCGCATCGAGGATGTCGCCGACACCACGGTCCATCGCCTCGACCATCTCGGCATACTTCGCCAACGAGCCACCGTCGGCGTGCCGCAGCGGATACGAGCCCGGGTTCTGTTGCAGCTCGCGCAGAAGCTCGAGCGCGAGGGCTTCGTCACCCGGACCCTCCCAGGGCCAGTGCGGCGCGGTGTAGTTGACCTGCACGTAGAACGGCTCGTCGCCGGAACTGCGGATGTGCTCGACGACTCGTTCACTGATGAGCGACGTGTAGTAGCCGTCCTGCTCGATCGGTGTCTCACCCTCGTACAGGTCCGGCAAGCCGAGCGTGTCGATATGAGTGAAGTAGTCGAGCGCACCGTCGAGGTTCCCGAAGAACGTCTGATAGCCGATCTTCAACGGGCTGTACCAAGGCAGCCAGCCGCAGTGCCACTTGCCGAACATCGCCGTCGAGTACCCCGACTCGACCAACATCGAGGCCAGAGTCGGATGGCCCTGAGGGATGCCCTTGGACTCGTCACGCACCGCCAGCGGCTCGTCGAGCCCAGCCTCGAAACGGCCCGGGTTCCGACCGGTGTAGATGCTCATCCGGGCCGGCGAGCACCACGGCGACGGCGAATACGCATCAGTGAAGCGGATGCCACCCGCGGCGAGCTCGTCCAGACGTGGCGTACAGATGTGCAACGAGCCGTAGCAGCCGAGATCACCCCAACCGAGATCATCCGCAAGGATGAACACGACGTTCGGCCGCACCGCCAACCGCCCACGAGCCACTGACGCGAAGGGTCGTTCACCGGGCATGCCACTTCGCCTGCTGTCCCACAGTCCGTCCACGTCGCGCATCGGCGTGCCCCTCCACACTCCCTGCACCGACCCGCTGAGCCAGCAGCACAACAGAAGTATTGCCACCGACGCATGCGTGTCGGGTACCAGGCCGTCGCACCCGAAGGCTCGCAATCCAGGAAGCGGAGTCGGCACCTCGTGGCCCCGGCGAAACATGGATTGGTAGCGCCGAATGCCCGGCTGGGAGGCATTACGGAAGACCTGACGGCGAGCAGGTCAACTCATCTGCACTTGCCACATACCGCCGGCACGGTCACACGACCGTTTCCCGCGAGAAATCGGAAGGCGCACTGCAACAGGCCGCCGTGACGGAGACGGGAGCGTGATGGTGCGGAAGTCACAGGGTCGTGATGGTGGTGACGAAGCCGAGCTTTCGAGCGGTCGGCCATCGACGGTCGGTGGTGATGAGTCGATCCGCTTCGGCGTGAG
>JBIIDH010000069.1:0-19190 GCA_044238435.1 Ilumatobacteraceae bacterium | reverse complement strand
GAACACCTCGCAGAAGTGGCGGTTGGTGGTGAGGTCTTCGATGGTGCGGATCTCGATGCCGGGGGTGTCCATCGGCACGATGATCTCGCTGATGCCGGCGTGCGGCGGGCCCTCACTGCTGGTGCGGCAGATGAGGTAGCAGTAGTCGGCCTCGGCGCCGAAGCTCGTCCAGATCTTCTGGCCGTTGATCAACCAGTGGTCGCCGTCGCGCACGGCCGAGGTCTTCAGGCTGGCCAGGTCGCTACCGGCGTTGGGTTCGCTCATGCCGATGCACCAGGTGGTCTCGCCCGCCAACATCGCGGGCAGGAACTCGGCCTGCTGGTCGGGGCGGCCGTAGGTGATGAGGGTCGGGCCCATCTGGCGGTCGGCGAACCACATCGCCGCGATCGGGGCACCGGCGGCGATCATCTCCTCGCCGACGATCAACCGGTCGATAGCCGGCCGGCCGCCGCCACCGAACTCGACGGGCCAGGTCATCCCGATCCAGCCCTGTGCGGCCATCTCCTTGGCGAACTCCTTCGAGTAGCCGTTCATCCACGAGTCGTTCGACCGGCCGTAGCGGGCGACGGCGTCGCGTGCCACCTCACGGGCGCGTTCACGCAGGGCGATCTGGTCGGGAGTCCACGAGAAGTCCATCGGCGGCGATGCTACGCAACCGCTTCGTCCGACGAGATGCCCGCCGGTGCGACGTCGGTCATGTCGGACCCGGCACGACGAAACCTGACCAGAACGATCGGGAATTGGGTAGAGTGCCTGGCATGTCGTCCGCAGCACAGCCCGACGCACCGCACGTCGCGCTCATCGGCGCCGGCCCGGGCGACCCGGAACTGCTCACGCTCAAGGCGGTCCGTCTGCTGGCCGCCGCCGAGGTGGTGCTGTACGACCGACTGGTTTCGCCCGACATTCTCGCCATGGCGGCACCCGGAGCGGAGTTGATCGACGTCGGGAAGCGGCCCGGTGCAAGTCACACCCAGGAACTCATCAACGACCTACTCGTCGCGGTGGCGCAGTCGGGCCGCCGCGTGGTGCGCCTGAAGGGCGGCGACCCGTTCGTGTTCGGTCGCGGCGGTGAAGAGGTCGAGGCGCTGGCGCGCCATGGGATTTCCTGCGAGGTGGTGCCCGGTGTGTCGTCGGCGCTCGCTGCGCCCACGGCGGCTGGAATCCCCATCACCCATCGCGCCGTGTCGAGAGCGTTCACGGTGGTCACCGGCCACGAGGCCCTGCACAGCAGCCCGGTCGACTGGGGTGCCGCAGCGCGTCTTGGTGGCACGCTGGTGGTGCTGATGGGTGTCGAGCGCCGCGCCGAACTGGCCGAACGGATGATGGCCGAGGGCATGGCCCCCGACACGCCGGTGGCGGTGGTCATCGACGCCACCACGCCCGACCAGCGGGTGTGGCGCGGTCGGCTCGACGAACTCGGTTCGGCCGAGGTGGCGTCACCAGCCGTCATGGTCATCGGTGCCGTGGCGGCGTTGCCGTTGGGGGAGTTGGCCGTCGAACTCGCCGACACCGCACCGGTCGTGGTGCCTCGTGGCTGAACCGATCGACGACGGGTATCCCATCGTCGTCCGGCTCCGTGGCCGCTCGGTGCTGGTGGTGGGCGGGGGAGTGATCGGCTACCGCAAGGCTGCTGCGCTGCACGCCATGGGCGCCGTCATCACGGCCGTCTCGCCCGAGTTCGCGCCCGAGTGGGACACGCTCGACGGTGTCACCCGCATCGTGCGCCGCTACGAGTCGGCCGACATCGAGGGTCGCTGGCTGGTGGTCACGGCCACCAACGATCCCGTCGCGCAACAGCAGGTGTACGACGACGGCGAGCGGCTGGGTATCTGGGTGAACGCGGCCGACGACCCCGATCGTTGTGCGTTCATCCTGCCGGCAATCGTGCGGCGCGGGCCGGTCATCGTCGCTGTGTCGACCCAGGGCCGCAGCCCGGTCCTGGCCTCCCGGCTCCGCGACAAACTGGCTGCAGCCCTGCCCGCCGACCTCGAGGATCGCGTCGAACGCCTGTCGGCCGAACGCGACCGCATCCACGCCGAGGGCGGCTCGACCGAAGTGGTCGACTGGTCCGCCTTCGTCGACGACCTCTGACCTCATCCCGCCGGCCCCACCCCGCCAGCCCCGCCGCCGCCCCGCACCCGCGTTTGTGAGCAGCCCGCCGTAGGGCAGGGTTCCGCTCACAAACGCCGCATCACCCGGGAAGCGTTTGTGAGCAGGACCCCGTTCAACAGGGTTCCGCTCACAAACGCCGCGGGGTTGGGTGGCTCGGGGTCACTTGACGGCGTAGACCTCGTAGGTGACCGAGCCGCCACCGCTGCTGCCACGGGCGACAGCGACGGTGCTGTTCAGCCACGCGTACTGCTCGGCGCCGGTCTGGAACATCGGTGCGGTGGTGATGTGGGTGGCGCCGTCGAGGCCGATGCCCTTGTACTCCATGAGGATGTCGGCACCGTCGTCGGTCTTCAGCAGGATGCGCACGTCGAGCAGCATCGAGCCATCGGCGCGAACAGTCACCCAGTCGCCGCCGGGGCCGCTGACGGTGCCGCGCATCTTCGGCCCTTCGAAGGTGCCGGTGCTTGCGTCGACGATGACGCGCGTGCCAGCCGGGCCGTTGGCGATCATGCCGGTGAGCGACGTGTTCGCCGTGATGGTGAAGAGGTGTTCGAGTTCAGGAGCAGCCATGGCGAGACCGTAACGCGCCCGACGTACCCGCAACGGCTCGTGCCGACCGGGCGGATTCCTGCGCCGCGAACGTGCGTCGCGCCGCCGGGCAGGGCTAGGGTGTACAAGTCTGATACAAGTGCGCCGCGATGGAACGGCGCCGGCGAAGGGTGAGTTGCGATGACCAAGATCAAGGTGGCCAAGCCGATCGTCGAGATGGACGGCGACGAGATGACCCGCATCATCTGGCAGTTCATCAAGGACAAGCTCATCCTGCCGTACCTCGACGTCGAACTCGACTACTACGACCTCGGCATCGAGCACCGCGACGCCACCGACGACCAGGTCACCATCGACTCGGCCATGGCCACCAAGCGCCACGGCGTGGCGGTGAAGTGCGCCACCATCACCCCCGATGAGGCGCGGGTGGAGGAGTTCGGCCTGAAGAAGATGTGGAAGAGCCCGAACGGCACCATCCGCAACATCCTCGGCGGTGTCATCTTCCGCGAGCCCATCGTCATCTCCAACATCCCGCGGCTCGTGCCCGGCTGGACCAAGCCCATCGTCATCGGCCGTCACGCCCACGGCGACCAGTACAAGGCGACCGATTTCAAGGTGCCGGGCGCCGGCACGGTGACGATGACCTACACCCCGGCCGACGGCAGCGCCCCGGTGGAGATGAAGATCGCCGACTTCGGCGCCGACGGCGGCGTCACCATGGGCATGTACAACTTCAACGACTCGATCCGCGACTTCGCCCGCGCCTCGCTGCGCTACGGCCTGAACCGCAACTACCCGGTCTACATGTCCACCAAGAACACCATCCTCAAGGCCTACGACGGTCAGTTCAAGGACATCTTCCAGGAGGTGTACGAGACCGAGTTCAAAGCCGAGATGGACGCGGCCGGTCTCACCTACGAGCACCGCCTCATCGACGACATGGTTGCCTGCGCGATGAAGTGGGAGGGCGGCTACGTGTGGGCGTGCAAGAACTACGACGGCGACGTGCAGAGCGACACCGTGGCCCAGGGCTACGGCTCGCTGGGTCTGATGACCAGCGTGCTGATGACCCCCGATGGCAAGACGGTCGAGGCCGAGGCGGCGCACGGCACCGTCACCCGCCACTACCGCGAGCACCAGAAGGGCAACAAGACCTCGACCAACCCGATCGCGTCGATCTATGCCTGGACGCAGGGTCTCAGCTACCGCGGCAAGATGGACGGCACGCCCGATGTCACGGCATTCGCCGAGACGCTCGAGCGGGTGTGCATCGAGGCGGTCGAGCAGGGCGAGATGACGAAGGACCTGGCGCTGCTCATCAGCAGGGACACGCCGTGGCTCACCACCGAGGACTTCCTCGACGCGCTTGACCGTCGCCTCCAGGCGAAGATGGCGTGATCGGCCAGGGCTGAACGCGTCAGCGTTCGGCGGCGAGGTCGTCGACGTAGCTCTCGTCGAGCCACACGCGCAGCTGGTCGGGCGTTCCTTCGGCAACCACCTGGCAGCTCAGGATCGCCGCGCCGTCTGGGGTGTCGGCCAACGACGCCCACACGTCGGGATCCCACACCCCGCCGCGATGGAATGCCTTGGCGCAGTGCACGTAGGTGGTCTCCACCTCGACGACGACAGCCGACTTCGGGACGCGTGGCAGGGTGAACCCGGCGAGCAACTCGGGATCGACGCTCACCCACGCGCGACCGTTCACGCGTACGGTCTCGCTCTGACCCGGCACCACGAACACGAAGGCGGCGCGACCCGTGTCGACCACGTTCTGCAGGGTGTCGAGGCGGTTGTTGCCACCCAGGTCGGCCATGGCGAGATGCGTGGGATCGAGCACGCGTACGTATCCGCTGTGGCCGCCGCGGGGCGACACGTCGGGGTTGCCGGCTGCATCGAACGTGCCCACCACGGCGAACCGGCTGCGTTCGATGAACTGTCGGCTGGCGTCGTCGATGGCTGGCCGCTCCTTGTTCGCCGTGAGGGCGGCCGGCTGCCGGTAGTGCTCGCGGAGTTGCTCGAGGGTGCGAATGCGATGGGCGTCGTCCATGGCCCGAGCGTAGGGTGTCCGGCCGATGGAGATCCGCCGAATCGCCCCCACCGACGACGCTGCAGCCGCGGGTCGCATCGTGCAGGACGCCTACTTCCGCCTGCCCGACTATCCGCGCGATGACGAGTACGACGCACTGCTGGGTGACATCGACGGCCGCGGCGACGAGGCAGAGGTGATCGTCGCCGTCGACGAGGGGCGCATCGTCGCGTGCCTCACCTACCTACCGTTGATGGTCGGCGAACACGCCGAGTTCGACGACGCCGAAGCGGCCAGTTTCCGGTTCTTCGGCGTCGATCCATCGGTGCAGGGGCGAGGCGTCGGGGACGCCATGGTGCAGTGGGTGATCGACGAGTCGCGTCGGCGGCGACGTCGACGGATTCGCATCCACACCCTCGAGTCGATGCCCGGCGCGCAACGTCTGTACGAGCGGATCGGATTCGTGCGCACGCCCGAGTACGACGAGAACTGGGACGGCATCATCGGCCTCGCCTTCGTGCTCGAACTCGGGCCCGCCGCCGTGTGAGAATCAGCACCATGCGCGCTGTCGTCCTGCACTCCTACGGCGGACCCGAGGTCCTCACGATCGAGGAGGTCGCCGAGCCGGTGCCGGGCCCCGATGAGGTGCTCGTCGAGGTGGCCGCCACGGCGCTGAACCGCGCCGACCTGCTGCAGCGGATGGGGCTGTACCCAGATCCGCGGCGCGTGAAGCCCGAGATCCCGGGCCTCGAGTTCGCCGGCACCGTCGTCGACGTAGGCGCACGGGTGACGATGTGGCAGGTGGGCGACCGGGTGATGGGCATCGAGGCCGGCGGTGCCTACGCCGAGCGCATCGCCACCCACGAACGGCAGTTGCTCGCCGTGCCCGCAGGTATGGCGCTCGCCCATGCAGCCGCGATCCCCGAGGTGTTCCTCACCGCCTGGGATGCGCTGGTGCTGCAGGGTGGGCTATCGAGCGGCCGCTGGGCACTCGTTCACGCCGGGGCCAGCGGTGTGGGCACCGCGTCGATCCAGATCGCCAAGGCCATCGGGGCGCGAATCGCCGTCACCTGCTCGGCGGGCAAGGCTGACGCGTGCCGCGAGTTGGGTGCCGACCTCGTCCTCGAACGATCGCCGCACGACTGGTTGGCCGACGCCAAGGCTGCCGTGCCGCAGGGCTTCGACACCATCCTCGACGTGGTGGGCGGCGACGAGATCGACCGCAACCTGCAGGCGGTGGCCACGCGCGGCACCATCGTGCAGGTGGGACTGATGGGCGGCGGCACGGTGCCGGTGAACGTGGGTCTGTTGATGGGCAAGCGCGCCACATGGGTGGGAACCACGTTGCGAGCCAGGCCGATCGAGGAGAAGGTGGCGGTCACCCGACGCTTCGCCGCAGAGATGCTGCCGCTGTTCGACACCGGGGCGATGCTGCCCGTCATCGACAGCGTGTACCCCTTCGAACGCATCGCCGAGGCCCAGCAGCACATGGCCGCCAACGCCAACACCGGCAAGATCGTCGTCACCATCGCCGACTGAGTCGGCGTCAGCCCTCGACCACGACGGTGCGGGTGTGATACCCGGTCGCACCGTCGGGGTCGGGGCGGGCCACCTCGTCGGTCTGTGTCTCGCCCGTGCCGTCGGTGGCTCGCACCCGCACGATGTGCTCGCCGGGCGTGGCGTCCCAGTCGTAGGCCCACTGGCGCCAGGTGTCGATGCTGACGTCGCTGCCCAGGCGGGCTTCCACCCACTCGCCGTCGTCGATGCTGATCTCGACCTTGGCGACACCGCGTTGCTGAGCCCAGGCGACGCCGGCGATGGCGGTGCGGCCAGCAGGCACCGTATCGCCACGGCGCGGCACGTCGATGCGTGACTGGGTCTTCACCGGTGCTTCGGCGGCCCAGCCACGGGGCACCCAGTAGCCGACGTGCTCGCTCCACCGGGTGAGCTGCAGACGGGCCAGCCACTTGGTGGCGCTCACGTAGCCGTACAGGCCGGGCACGATCACACGGGCAGGAAAGCCGTGGCGCAAGGGGAGTGGCTCGCCATTCATGCCCACGGCGATCATGGCGTCGCGACCGTCGAACGCCGCGGCCACCGGGAAGCCGCAGGTCCAGCCGTCGACCGAGGTGCCGTACACCTGCTCGGCCTCGGGTTGCACACCGGCCTCGTTCAGCAGATCGGCCAGCAGCACACCCTGCCAGCGGGCGGTGCCGATGAGGTTGCCGCCCACCTCGTTGGAGACGCAGGCGATGGTGATGATGCGTTCGACCTGCGGTCGGGCGAGCAGGTCGTCGTAGGTGAGCCGCAGCGGGCGGTCGACCAGGCCGTCGATGTCGACCGCCCACCGGTCGAGACGGATGCGTGGCACCGACAGCGCGGTGTCGATGAGGTAGAAGTCGTCGTTCGGGGTGATGAACGGGGTGATGGGTGACAGGGTGGCGTCGGCGGGCACGGCGGGTGCGGCGGAGGTGATGTCGGCATCGCCGATGGACGGCGGGGCCAGCGCGGGCAGCGTGTCGGGCGCGGCGGCGCGCAGGTCGTCGATGCGCCGGTTCTCGACTGTTCGGGCGCCGACACCGGCCACCACGGCAAGGCCGGCGGCCCCGCCGGTGGCAGTCATGAAGCGGCGACGGTCCCAGCCAGCCGGCGCAGCCGACTCGCCGGGTCGTTCGGCGGCCGGATCGCTGCGGCGCACCCAGGTGCCGAGCCACCACAGCAACGCCGCGCCCACCACCGCTGCCACGAGTGCGGGTACTGCAGCGGCGGCGGACTCGCCCGGCCGGCCGGCGGCGATGATTGCGCCGATGATGCCCGCCGCGGCGATGACGGCAGCACCCGATGCCGGTCGCCTGCGTGCCAGCGCGCCCGCCAGGCAGGCGAGGAGCGCGATGGTGACGACCATTCCCACCCGGAGGGCGAGCTTGTCGTTCGTGCCGAACAGGTCGATGGCCAGGTTCTTCAACCAGCGCGGCGTGTGGTCGATGAACTCGCTGCCGACGGCGTCGAGCGGGGCCACAACGTCAATGACAGCGGCGACGAGCCAGCCGACGCACACTGCGGTGGCAGCGGCGATGAGACCGGCGACCGGCCCCGCCCAGCGTGGCGCCGGGTCGGGGTCGCGGCGCGGCGCAGCAGGGTCGATCTCGGGCAACTCGTCGTCGATGGTCATACCCACCTCCTTACGGAGCGACGGCCGGGTGCGGATGACGGCCGGTGATCAGCGGCCGGTGATCAGCGATCGGTGATCGGGGTGTAGTCGCGGGCGTCGACGCCCGTGTACCACTGACGCGGCCGGCTGATCTTCTGGTCCTTGTCGCCGAGCAGTTCCTGCCAGTGGGCGAGCCAACCGACCGTGCGCGGGATGGCGAACAGCACCGTGAACATGGCCACCGGGAAACCGAGCGCCTGGTAGATGAGGCCGGAGTAGAAGTCGACGTTGGGGTACAGCTTGCGGTCGACGAAGTACGGGTCGCTGAGGGCGGTCTCTTCCAGCTTGAGCGCGATGTCGAGCAGCGGGTTCTTGCCCGTCACCTCGAACACGTCGTAGGCCGTCTTCTTGATGATGGTGGCCCGCGGGTCGTAGTTCTTGTAGACGCGGTGGCCGAAGCCCATCAAGCGGCTGCCCTTGCCGCTCTTCACCTCGTCGATGAACGCGGGCACGTTGTCGATACTGCCGATGTCGGCCAGCATGCGCACGACGGCCTCGTTGGCGCCACCGTGCAGCGGGCCGTAGAGGGCCGAGGCTGCGGCAGCGGCGGCCGAGTAGGGGTCGGCGTGGCTGGAACCGACCACGCGCATCGCGGTGGTGCCGCAGTTCTGCTCGTGATCGGCGTGCAGGATGAACAGCACGTCCATGGCCCGCTCGAGGCGCGGGTCGATCTGGTAGTCGTCGCCCACGCGCCACATCATGTTGAGGAAGTTGGCGGGGAAACTGAGGCTGTTGTTCGGGTAGACGAACGGCAGGCCCACCGAGAAGCGGTAGGCCATCGCGGCGAGCGTGGGGGTCTTCGCGATGAGGCGCAGGATCTGCTTGTCGCGGCTGGCCTTGTCGTCGATGTCCTTGGCGTCGCTGTAGAACGTGCCGAGCGCGGCGAGCGAGCTGACGAGCATGCCCATCGGGTGGGCGTCGTAGTGGAAGCCGTCGACGAACCGCTTGCGCATGTTCTCGTGGATGAAGGTGTGGTGGGTGACGTCGTCGTTCCACTGGGCCAACTGCGCGGCGTCGGGCAGTTCGCCGTTCAGCAGCAGGTATGCCACTTCGAGGTAGGTGCTGTGCTCGGCCAGCTGCTCGATGGGGTAGCCCCGGTAGCGCAGGATGCCGGCCTCGCCGTCGAGGTAGGTGATCGAACTCTTGCAGGCGGCGGTCTGCATGTAGGCCGGGTCGTAGATGTACAACGACGGGTCGAGCTCACGGACGGCCGAAGCAGGGAAGACACCGCCCTGGATGGGTACGGTCACGGTCTTTCCCGTGCGGTCGTCGGTGATGGTGATGGTGTCGGGCACGTTGCTCCCTCGGGTGACACGGATGATGTGGTGGGGCTTTCTCCCCAGTGGCCGAGACTAGCGGCCCCCCTTGGTATCGGGCCCAACCGTGTCGAACTGGAGCGCGGTGTCGGACCCGGTCGGACTACAGCGGTGTGTTGTCGTGCGTGCGGGCCTGCAGACGCTCGCGCTTGTCGATCAACGTGGCGAGGGCGTGGCCGATGACGGCACGTGTCTCGGCCGGTTCGACGACGGCGTCGACGAAGCCGCGCTCGGCGGCGATGTAGGGGTTGAGAAGGCGTTCGGTGTAGTCGGCCTCGAAGGCAGCGCGTTCGTCGGGGGTGGCGCGGCGTTGGAGGATGGCGGCAGCCTGCCCGGCGCCCATCACCGCCAGTTCGGCCCAGGGCCAGGCGATGCACAGGTCGTTGCCCATCGTCTTGGAGTCCATGACGATGTAGGCGCCGCCGTAGCTCTTGCGCAGGATGACGCAGATGCGTGGCACCGTGGCGCGCCCGTAGGCGAACACGAGTTGTGCGCCGTGACGGATCATGCCGCGCCACTCGAGGTCTTTGCCGGGGTAGAACCCGGGTGTGTCGACGAGGGTGATGATGGGCAGGTTGAACGCATCGCAGAAGGCCACGAACCGCGCCGCCTTCTGCGACGCGGGGATGTCGAGCGTGCCAGCCAGCGAGATGGGCTGATTGGCGACGATTCCCACCGGCATGCCGCCCACCGTGGCGAAGGCGGTGACCACGTTGGTGGCCCACCGCCCGCGCAGTTCGAGCAGTTCGCCGTCGTCGACGAGTTCGCGCATGACGTGCCGCACGTCGTAGCTGCCGGTCGACGAGGAGGGGATGAGCGCGCCCGCTGCCGTGGTGTCGCGCTCGACAGGGTCGTCGGTGGGCCACAGCGGGGGCTCGTCGTCGTTGTTGGCGGGCAGGTAGGCGAGCAGGCCCGCCACCATCTCTTCGGCTGCAGCGAGATCGGCGGCGACGAGCGAGGCTGCGCCCGTGTAGCGGGCGTGGGTGACGGCTCCGCCGAGTTCGTCGTGGTCGACGAGGACGCCGGTGAACTCGGCCACCATGGTGGGGCCACTGACGAATGCGTACGACGCCTCGGTCATCACCACGAGGTCGGCGAGGCCGAGCAACAGTGCAGGGCCGCTCACGGCGGGGCCGTCGACGATCATCACCACCGGCACGATGCCGGAGCAGTTGGCCAGTGCCCGGGCGGCATGCCCCCAACCGTGCAGCGCGGCGATGCCCTCGTTGATGTCGGCGCCGCTGGAGCGCACGACCACGACGAGCGGCACACGCTGGTGGAGGGCGAAGTCGGCGCCGGCGGCGATCTGTTCCGACGATGCCGACGACAGGGCTCCCTGGCGGTCGCTGGCGTCGACGTCGACCCAGACGACGGGCCGTTCGTCGATGGTGCGCGTGGCCACGCGCACGATGCTGGGCACCCCTGCTCGCAACGCGATCGACGTCATGGCGGCCAGCCTAGGCCGGGCCGGGGATGGGGTGTCAGTTGGTGCGGACCGCGTTGAACGGGAACGCGTCGGCCCCCACGTGCACACCGGGCTGCTTGGGACCCTGCTTCTCGATGACGTCGCGCAGCACCTCGGCGAGTGCCCGTGTGGGGGCGCTGGGAGTGGGGCGCTTGCGCTGCACCCACCCCACCACCCGGCGCGGCAGTTCGGGAACGGTGACGCGCTTGAAGTCGGCCTTCAGCCAGCGAGGAATCGCCGTGGCCGGCACGATGGCCGCCCCGTAGCCCTCGAACGCGAGCGAGGCGAGCAGACGGACGCCGTCGATCTCGGCCTGCGCGACGAGTTGGGTGTCGACGGCGCCGGCGGCACGGTCGATGACGCGGCGCAGCGCTGTGCCGGTGGGTGGCAGCAGCAGCGGCGTATGGGCCAATGCCGGCAGACGAATGGTGTCGTGCGCCGCGAGGGGGTGCCGCGTGTGCACGAGCAGGACGAGGTCTTCGGCGAACAGCGGGGTGACGGTGACGTCGGTGTCGTCGATGGGGAGGTGGACGACGGCAGCGTCGAGCAGACCCGAGGCGACGCGGGGAACGAGGGCCGTGGTGTTGCCCTCGTGGATGGTGACGTGCACGCCGGGGTGGGTGCGCTCGACCTGGGTGAGCAGCTGGGGGAGCAGCCAGCGGGCGGTGGTGCCGATGGAGCCCAGGCGGGTCTCGCCTGTCACCTCATCGCCGCGTGAGGCCATGTCGGCGGCGATGTCCTCCAGCTCGTGCATCACGCGACGTGCCCGCTCGACCACCATCAGTCCCTCGTCGGTGAGTCCACCGCGCTGGCGGTCGACCAGGACGACACCGAGCTCTTTCTCGAGGCGGGCGATGTGGCCGCTCACGTTCGACTGCACCGTGTACAGGGCCCGAGCTGCGGCAGAGAACGAACCGTGGTCGGCGATCGCTACGAGCGCAGTGAGCTGGCGGAGATCCATCTCGAAAAAAGATACCAACTATCCACGATTACAACTTGAAAGATCACTCGTTCACGTGCATACTTTCACATGTCGATCGCAGCGAGTTGTCCCCCAACAACTTGCTCGACAGAACCCCGCAGATGGTTCCCCCAAACCATCGGGTTCAGGTTGAGAGACCCCGCTTCCCCCAAGGCGGGGTCTTTCCCGTTTTCCGGCTCTGTCGCACCGCCTAGTCTGACGTCGTATGTCCGCTGAACCGCTCCGGGGCGCAGCCTTCTTCGATCTCGACCGCACCCTGCTCGCCGGTGCGTCGGGCGAGGTGTTCTCGCAGGCCATGAAGGCCGCCGGCCTCGTCAGCCGGTCGATTCCGGGCGAGTCACTGCTGTTCAAACTGTTCAACACCATCGGCGAGACCGTCCCCTCGATGGCCATCGCCAGGCAGGCGGCCGTGCTGGCCCGCGGCAAGCAGCGTGCCGCCGTCGAGCGGGCGGCCGCCGAGGCAGCGGCCACGCTGCGGTCGATGGTGCAGCCCCTCGCCGAACCGTTGTTCGCCGAGCACCGTGCAGCCGGCCGTCCGGTGGTGATGGCCACCACCACGCCGTACGACATGGTGAAGCCGCTCGCCGACCTGCTCGGTCTCGACGATGTCGTGGCCACGCGCTACGGCGTGAACGCCGACGGCACCTACGACGGCACCATCGTCGGCCCGTTCGTGTGGAGCGCCGGCAAGTTGGCGGCCGTCACCGAGTGGGCCCAGGCCCACGGGGTGTCGCTGGCCGAGAGCTACGCCTACAGCGACAGCGTGTACGACACCCCATTGCTCGCTGCGGTGGGGAACCCGTTCGTGGTGAACCCCGATCCGCGTATGGCGGTGATGGCGGCGGCCCGTCGTTGGCCTGTCCTCGACCTGTCGGCCGCGGCTGATATCGGCAGTGGAGGTTCCGCTGTGGCCAAGATCCCTGTCGTCAACCTCGAGTTGCAGCGAGTGGCGCTCGCCATGACCCACCCCATGCTGTTCCCGTACGCGCGTTTCGACATCAGCGGCGTCGAGCACATCCCTGCTACCGGCCCGGTCATCATCGTCGGCAACCATCGCAGCTACTTCGACGTCGCTGCGTTGGCCGTCACCATCGCCCGCACCGGGCGAACCGTGCGGTTCCTCGGCAAGAAAGAGGTGTTCGACGCGCCGGTCATCGGTCAGATCGCAGCGGCCATGGGTGGCATCCGCGTCGACCGCGGCACAGGCTCCGACGAACCGTTGCAGGCCGCCGCCGACGCGCTCGCCTCCGGCGACATGGTGGCGCTGATGCCCCAGGGCACCATCCCGCGCGGCAAGGCGTTCTTCGAACCGAAGTTGAAGGGCCGCTGGGGCGCTGCCCGTTTGGCCGCCCTCACCGGCGCCACCGTGGTGCCCGTGGGGCTGTGGGGCACCGAGAAGGTGTGGCCCCGATCGGCCCGGGTCCCGAACGTGTTGAACGTGCTCGACCCGCCGCTCGTCACGGTGCGGGTGGGTGCCCCCGTGAAGCTGAAGCACGACGACCCCGACGTCGACACGAAGAAGATCATGAAGGCGATCATGGGGCTGCTGCCGCCCGAGAGCCGCGAGAAGCGCAAGCCCACACCGGAGGAAGTCGCGGCCGCGATGCCTCCGGGGAGTGCTGCCGCCAAGGCGACTCCCGAGAGCAAGCGGCGCCCGGGCACCGACTGACGGCCGGATCTCGGCCGGCCGGATCTCAGCGACCGGAGCGCTTCGGCGGGCGAGGGATGAACGGCGAGGTGCGGGCGACGTAGTCGTCGTAGCCGGCGCGGCGCTTCACGAGCGACTTCTCGAGCAGCGTCACGCCCGACACCCGCCGCAGCAGCACGGTCATCACCACCGCACCGATGATGCCCCAGGCACCCGTGCCGGTCTCGGCGGCCACGAGGGCGATGCCCCACCACACGCACGCGTCGCCGAAGTAGTTGGGGTGGCGGGTGTAGCGCCACAGGCCGCGGTCCATCACCACGCCGGCGTTCGCCGGGTCGGCCTTGAACCGCGCCAGTTGGGCGTCGCCCACCACCTCGAAGAACAGCCCCAGCGCCCACACGGCCAGGCCGATCCAGGCGAGCACGCCGAGGTCGGGCGTGCTGTCGGCCTGCCCCAACTGCACCGGCAGCGACACGATCCACATCAGCACACCCTGCAGGCCGAACACGGTGCCCAGGCTGATCAGCCAGAACCGTGGCCCCCAGCGCTTGCGCATCGCCCGGTAGCGGAAGTCCTCTCCCTTGCCGTGGTTGCGCCAGGCGAGGTAGAGGCACAGGCGCAGGCCCCAGATGGTGGTCATCAGGGTGAGCACCCATTGCCGTGCGTCGAGCCCGTCGGTGGTGAGGTTCACGCCCCAGGCCACCAGCACGAAGCCGAGGCCCCACACGATGTCGACGATGGAGGCGTTCTTCAGGGCCACGCTGATGGCCCAGGTGCTCACCATGAGCACCACGATCACGATGGCGGCGGTTGACATCGCCGTGGCGGCGTCGGTCATCGGGTCACTCCTGGGTGTGTGCGGTTGAGCGGGCGGGATCGACCCGGTGCAGCAGGTCGTCGACGGAGTCGTCGAGGGTGAGCCAGTGTTGGTCGATCCACGCGGTGAATGCATCACCGGAGGGCACATCGGCGCGGGGGATGCGCCGGGCGGTGAACACCACCGGCAGCGGCTTGCGGGCGAGGTGGCGCAGGATGCCGCCGAACGTGTCGAGCCCGTCGAAGCCGATGTGCCAGGCCAGCACGACGTCGGCCTCGGGGCAGCCGGCGAGCAGTGCCGACGCCCCGGCTGGTCGCGGCGGGATGAGGTGGCGCAGGCCGGCCAGTCGGGTGGCGCGCTCGGGGTCGCGTTCGCCGATCTTCTGCAGCGCCCGCGAGCGCTTCGCGTTCGAGGCGCGGGTGCCCTCGGGGAAGATGACGGCCACATCGTTCGGACCCATGCCGCGGCTGAGCGCGGTGAGCGCATCGAGTTCGGCCGTCGAGTCGGTGGCCTCGCGGTCGAGGAAATGGTTCGGGAGGCGGTTGCCCACCACGTCGAGGCACGGGTCGGCGAGGAGTTCACGCTTGAGCACGTAGCGCGGGGTGGCGTGGGCCAGATGGGTGATAACCCAGGCGCTCACCAGCGAGTCGGCGAGGCTGGCGTGGCGGCACAGCAGCACGATGGGCCCCGGGGTGAACGCCTCCACGCCGTGGGTCTCGACGCGGATGCCCGTGGTGACCCGCAGCCACGCCATCAGGTTGGCGGCCCACCACCGTTGCAGCGCGTAGTGGCGGGCAGTGTCGGTGCTGCGCCCGGCGATCCACATCGCTGTCGCTCCGGCGACGCCGGCGGTCTCGAGCCACGCCCAGCCGAGCGCGAATGTGAGCAGCCGGGCGAGGGGGAGACGCCACCTGCCGCGTACGGCGTCGACGAGCACTGCTAGGGGTAGCCAGAAGGGGAGGAGCACCACGAGCAGCACCGCGGCAACGAGCAGAGCGGGAATGCTGATCAGGCGCCGCGTCACCGAGTGCACGTCGGTGACATTACGTCATTTCGGCCACGGTGCGTGGTGGCCGACCACGCAACCCTGGGGTTCCTCACAGCTGAGTGAGGACCTGCTCGCCGGCGAGTTCGATGGCGGGGAACAACTCGTCGTCGGGGATGCCACCCATGTCGAACATGAGGATGTGTGTGTCGAGGTGGAGCGCCTCGCGGGCCTCGCCCATGCGGTCGACCACCTCGGCGGGCGATCCGCAGAGGGCGATGGTGCTGTTCATCGTGTCGAAGTCGTGCAGCGGGAACCGGCCCACCGTGGCGCCGGCGCGGGCAGCGCTGGCCTGCTGCCAGCGGATGACCGACTCGAGGTAGTGCAGGTAGCGCGGCGCCCAGCGTCGCTTGGCATCAGCGCTGTCGCTGGCCACGAAGGCATGGCTGCAGCAGCCGATGCGGCGCTGCGTCGGGTCGTGGCCGTAGGCCTCCCACAGTTCGATGTAGCGGTCGACGACGGGACGGAACATCGGCCAGGTGCCGAACACGGTGGGCAGCATCAGCCAGCAGCCCAGGCGGGCGGCGAGGTCGATCGACTCGGGCGACAGTCCGGCGCCGATCCAGATGGGCGGCCGCGGCTGTTGGGTGGGCCGGGGGTGCACGGTTGCGTCGTGCAGCGGGGCGCGGAACTGGCCCGACCACGTGACCGACTCCTCGGTCCAGAGCCGGTGGACCAGCTCGACGTGCTCGGCGAAACGCGCCTTGGCGGTGTGCTCGTCCTGTCCGAATCCGGTGTACACGTCGGGGAAGAGGGTGCCGCGACCGAAGCACGGTTCGACGCGGCCGTTGCTCAGCGCATCGACGGTGGCGTAGTCCTCGGCCACGCGCACCGGGTCGAGGTTGGCGGCCAGGGCCACACCGTTCGACAGGCGGATGGTGGAGGTGCGTGCGGCGATGGCACCGAGCACGACGGTGGGCGCCGACATGATGTACTCGCTGAAGTGGTGCTCGCCGAGGTGCACCGACTCGAAGCCGCAGGCCTCGGCGACGACCGCTTCGTCGACGATCTGGCGGTGGCGCTGGGCGGGGGTGGCGCGCCGGCCGGTCAGCGGATCGGTGCAGAGATCGCCGAGGGTGAGCAGGCCGACGTGCATGGCTGGAACCTACTGGGGCGGGACAGATGTGCTGTGACCGGATTGTCTACCGACCGGTAGGTAGAGTGTGCACATGACCAGTGTCGCGAGCCTGATGGACGAGCTCACCCCGGTGGCCGAGCGCCTCACGGAACGGCACTACGAGACGTGCAAACCCTGGTACCCGCACGAGCACGTGCCGTGGAGCCTCGGCCGCGACTTCGTTCCCGGTGAGGACTGGGACGCCGACGAGGTGCCGCTACCCGACCCGGTGCGCAGTGCGTTGTTCGTGAACCTGCTCACCGAGGACAACCTGCCGTACTACTTCCAGACCATCGACGCCACCTTCGGCAACGCCGGGGTGTGGCGCGAATGGTCGCACCGCTGGACCGCCGAGGAGGCCCGCCACTCCATTGCGCTCCGCGACTTCATGACCGTCACCCGCACGCTGAACCCGCGCGATCTCGAGGACGGTCGGATGGCGCAGATGTCGGGTGGGCAGGTGCCGCAGCCGGCCACCCCGGTGGATGCGTTCGTGTACGTCGCCCTGCAGGAACTGGCCACGCGAATCGCCCATCGCAACACGGGCAAGGCGCTCACCGACGCACTCGGCGACCACCCCGTCGCCCAGGCCGGCTACGACGTGCTCAGCCGGGTGGCGGCCGACGAGAACTTCCACTTCCTCTTCTATCGCGACCTCACCTCGGCGGCGCTCGAGATCGCCCCGTCCATCGTGTTGCCGGCCATCGAGCGCCAGGTGCGCGAGTTCGAGATGCCCGGTACCGGCATCCCGGGGTTCAAGCAGCATGCCGAGGCCATCGCCCGCGGTGGGCTGTACAACCTCCAGCAGCATCACGACCAGATCCTGCAGCCCGTCGTGGTGAAGTGGTGGAAGATCGAGTCGCTGCAGGGCCTCACCAGCGAGGCCGAAGTGGCGCGAGATGCGGTGCTCGACCGGGTGCAACGCATCGGCAAGGCGGCCCGCCGCCTGGCCGATCGGGCGCGTGAGGCCGCCGAGCGGGCGAAGACCGCGCTGGCCGAGCGCCGGCCCGGCCCGCTCGGTTCCTGAGCGCGGCTGCGCCCGGCGATCAATCGCCGGTGACGCCGTCGATCGCTTCGCGGATGAGATCGGCGTGGCCACAGTGCCGCGCGTACTCCTCGATCATGTGCACGAGGATCCAGCGCAACGACACGTCGCCGCGGCGGCTGGCTCTGAACGCGGCGATCGTGTCGAGTGACGGAGCGGCGTTCACGATCGCTCGCGCCCGGTCGACCTCGGCGTGCCAGTGGTGGAGGGCCTCGGCCAGTGTGTCGTCAGACGTGTGGTGCCACTCGATGTCGGGGTCGTCGTCGCCGAAGATGCCGGTGTCGACCTCGGCAGTGAACACGGCTCGGAACCACCAGCGCTCGACCTCGGCCATGTGGCGGACGAGTCCGAGGAGATCGATCGAACTCGCTGCGACTCGAACGCGCACCTGGTGCTCGTCGAGGCCGCGCGCCTTGCGTTCGAGCACGGCGCGGAAGTAGTCGAGGAACTCGACGAGCATCGTGCGCTCGTCGCTCGTGGTGCCCGGATCATCGGGCTCGGCAGGCTCAGGTGCGGGGATCATCGAGCGGCTCGCCGTCGAAGCGGTCGACGGTGGCGAAACTCGACACCGGCCTGCGCTTCAGCTTGGTGTTCTGGTGCGTCGGCACGCCGAGGAAGATCGTGGCCACCAGTGCATGGTCGGCGGGCAGGCCGAGCACCGGCGCTGCAGCTGCCTCGGCGCGTGACAGGAACGTGGTGAGCACGCCGCCGAGGCCGCGTGCTCGTGCGGCCAACAGCACGCTCCAGCAGAACGGATAGATGCTGGCCCCACCGACGACGGCGGGTCGGTGCTCGGCATTGCCGTCCATGATGGCGATCTTGCGCAGGTCGGCGGCGATGGCCAGCACCACGGGCACGGTGTCGATGTGGTCGAGGAGTGCGTTCGGTGCAGCGACGGGTGGATCACCGGTGGACTGGCCGAACGCGAACGCCCGCTTGCCGGCAGCCTGCGCGCCCGCGTACTCCTCCCACACCGGGCGCATGAGCGCAGCCATGTCGCGCCGCACCGCGGTGTCGCGCACCACGGCGACTCGCCACGGCTGCTGATTGCCGCCGCTCGGCGCGAAGCGGGCGTCGTCGAGGATGGCGGCGACGACATCGTCGCCGACCGCGTCGTCGGTGAAGCCGCGGACGGCCCCGGTGGTGCGCAGTGCGCCGAGGATGTCCATCGTCAGCAGGCGACGCTCATGCTGCGCCTTCGGCGACGCTCATGCTGCGCCTTCGGCGACGCTCATGCTGCGCCTTCGGCGACCTTGCGCCGCACCACGTTCAGTGCGGAGCCGGCCTTGAACCACTCGACCTGTTCGTCGCTGAAGGTGTGCACGCCCTCGAAGTCGACCGTGCTGCCGTCGGGCTTCACGATCTGGCAGCGCACGTTCTGGCCGGGCTTCGGCGGCAGGTCGAGCACGTTGATGCGGTCGTCCTCGCCGATCTGCTCGTAGATGGCCGGGTCGGCGAAGGTGAGGGGCACGAGGCCTTGCTTCTTCAGGTTGGTCTCGTGGATGCGGGCGAAACTGCGGGCGAAGATGACCACGCCGCCCCGGAAGCGGGGCTCCATGGCGGCGTGCTCGCGCGACGAGCCCTCGCCGTAGTTGCGATCGCCGATGGCGCACCAGCGGACACCCGCCTCGCTGTACTTCTTGGCCAGGTTCGGGAAGGTGTCGACGCTGCCGTCGCGCACGTCCTTGCCGTGTCCGGCCTCGTACTGGTCGCCGTAGGCGTTGATGGCGCCGAGGAAGAGGTTGCCCGAGATGTTCTCGAGGTGGCCGCGGTAGGTGAGCCACTTGCCGGCCGCCGAGATGTGGTCGGTGGTGCACTTGCCCTTGGCCTTCATCAGCACCGGCAGGCCGAGGTAGT